>CAYHCZ010000171.1:0-3242 GCA_964355295.1 uncultured Methanomicrobia archaeon
GTGTACGTCGATGCTGCGTTGCCCGATCCCGGACAATCATTGTTTGACATCATTGTTTCAAGCGGCAATGATCCAATGTCGTTCATCGGACTGGAGCCGGCCGCGCCTTATGTGGAAAAACTGCAGTTTGACCCCAAGAGAGTAAAACCGATACCTAAAACCTATATTATGTGCACGGAAAGCGAGTTTTCGCCCGTTCATCCCATCGTTAAGAAAAAGATTGAGGCCGCTGGAACAGAGTGGGACTACGTTGAGTGGCCGACGTCCCACGTGCCAATGGCTTCTATGCCAGAACAATTCAACCAATTACTACTTGAAATCGCCAAGAATGGCAGTTTCAGGGAGTCGTGATCAAACTGTAACGAAGCCGAAATAATTGACGCCGAAGGTAAAAAGGGGGATCCGGCAGCAAGTACCCTACCCTTACCGAAGTCTGGAGCGCCAGTCCACTAGCCCGCTACGAAGAGCCTGTCGTCACCGTCGAATCGGTGATGATAAACAAATTATCCGCTTGCTCGACCTCGAAAGTGGTACGGAGATCGTCCGACACCTTTCCGTAAGCTTTCAACACGGTAAGTGGGTGTCCGAGCGCCGTTTGGCTCACGTTGCCTCGCTCAGTCGTCAAGTTTGTTGAAGGCACGTATCCCGTCAGGTTGTAGTTCGTCAAGTAAGCCGTCGCTGCGTCAGTTGAAGGGAGACTTATGACCGTTCGGTTGTACGTGACCGTCACATTCGCTTGCGTGTAGTGCGCGGTTGCGCGAATATTTGCCGTCGTGTTGTTTTGCCACGTTACCTGCCAGTCGGTGATCGTTCCGTTCTTGGGACCTAACACGTCGATGACGAAGCCCTTATACGCCGTGACAAACCGCTCGAGCACTGCGTCGTGCGTCGTCGTGCTTGGTGTAGTTGTTTGATTAGTATTGCTTGTAGTGTTTGTAGTGCAACCTGCTACTAACAAAGAGGCAACGACAAGCAAAAGAACAGCTATCGCAGTTAGCGGTTTCAATCTCATACGCTTACCCAAGTGGTGAGCGTTGGCTTAACCGTTCCTATTTCGGTATGCCAAAAACGCTTTACCCCGTAGTTTTTCATGCCGACTTTACCCTTGCATGAGCTCTTATTTTGAGTAAATCGCGTTAAAGCTAGTTTTAGCACGTTGCTATGTTTCTCGCTGCGAAGCGAGATTTCAAACCGTCTAAAAACTAGATCCAACGAATACGCGGTCTATTACCGCTATATTTTGATGCATACGATACACAGTAACCGAGCGCACTTACCAAATCATAGGCTCACGCTCATGGCCGTTCTTCACACACTGCTCGTGCCAAAGAGTCCGGCGCCCTCTGCCGTGTCAAACAGCCACTTCAGGAGCGGCTCGGTTTCCCCGATGTACTTGTTGATCACCTCGCGGAGCATATCACCGAGTCTAAAGAGGTCAAACTTATTATCATCGGTGCTGCTGCTTGATTCACCAAACTTATGGTTTGTTATCTTACTTGGCTTTGCGGCAACCGTAACCGTCGTGCCGACCATAGCGAGAAGCAGCATGCAGAGTACTATAATAACTAGTGGTCGTTTCATCGATTTCACCTCCCTTTTAATAGCGACTGCGATATCTAGTCGCCTGGTTAAAAGCTAATTACTATACCGCGCGTTTTACTAAAGGTTTGCTGTGATTCTATCTTAACTCACGTCGTGGCGTCAAGGTCAGTAGTCAGCCGTGCTGTCTCTGCGTTAACGCGGGACCTAAATCCAACGCACGCCGGCCTATCGATGCCGCCCCGTCTCTCGCCGCACCATCACGTCCGACGCCGCACGAGCACATATGCAACAGCTAGCAGCCCTGCTACTGCGAACACCGCTTCAAAGCCTGGTATTCCATTGTCTGTCAACCCCTCAAAAATAACCCTTGGAGTCGGAGTCGAATCCGGCTTCCTCGTATGAATATGCCAATGCCAATTGGCGGTGCCGATTGTAGGTAAGTTTGTGCATCTGTAATATCGACGGTTACCCATGTGGCTGATTTAGTAATCTTGAAAGGCGTTGCGTATGCATACCCACTTGCCCCTACTGTTTTGGTAACAACTTTATTGTCATAGTGAAACGTCGCGATCGCTCCTTCACCATTATCACTAGTTTCTTTGCCGTCTGACCAGGTACAATGCCTATAAATGCTCAAATAGCTTTTAGACGACATTTGGGAAAAAATAGTTTATGAGGTTAACATGACGAAAAAAGAGCTATTGTACTCGAGGAGGCGCGAGATGTACCGTTAGCATGTCGCTCAACTGGATATGCCTGACATCCTCGAGAAGCTTTCTATCAAGTATCGCGTATCAAAAAGCGCGCTAAACAAAGACTGGCAGAAGCGCACTCAATGGGTATACGACGTTTTTGACCTCGAACCACGACGCGCTTCGTGAATCGTCAGCTTTTACTGCGGCAACGCGCCAGGTGGTCGAGTTAGCTCAGGCGAAACATGTCCGATCAGTTAACGCAACAAGAGTAGCGCTAGGGGTCGCTTTAGGACTATTTTTGGTGATCGCCTTGATCCTTTTTACGCTCTCTTATCGTCTAAGCGACGTCACACGTTGGCCGATTCAAACGGATGTTTGAAAGAGGCATTCAGCCAAAAGTGAGATCGCTGATATGAAGGACGTAACAAAAAATACTAAATAGCGGCTGAGTGCACGTAGCATGGATGAAACTCATCGACGTCGTCAAGCTGGTTGTATCTATCGCCGTGCCTTTGTTGGCCGGGGTCGGGTCTACAGTGTGGACAATCAACTCAATCCCCACGTGGTATGCGTCGCTAAACAAGCCGTGGTTCAATCCTCCAAACGTGGTATTCGCTCCGGTCTGGACGACCCTATACCTACTGATGGGCGTCGCATTGTTCCTTATATGGCGGTCGGCGCGAAATCGCACGCGGGACACAGGGATCGCCCTTTTTGCGGCACAGCTTGTAGTCAACGTTATCTGGACGTTCGCGTTTTTTGGATTGCAAAACACACTTTACGGGTTGCTTAGCATTATCCCGCTGTGGATTTTGATTGCCGCTACTATCTACCAGTTCTACAAAGTTGAAAAGTGGGCCGCATATCTTCTGGTGCCTTACATTGCGTGGGTGAGCATCGCCACTGCTCTGAACGCGTCAGTCTACCTGCTGAACTAGTAAAGAAACCGTTGAAAGTGAAGCGGGCAGGTGCACGTCTACAGCACCGGCTTATTCACCTGATACG
>CAYHCZ010000172.1:0-3212 GCA_964355295.1 uncultured Methanomicrobia archaeon
ATCATAAACTGATGCTTCAGCCAAACGCTGAAGCAGGAAGGCTGGACAGCCCCGTAAGAGAGGATCTCGAAGAAGCGGGCCAACTTATTGGATGCGATTTTATCGTGAATGTGGTGCTTAACGCAAAAAAAGAAATCGTCAAAGCTGTCGCAGGAGATGCAATTCAAGCTCACCGCAAAGGGGTAGAAGTTGTCGATTCCATGTATATAGTGACGATACAAGAGCTCGCAGACGTTATTCTCGCATCAGCCGGAGGCTCACCAAAGGATATTAACCTCTTTCAAGCGCAAAAAGCTCTCGATAATGCAAAACACGCGCTCAAAGACGGAGGCGCTATCATTTTAGCAGCTGAATGTCCAGAAGGACTAGGAGAGAAGGTATTTGAGCGTTGGATTCAGGAAGCACAAGACAAGCAAGAGCTTGTCGATCGGCTCGACTATGCTTTCGAAATTGGGGGTCATAAAGCTGGAATTTTGGCGAAGCTCACTCAAAGCGCGGATGTCTACCTTGTCTCAGGGCTTCAAAAGGAAGTCGTCGAGCGAGCATTCTTAATCTGCTCACGAAATTTAGGAGAAGCGCTTCAAGCAACGCTTAAAAAGCATGGGCCAAATGCCCGAATGATAGTGATGCCTTTTGGCGCGTACACTCTCCCCCGGCTCGAACAAAAGAACACTACGGACGCGCACACAACAAACCGCGATGGGCGCTGCTAGTCATGTGGGTAACGAACTGCCGCAACTATTCAGGCGAATCATCAAATATTAGAAAGAGATTCGGCAGCACAGAGCGTCCATTTTTTTTGTTGGTTCTTTCCAACTCAGAGATTGCGACCGTAGCTGGCATATCAGGGGCAGGAAGCAGTCAGAAGTACATTCAATATACACCTGCCGCCGATGCAGAAATCGTCTCCCACGGAAAGCTAAAGACGATCCGGGTTATGTCTGATGCGCCGTCTGGTACAGCTACCCCAGCCGTTCTTACCCGTGCGGGCCTCAATCTTACACAATCCGAACATCTCTTAATTAATTCAGGCTTGAAGATTGTCCCAGGCGTGCCCTACTATGATCTTCGTGCAAAACACGGCAATGATATCCGCCTTCGACCTGGCGTTCCTGAAGCGGACACAATCCGCGACGCTTCCCGCAAGCTTGCAGGTTATTGCGACTGCGATCTAGCAGTGATTGGAGAGTCGATTCCAGGAGGAACTACAACCGCATTGTGTGTATTGAGAGCGCTCGGCTACGGCGCAAACGTTAGCAGCAGCTTTGCCGCAAATCCTATAGCCTTAAAGGAAGAAGTCGTGCGAAAAGCATTGCAAAGAGCATCGATCAGTCCAGGAAGCTTGCAGCGCGATCCAATGCGTGCAATCAAGCGATTCGGTGATCCCATGATGCCTTGTGTTATTGGGTTAGCCGAAGGCTTCCTAAATAGTGGAAAAGATGTTATTTTAGCCGGTGGAACCCAAATGGGCGTAGTCGCTGCTGTCCTAAAAGAACTCAAGATTGGCGACGGCCTTGTTTTAGCAACGACAAAATATGTCTTTGACGACACTTCAGCGAGATTTATCGAGTTGATTGAAGCAGTAGAAATCGATGCATTTAGTGCTTACCCAGATTTCTCAAAAAGCGCACTTAGCGCACTGCAAAAATACGAACAAGGAGAAGTCAAAGAAGGTGTAGGGGCTGGCGGGGCTATGGCCTTAACCTACCTTGCCGGATTCAGTCAAGATGCCTATCGACAAGAGGTAGAGACGGTAGTTAAACAGCTGTAATGCAAATTTTTTTAAACGATTCAAAGCGTACGCAAGCGATTTTTAACAGATGGCAAACTCGCTCAACAAACTATATGAGTATCTTTCATTAATATTTATCAGATGTTCAAGAAAAAGCACGTCGTTTCAATGCGAGATTTGACGCGCGAAGATGTTGAGTTTATTTTAGCCTACACAGAGAAAATGATGCCGTACGCGAAAACTGGTGTACGAGTGCTCCAAAACCGGATTTTGGCGTTACTTTTTTTTGAACCAAGTACAAGGACACAGCTCTCGTTTGACGCAGCGATGAAGCGGCTGGGCGGATCCACTCTTAATTTGACTTCAGCAGAGAGCTCAGTACTAAAAGGTGAGACCCTAGCTGATACGATAAAAGTGGTTGAAGAGTATGTGGATGCCATAGTCCTCAGACACCCAAGAGAGGGCGCAGCTCGCATGGCCAGCGAAATATCAAGGATTCCCATCATAAACGGGGGGGATGGCGCAGGGCATCATCCGACACAAACGCTACTTGATCTGTACACTATAAAAAAAGAGAGTCACTTAGATAATCTTGACATAGCTTTACTAGGAGATCTCAAATACGGGAGAACTGCCCATTCATTGGTCTATGCCCTCAACATGTTCGGTGCGAACATCTCACTGGTCGCCCCTGAAGGACTTCAAATGCCGAAGTATATCGTTCATAGCTTGGATTCAGTCAGGTTAGCCGAGGACGTGGATGAAGTCATTCGCGATGTGGACGTTCTCTATGTCACTCGAATACAAAAAGAACGATTTCCTGATCCTAACGAGTATTTACGCGTTGCAAAGAGTTACCGGTTAACACTAAGCGTTTTGAAGCAGGTGCGCGAAAATCTCATTATCATGCACCCACTCCCACGCGTTGACGAAATAGCCCCGGAAGTAGATCAAACCAAACATGCAAGATACTTCAAGCAGGCGTTCTATGGAATACCTGTCAGAATGGCATTACTTGCGATTCTTATGAATGACGCGATATGACGTTGAAAAAAAACAAAGGAGAATTACGGGTCCGATCGATCAAAAATGGCTCTGTCATAGACCACATTACAGCCGGAAATGCTCTGAATGTACTAAAAATACTCGATATAACAGGCACTACGAAAGCTATCGTAAGCGTTGCTATGAACGTCTCAAGCAAGAGACTAAAATACGGACGAAAAGATATCGTAAAGATCGAAGATCGGGAGCTAATTCCTGCAGAGGTTGACAAGATTGCCCTTATAGCCCCTAAAGCGACAATCAACATAATCCGAAATTATGAAGTCGTGCAAAAAAACTCAGTTGTTTTGCCAAATGTGATTACCCAAGTCGTTCGGTGCCCTAACTTAAATTGCATATCTAACAGCGCAGAACCTGTTAATTCAAAGTTTAAAGTGCTTGATTCGTTAGAGTTACGTTGTAGTTACTGCGAAAC
>CAYHCZ010000173.1:0-3144 GCA_964355295.1 uncultured Methanomicrobia archaeon
AAGTCTGGTTCTGACGTCGAAAAAGGAACAGCTGCAGACGTAATGAAACACGTTTCCAAGGATAAGCCTGAGATTGTGGCGCCTCATATCGACGATTTAGTTGACTACATAAACTACAATGCGCCGAGAGTGAAGTGGGGAATACCTGAAACAATCGGGAACCTGGCTCAGAATTACCCAATTGAAGTTGAAAAGGCAATTCCCAAACTTTTGGCGAATACCGAAGACAAGAGCACAGTGGTTCGCTGGTGTGCTGCCTTTGCCTTGACAGAAATCGCAAAAAGTAACCCTGCGATCAGAAAAGAACTTGAGTTAAAAATTGAAGAGATCGTTCAAAATGAGAAGAACGATGGGGTGAAGAACGTTTACGTGAAAGCACTAGGAGTCATGAACAAATAATGCCTGGATTACTTGTGAAGATATTCGAGTTATAAAGGCATTTGTGATAAAGAATCTTCTCTAGAAAAAACTGCGTTAACGCTAGGTAAGAATACGAAGCTATGAACTGTAAAAGTCGAGTTTTGCATCTCTTTCTCTATCTTCAAACGAAGAACACGCAGACTCGTTAGCAAGAAGGATGATGATATGGAACACGAATCGGTCATCAAAGACGAACTTGAGGAGCTGCCTGATGGTGACAAAGAACGTTTCGAGCGCATAAGGGCCGCTCAAATAGAAAAACATGGCAGCGAGATGCCAGAGCAATTGCATAGCGCATTGCATACTATTCGGCGGGCCTTGTATCAAAGGCAGGAATCGGAAAGCCTTAAAGAAGGAAACTTCGCACTATTCCGCAACGCTCGTCTCAGTATGGTGTTGCTGCTTGAAGAAGAGGTCGAAAAAGACGACGAATTACTAAGGAAGACGCTAGCGACCCATCTTGAATTGTGTTATATAGATCTAAACGGTCCACAAAACAGCACAGCACGCGAACGAGAACTTACTAGCGAGACTCCTTTTAACCCGAGCCTGGGTGTTCTGGTACCGAGCATTGTGAACAAAACAAACGTCTACATCGAGCGACAAAGCTTGACGAGAGCTGAGACAAAAAGCTTGTTTTATAAACACACTGGCAGACATCTAAGCAGTTTAAACCTGCCTCTACCGGTGGATGATGGTTGGAATGAATTGGAGCCCAACTTGATTTTCAAAGGCGAATGATCGTCAAAAAATCAAAATAAGTGGATGCATCAGGTCACCATAAGAGAAGGCTCCGTCACGGGGCGTCGGAAATTTACAGCTCCTTAAGGATCTCGTCTCTCTTCTGCTCGTACTCCTGCTGGGAGATAAGGCCCTTCGCGCTCAGCTCGCTCAGCTGCTTTAGCCTCTCCTCCGCATCATTCACAACCTGAGGGCGGACCACACCGCCCTCCCTCTGGATCGACTCGATGGAATGGATGATTTCGTTTACTTTCTTTACCACACTAAACGGGTTGCTAACGTCCTCCCAGGTGACCTCCCCTCCGCTCATGAGCTTGATCCCCGGGCGTTGATAGTCGATCCCGCCCTCTGTGCCGGCGGTGGCGTAGTAAACGTCCCCGTAGCCGAGAAAGCGCTCGTACCAGGGCTGAATCACGGTGACGTTTTGGATGCGATCTATATTCAACTCCGCGTAATTTAGGCTGAAGATGCCATAGCGGGTGATGATGCGCTGGTCCGTTATGAGGAAAAGCACCCGGGTTAGGTAGATTATGTGCACGAGCAGGTAGAGCAAAGCATAGATCAAAGGAATGGGGAGCACCAAAGCCATCGCGCCGCTCGTGCCGAATATATAGACCAGAGGTATGATTATGATGCCTGCTACCCCGGCGATCAGGCCATACCGTCTGTCCACGATAATCATCAAAACAGAGGAGATGAAAGCCACGGCAATGTTTACTGTGGCTGTTGGTCCAAGCCAGAGCGAGATGGTGTAGATGAGTGCGAGGATGACTAGAAGAGCACCCCTACCGACGATGACTATGGTCGCGGGCTTCCCCTGCCAATGGATGGACTCACCATCTACGAGGTAGCTGGAGGCGTCCGCCCCCGTGTCGAAGAACCTATTTGCACCTTTCTTATCCTCGGCCATTCCCCGTCCTCCGGATCGTGTTAAATAAGGAATAACGCAGACTGGACTTTAAGCCTTAAACGCTTCAGTTCCTGAGAAGGTCGTCGGGAACCTCAGTGCTTGCTTTCTTTGGCTTAACATAAGATCAACTTAAGAGCTATCTACCTTTTGGTTCCTTTTTTGCGCTCGGATCTCGCCGATGATACAAGCGATCAAGACCACGAGCACCCCATACTTTATGAGACTTGATGACGCTGAAAGATCGTCTCTTTTCAAATTCATAAAACCGGAGTAGTTGTGCCTAAACCATGCAATCCACAGTTCTCAGGATACCTTTATGTGGCCGTAGCAGCTGTTATCTGGGGCTCTAATGGTGTCATTGTAAATTTTGTCCCCTTCGATGCGTCCGCTATCGCTTTCTTTAGGGTCTTATTTGCGAGCATTACGCTCCTGCCTGTCGTACTTTTAACTCGAAGGACTGAAACGGTGCGTGCTACCCGGTCCTGGGGTATTATGCTGAGTTTGGGCGTTTTACTTGCCGTAGGGTGGGTATTGCTTTTCCAGTCGATGAAGCTCATTGCGATCGCTAACGCGGTCTTGCTCAATTACACAGCACCCATCTTTGTCGCTTTGCTTGCTCCCATGTTTCTTAATGAGAAACTTGAAAAATCTACGTTAATTGCATTACCCATAGCCGTGGCAGGAATAGGGGTTATTTCATATCAGCAGAACCTTCAGATGAGCGATCTTAACCTTTTGGGGGTCTTTCTTGGGTTACTTTCCGGCCTCGTCTATGCAGGATTCACCATTGTGTCTAAGAAAGCGTTATTTAGCTTCTCGCATCAAGTCGTAGCATTCTACGCTAGTTTCATAGCTTCGATTTTTCTGTTGCCCTTCGTAATAGGCGCTGATATATCTGCAAGTCTAAATTCATGGATACTTCTGCTGATTTTGGGTGTCGTCAACACGGCATTTGCCGTTACACTCTACTTTAAAGGTATTGGAAAGGTAAAGGCTCAGAAGGGGGCAGTTTTCACGTATTTGGAGCCGGTTAGTGCCGTGGTTTTCGGTTTCTTTTTCTTAGCCCAGCAACC
>CAYHCZ010000174.1:0-3119 GCA_964355295.1 uncultured Methanomicrobia archaeon
CTCGGAGCCACCTGCACCAATTTACCGCTTATCACTCTTGCGTGTTAATAGAACCCGTAAAATCGGTTTAGGTTATTACCCTGACAATATCTTCGATCCCATCAGTAATTAACCGGTCATCGTGCGCGCATCGTTTCGCGCAGCTGACTACCGTAACAATAAAAAGACGCTACTTCGCGCTCAGTAACCGGCTTTACTACTTGGGATAAATGTGCGCAAACCATATCGGCGGCCTCGGTCGGTATATCAAACAAAGAGAGGTATAAATCGGTGATTTTCCAAAATTCGTCGCGATCGTTTACGCTGTCGAGCATATCTAAGTCGATCGAACCTAACCGCGTCTTATCGACTACGCGCCCGTTTACCCACTTCTCTAATGCTACATGCAACGTAACATCACCATGTCGGACCCGCCTTCGTGGGCCGTTAAACTGTTGTACGAATCGAGCACGGTATTCTTCTGGCATAATTATCGATACCTCCACTGCTCTTTGATAAGCTAAGTACCTAACCGAAACCGTGAAAGTAATGTGGTAATTGTGCGAGCATACTCCTTCTCAAGAGAAAATAATCCCTTAGAAGGACGAGGACCTCCAGATCGTATTGGTCCGTCAATCGTCTGTTTAAACAAACAAATTAACTTCCATAGAATCACTTCATATGATCATCAGGCGTTAAAATGAATCTTTCAAAAACAGTATATATTTGTGCCACCGCGATGTTGTTCATCGCACTAAGTGGCTGCACAGTGATTCTACCAAAATCGCAGAATATACCACACAACGTAACCAGTCAAGTTGGAAGCAGCGGCAACGTAACGATCAGTATTCAGGCACTTGGGGAACACCAGCGCTTCAACGTAAGCCAACTCGTGTCGTACAGTGCTAAGCAAGGCCACAAACTGGTGGTTTACGAAGCCAACATTACAAATCTTGGCGGGGCACGACAGGTCGGCAACACGACGTTTTTCACGCTCGTCGACATTAATGGTACAGTGTACCAGGCTGTCCTGAATACACTCTCGCCTCATGTCACCAGTCAGCGAGAAACCGTTTCATGGACGGTCATCTTTGAGATACCACAATTGGCTGTACCTTATGAGCTGCGTTACGACGACAGAAATAGCAACGTAACAGTCGGCGTGAAAAGTTATCCGACTTAAGCCTCCCGAACTGTCGATTTGTCCTTCGAAAGAGCCGGTTTGCGATGCGATGATTTGCCCTTGTTAGAAGGTTTACGGACAACCTCCAGCCCCACCTGTTCGAGTAGGTGCGGTATCTGACGGGCTGCATCACGATCGTACTCCTTCATCTCTTCGGGAAGCCCGGTCCATGGTATGATATATGGACTCATCTTGTTCGCCACATCCTTTATAGGCCCCCATTTCCATCCGTCAAGCAGGCGTTCGACGTTCCATCGACCATGCTCAAGCTCCGCCATAATCTCGATCTCTTCAGGCGAGAACTCCCGCAGTTCTGCGGTCTTGCTGCGTGCCTTATGGACTGTGTAACCAGCAGCACTCAGTTTCTTTGCGATATGATCGGCTTGTGCCCTGTTTGATTTTTTGAGATGATCCACGAGTTTGTCCCAGTCAGCAAGCGAGGGGTCTTCACTTTGCGTCAGCTTGAGGCGGTTGCGATAGATGTCGTGAATCTCACGCGCGATGTGCTCTCGAACGGCCGTAGGGAGCGTTTGTTCGGTTGAACCGATGAACATCTGCGCCGAAAGCGGGTCTTTTGGTAGTTGTATGAGCGTCTCGGACATGCGCCATTCGTCGTCTTGGACCAACCGCGCCGCTTCCTGGCCGCTTCCCGCAACAACAGCGACACTCGCGCGCAATGCGAGCGCCAGACGGTACTCGATGCCCGCGATGCTGCCGCCATCTATGCCGAGAAACTTGACGCTCGTGGGTGAAATGCCCGATGCGATAATATCAACCCAATATTGGAGGGGCTCTGCGGGGTTGAAGCCCTCCCCGTCCGTTCGGCGGATTTCGCAGTACCGCGCATCGAGAGCAGAGCCAGGGGGAAGCACGCTCGGAACGAATCCAATCGTTTGCAGCTCGGGATAGCGCTCTTGCACATCACCAATGACGCGGCTAAGGCCCGCGTCGGTGCCGCTTGAGATGATCGTTCCCGTGTAGCCCATGAAAGCCTGAAGCATGAGCTCCTTATAGCTCGTTGCGTATGATTCACTCAGAGAATCGTACCCGCCAGTAACGATGGTGACCGGCGCTTCTATACGCCGGCGGTTCGGCGTGGTGAGCTTTTCCAAATAGGTTCGTGCTTCGGCAGCGTCGAATCGTCCCGCCCATCCGATGAGCAAGAGGGTGCGCGCCCACTTGCAGCCGTGCAACGCGCTGTGCACAGGGGCCAGTTTCACCAGTGAATGGTAGGCACTCGCAATTGGCCACTCGGCGGTACTCATCTGGATAGCTTTTGCGTAGGCGATGAGGCTTTCGTGGTGTTCATCGAGGAGCAGATGGAGTACTCCCAGGGCGTAATATGCCCACGGAATGTTGATCCCGACAGCGATCTGTTCCCAGCAACGCCGTATAGCCATGCGCATCAAGGGGCGAACAACGTCGACGACAGAGGTAGTTCTGCGATGGGTAATCTCGAGCTCGAGATAGTTGATGAGCGCGTAGGGATCTGATGGATCGAGCTCAAACGCCTGACGGTACAGCTCGCGCGCCTTGTCTTCGTCGCTGTCGCGCCACGTATCGGCTAAGCAGACAAGTGTGTCCGGATCGCGGACTTTTGCAAGCGACGTCTCGATGAAGCGTTGTCCTTCTCGGTAATGTGTGCTCGCTGGCGTTGCGCTGTGCTGCTTGCAGAGCGCGACGCCCAAATCTTTGAGGAGGGGGGGATAGCCCGTATCAACGAACGCGGTAAAGGTACCAATAGCCTGCTCCCAGTCGCCGAGCGTCATCGCCAGTCGTCCGATCCGGTGCGCGTGTTTGACGTTATGCGGGTCGTGTTCAAGGATCATGACGAGGGTGCGTATCTCTTCTCGCACCTGCGCCTCGCTCATATACGCGCTGTAGTTAGCGGCGTATGCCGTAAGGCGGTTCTCGATCGTCGCGAAGGATTGATCGGCATCCTCGAGCACCGCGGCTA
>CAYHCZ010000175.1:0-3110 GCA_964355295.1 uncultured Methanomicrobia archaeon
TTATTAACCATTCTTTTGTGTCTTTGGAGACAGTGATAGTTGTTTTGTCTTCAACGCTGACCATAGTTCTACCAGCCTTTACTATAATAGTAATGCTAGCAATTACAATAATGCTATAGTCTTTAAAGTTTCGGATTGCCCCGCGAGGCGGCCCGTCAACCGCACCAGAAGCACCATCTTCAGCCCAGACGAGCCGCGTGTCTCAACATTTTGACGCTAAATACGATAAGTAGAACGAGTCCGGTCAGAGACCAGATGAGCTCCGCGGCGCCCCTCCCAGAACTAACGAAGGCAGTGGCAACAAATGCGACGATGCCCAAAACAATGGCGAGCAGGCCCATCGGTTTGCGAGAGCGATCAAAGAGGGCACTTCCGATCAGAAACGCGGCCGTAGCGCCCGAGAAAAACATCACATAGGAGGCCACGAGGTGTATAAGGACCAGCGGTTCGGGAAATACCGCAACTCCAACCCACCCGACGCCCGTGAGCGCAATGAATATCGCGCCCAAACGGTAGGAAGGTGTGTCCTCGTCATAGTAAAGATCAAGCGCGACGATAATAGAGAGTGCCCCTACGATTATTTGTCCTGACTGTGACAGTATTTCCGTTGTATACGAATTCACGATGGGCCTAGAGACGTTCAAGAAGTACTCATACCCCATGCCGCCAAGGTCACTGTACCAGTTCTGTGCAAGACTAAACGGGCCAGGCGAGTAGAAAACCGCAAGATTTTGAAAAACGAGTCCGACTATTGCCGCCAAAAGGCCGCTCGCACCTGCGAGCCAAAATCCTCTTTTTTGAACGATTTGGCTCCATTTTTGCGGAAGTCATACAAACGTATCTCGTATGCCGTTATTACAAACGTGTATAATGGTTGGTATCGTTTTTAAAGAACACTGTCTAACGGTCACACGTTAGGGGGGCTACGGCCCCAGCTACTATAGGTTATTGATTGTCTACTTCAATCAGCGCAATATTTATTGTGCCATGTCCCAACATTAAGTTTCTGAGAGTTTACGACACGTCGCGCCGCAATTCGCACAAAAAAGCGTAGCGTTCATAGTATTCGTACTGGTGGCACCCATAATGAGGTGGCCTTTCTCACGCCGGACTTCAATGAGAATGGCCGGAGCGTGCGGCATCGCGTCTGCCGTCGTCGCAGTATGCCTTGAATCGCTTGCCATTTACTATTCGCCCGTCACTTTCAGCTTCACCCAAAACTGGCTGATTAACTTAGGCGACATGAGTTACACCGCCTTTTTCAACGTTGCTCGGCCAGTGGTGAGCTCGCCGACCACGATACTGCTCTGCCTATCGGGGCTCATCGTAGCTGGAATCCTCGCCATCATCTTCGCCATCGGATTGTTCTCTCAAGGCTACTCGCCGTTGTGGCGGCTCGGAGCGATATTTGCGATAATGGGGGCGGCCGCGCTCTGCGCGATGGGTTTTTTTCCCGAACCTGCAGGCGTGGTACATATCGTGGCTGCCTACGCATTTGGTTTGTTCGTGCCGATAGCGATGCTGCTTATAGGAGGGGCGCTCGTTCCACCTGAAAAATGGTCAGACGGCTTCTCAATCACCCTCGGGATCGTCGCACTCGCAGGGACGTCAATGATGAGCTACGGAAAGAGCATTTCAGAGTTTGTCTTGTTGTTCGCGGTGGCGCTCTGGGCGATCACCTTTGGTGTCCGGATGTTGAGGTCGGGGTAGTGCGAGAAAGCACGCCGTTGCTTGTTTTTTCATTCGTTTCACCTGCTTTCGCGTTGGCAGCGGTGGTAGTAACCGCCGTTCTTACATAGTTCGTTGAAAAAAAAATTAAAAGCGTAAGATAACGGCGGTTTAGCTTCAAAATTCCGCCCTAAAAACGCTTTCCGTGTGAAAAAAGTCTTAGGCAGAAAAGACTACTTCCGCCACGCACTTCCTCAACCATTTTTAGACCGTTTTTACTACATTAATGCGTGCGCGATGATTGTATCCTGGTCAATGAACTTCTAAGACAGCTGGCAGACTACAAAAACGATCTTACGGACACGGCAGCCGAAAAACTGTTATGGAAGTGCTCGATCAGCTGGGAAGCTTACCGATATCTGCAAGACCGCGTGCACGATACATGGTTGCCAAATAGCGCTCGGCAGTAGGTGCGACAGATCATCAAAAAGATACAAGAAGTTGCACCAACGGCACGAGTACGGCTGGGCGTATGAACCCGTGTAAAAACAACAATGAATTTTAGGCCAGCTTCCAGCTCGAACAAAGGATAGGAATTGTTAAGCTATCGCTCATCTCTTGCGTAAGCGTGCAATTCAAACCGATAGCTATCCTATTACTTTTGGTTGCCTCTTTGTCAGTAGCGGACTGCACGACAACGACTCATAAACTGGATACAGTTGAGGTTCGGGATTATCAGGGTCAGAAATTATCTTCAGTAAATGATTTCATAGAAAACTCCATTGAAGGACCCCAATACATAAATATAACTGATTATCGGTTGGGAATTACGGGGATGGTGCAAAACCCTCGTAACTACACTTACCAGGATGTTATAGGCCACCCAAATTATGAAAAAGTGGTAAAGCTCTACTGTGTGGATGGTTGGGATGTTACTATCCTCTGGAAAGGAATTTTAGTCTATGATCTGATAAATGAAACCCAGCCACTTCCTGGTTCAAATATGGTCATTTTTTATGCTTATGATAACTATTCTACATCTCTTCCCCTGGAATATCTCAAGGATAATCACATACTTTTAGCTTACAAAATGAATAATGCTACCTTACCACCAGAGAGGGGCTACCCCTTCCAGCTAGTGGCAGAGAGTAAATGGGGTTATAAATGGATTAAATGGGTTACAAAGATTGAAATAGCTAATAACTCTGATTATAAAGGCTACTGGGAGGGCAGGGGATATTCCAACATTGGTAATTTAAATGAAAAATTTCTGGCATAGTTGATGACGTAGCGACGTAAGGGAGGTGAAAAACTTGGTAGGACCGGCGGGAAAAGCCGCAATCGTTCATCATCACAGAGACAAGAAGGATGACGATAAGAAGGATATCGACGTCATAGAACACAAGGGAGCGGCGGTTGTAGCACATCGAAGACGCAAATAG
>CAYHCZ010000176.1:0-3095 GCA_964355295.1 uncultured Methanomicrobia archaeon
TAATTTTCGGGAAAGGACTGCCCCCCCAGTTGTTCATGTTATCTAGCAGTAGTGACTGATTAAACCTGATGAGGTTACCAAGCCCCAGTCCGTCGAGCAGGTGGTTGGCATTGCCGAAGTCAGCAGAAAGGAAGAGCGACCCGCCATTCAAGATAAATGTCTGGATGTTCGCGATATCGCTTTGCGTCACGTTGACGCTCTTGTTTGGATTGAGTATAACAAGAACGCCTCGGTCCATTTGACCGAGGCTGTTTAAGGAAAAGACCGAAGAGACTGGACGGTCTTGAGGTGACGCACTCAGGGCGTTTATGTCCGAGCACCCGTTCCATTGAGCGTTGTAGGTGCTGTAATCCTCCTTCGAGGAGTTAACGATCGGCACACTAATTACTAAGGCGAAAATGACAACGCTCGTGATGGCGACGTAGAGGGGGGCCCTCATAACTCACCATCCGTGCCCTGTGCCAAACTATCTATCGCTGTGAGGCTCTTCAAGGCCATTTCAACGTGTGTTCCGGTCATTTTCCCGCCACTGTAGCTGGCTAGCTCGTAGAGGTAGGTGAGTTCGCGAAACGTGCGTGCGTCCGGCGTGCTCTTCTTGATTAAGGCATACGTCTCCCAGTGTGACAAACTTGGTTTTATTACGACGTCTCCCTGCTGGACGATTATTGCTAGTGCACCGCGGTATGCTGCGATAACGGCGCCCTTATTGTCTTGAACACCAGACAAATGTCTAACTTGGTTAATCACGTCCTGCACGTTGTGGCGGGTCTCTTGTGCCACCTCCGCCCCAGATTCAAGGCCAATCGGGAGCGCGTCAGTTAATTCGCTAGGTGTTCGAGCTTTAGTCTCGAGCATTGCCGTCTCCGTGGAAGCCGCTCTGCGTGCCGCCTGTTGCACCCGCACCGAGGTGGCTAGCACGGCCCCAAGCATGACAATGGCGGTGGCTGCGATCCCGACAGAAGAGCCAAAGAAAGAGGTAACATATGTTCCAAGCAATGGCTGAGTGATCACGTCGCTCCGAGCTTCGCTCAGCGGGTGACCGACGGGTAGGAATACGGTGTAAAAAGTCTCGCCATTCGGCCGGAATAGTGATCCGAGATACTCTACAGTCGATATGCTGTGGTCTAACTGATACGTGCCGTTCGCATCAGTTTTCGCATATGTGGCCGCTTTGCCGTCTACATATAGTGCTATCGTAGCATTTTTCACCGGTTCTCTATTGGTGGCGACGGTTCCAGCGAGAGTGACACTATTTCCGAGGAGCGAGCCCTGACTGACGCGCAACGTATTCGTCGCTGTTATATTCTCGACAGAAAGGGTTACGTTTTTGCTACTAGAAGCCTCATAAGGCTGATCCAAAGGCTCATAGCGAGCGTTTATCTGGAAGGACCCGGGAAACCGGCCGTCCACAAAAAAGTCGTATTCATAGCTACCCGAGGTATTAGTTTTCACCGTGGCAACCGGCTGCCGGCGCTCCATTATCGTTACCGTGCCATTGGCCACGCCCGTTTGAGCGCCTTCGACAGTTCCGTTAATTCGTATGTAATCGGCGTAGCGGGCGGTATTACGATCCAAGAAGATCGTCGTAGTCGTGTTTTGAAATGCAACGTTGGTGACGTTGGTCAACTGATTATCGATGAGGGTGACATAAGTATCGAACGTGGTGTGAGCGATAGCATAGTCCGACATATCCAGCCCCCCCTCATCTACCGCGGGGCCAAAGATCACGTCATTCGTCGCGTTAATCTGGTCCCTAAGCGCTTTAATATCGGAGTTAAGCCCCTTCATCGCAACGGCGTTCTTGATAGTTTGATTCTCGTTTGAGCTGTTCTCTCCCGTTGTGCTTGCTACAAAAAGCCCATCATAGCTCTTTGATTTGAGGATCAGCTGACTGTATAACGCCTGAGACGTCGTCATAGCACTAAACACCGTATTGTTGCCAGCCCCGACGCCCTTAGAGGCTTCTGTAATGTTATGGTATCTGAAGAACTCGTTAACGACCGTCGAGTAATTTACCAAACTGGCGTTAGCGCTGGAAAAGTTACGAGCGCTAATGTCCCGCAATACCTCGCCTGCATATTTTTCAAGATTGGCAAACATCCACAGCTGATTGGGGAACCAGAAGCCTGAAGCCGGTTTGCCGGCAGGGGGTGCCACTTGCGACGGAAAATCTTCAGTTGTGGGCTGCGCTGCCGAAACTACGAATGAAATCGCCACCAGGACGCTCACCAAGAACGCTGCTTCTCTCGCTACACGTGCCATAAAAAACTATCCTTCGCGGTCTTAGTTACTTAGTTGATAGCCTTGACGCGGAAGTACACAATGATTACAAAGATTATGATGCAGAACAATATAAAAAATGACAGGTTCTTTCGCCAAACAGCAGCAAGAAAGAGGGGTCTAGTCAGCTCGATCGCAATGAAGAACTCCACAACTAATAACACGAAAAATACGTCTAGCGCATAGATGTTCAGCAGTACCATTACGAAAGTAGTAGAAAAGACGAAAATCGTGAGTATATAGGCAAACCGCTGCGCACGCGTCACTTCCATGCGTAATCACCAACAAAACTACCTTTCGTAGGCTGCTATAAAAACGTGAGCCAGCGCTGCGCGGAAGGGTGCCGAGAAGACCGCAGAACACTTGAGCGCTGAGCCTAACGAACGATGTTGGAAGTTTATATGCGCGTCACGTTCACCCAGAAATACGCCTCGCGATACGGGATATTAAGGTCAGGCTCTTTGTAAAGCGTGAACTCCATTTTCATTCCATTTCCGGCTTTATCTGGGGTTAGATTGAGCGGTTGCTGCCACGTTTGCCCATTCTTGAGTGTAATCCGTTCTGTGTTGAGTATGGTCGAATTACCACTGTCATTAAGTCTGACAGCCAACTCGTAACTTGCGTCGCGGTTTTCCTTGTTCGAAACGCCAACGACAACCGACCTCGTCTGGCCTAACGGGAACTCTTGGGGGTAGTCTTTTGCTTTTCCATACGGCCCTAGCACGTAGAGCTCAGTGAAGTGCTCACTGCCCGGGACTGCGACAAGATACGCAAAAACACATGCCGAAACGATAAGTGAGGCCACCATAATCACC
>CAYHCZ010000177.1:0-3081 GCA_964355295.1 uncultured Methanomicrobia archaeon
AACAAAGCGTCGCCGGTAGGGTCGGAACGGCGATTGGCTTCAGCTTCGTGCTCCTAGCTATCCTCGAAGTTGTTTACACAACCCTCCTAATCCCAGGCGATCTCCTCACCATCGTTGGACCACTCTTCTTTTGGACAACGCTCATGTTTGTTTTTAGCCTGGCATTGAAACGCGAGGAGGCATTAATAGACTTCAATTCCGTAATTAAGCCCGAAAACATCGTAATCGCCGCGATGCTCCTCTTTGGAGTTTTAACGCGAATTTGGTACCCATTGACGGTTGGCACGACTCCATACTTTGATCCGCTCTACTGGGCGACACGTGCAACCTATTTCGCCCACACCGGTTTTACCGGGATACCCTCGTTTTTAGCAGGTGGCAGCGGCGACTGGATACGAGAGCGGAGCTTCGAGTTCATGACAGGCGCATTCGCCTTAATTGGCAAAACCTCAACGGTGGATATAGCCATTTGGTTCGGACCGATCGTCGGCATTCTCGCTTCAATCATGCTCCTTGCTGTTTTGGAACGGCTGGGGGTAAGCCTGTCAGGCAAGGTCGTTGGGCTTTTTTTGTTTAGCTCCATGTCACCGCTCTTTGAGATTTTCTGGAGAACGAATATCACGATAATGCAGGTTATCGGCACTTACTTCCTGTTTCTCGGCCTCTATCTTTGCGCTTCACGAGAGGTCAGTTCTTTTCTGTCTGGCGCATTCGTGCTCGGGCTTTCGATGGATATACACATCCTCTACGGGATCTACACTCCGTTCATACTACTTTTCGTGGTGATTGCACAGCTCCTGAAACGGCAAAATACTCTCATAGCATTTGCCTCCGTCCCTACTTATGCGATTGGGTTAATGCTCTTTGCCTGGCGGTTCCTAGAACGCGGCGTGCCGTCCGGCTTCACGCCTGCCCTCATCACTCGCAGCGCTGTGCCATTTGCGATGCAATCGATCATTCCCCTGTTTGCGCTTCAACTGGCGTACCCTGATCCAACATACATCCTCCTCTATGTAACGCCGCTCATCGCAGCGCTCGCGATCGTGGGACTCGCAGGTTCTCGGATAGAGACAAGTGAGTGGGAGCTCTCGCATCTCGTTCTGTTATCGTTCATTTTGGGCATATTTGCAGGCTGGGTGCTTTCAACGCTCTATTTCTCGTTCAACGCAGAGACCGCAGAAATATTCCGCGGACGTGGCGTGGCGTACGCTCAGGTAGTGCTCATACCCGCCGCGGCTCTTGGAGTCTCTATGATAGAGCGATCGTTCGGACGTCGATCAGCGCTCATCTCGCCTGGTCGAATCGTTACTCTCTTGCTGATAGTGCTCATCATCTTCACCAATGCGGCAGGGGTGGTGGCTATTGACAAATATACTTCGATAATAGGACAAGATGACTTTAACGCGATACGGTACGTGGGGCAGATTCCAAGCAATAGTACCAGGCTTGCGCTTTTCGCTCACCCTAATCCAAAGGACCCGTATTTAAACGCGAGTTCTTCGCAACGTATCGCGCTCTTCTACGCCTCAAACCCGGCAGCATACGATGTCACCCCAATGGCATATCGCGACGAGGTCTCGAACAACACCGCAACGTTACAGGCGGCTTTGCTGAGCGATAAGGGCTTCTACAACTACGTAATCCTTTCCGAGAACCTTAGCTACAGCACTCGAAACACCCTCGACAGTTACCTCAAATCAAACGGGTACACTGCAGTTAAGAGGTTCGGTGACACATACGTTTACCGCGCATCGTCGCGATAGACTATCTGGTTGCTCTTGGTGCCTGTAGTATAGCCCCTTCACTTGCCGAGCTCACCGAAGCGGCATAGCGTTTTAGGTAGCCACTCAGGTCTTTTTCTGGCGGCTCCCATGTCGCCTTTCTTGCCAAAAGCTCGTCGTCTGTAACGTGCGCGGTAAGCCGGTGGTTCGGTATGTCGATGGTGATCTCATCACCATCGCGCAAGAGCGCTAACGGTCCCCCATCAGCCGCTTCTGGCGAGATGTGTCCGATCGCAGCTCCACGAGTGCCGCCTGAAAAACGGCCGTCGGTAATGAGGGGCACCTTTAGTCCCATTCCTGAGAGTGCCGAGGTTGGGGCGAGCATCTCAGGCATCCCGGGCCCGCCTTTCGGTCCTTCGTACCGAACGACGACGACGTGCCCTTCCTTGATGGAGCCATTCAGAATGGCGTGCATCGCTTCATCTTCAGAGTTGAACACACGCGCCGTTCCCGTAGAGAGCAACATGTCGTCACTCACGCCGGCGCTCTTGACGATAGCGCCATCAGGAGCAAGATTACCGTAAAGCACCGTAATGCCGCCGGCCGCGTGCACCGGATCATCGAGGGGCCGTATGACCTCATCTCGGTAAATATGCGCGCTGTCGGCGATCTCATAGATGCTCAAGCCCGAACAAGTCATCTCGTTGCTAAAAAGCGCTCGTGCACGCTTTATGATGCCGGGTATGCCGCCAGCTGCGTCGAGGTCACCCATTGTGTACGGGCCACTTGGATTCATATACGAGATGTGCGGTGTTCGTGCGCTCAGTTCATCAAACAGCGCAAGAGGGAGGGTCATGCCTGCCTCGTGTGCAATCGCCGGAAGGTGTAGCGCGGTATTTGTAGAGCCGCCAATGAGCATATCGAGCGTGATCGCGTTGCGAAACGCCGCCTCAGTAACGATGGCACGCGGCCTGACCTCGCCGTAAATGAGTTCGACAATCCGCTTGCCGGTGTTTTGAGCAATCCTGCGTCGTCTCGCATCAACTGCGGGTGCCGTTGCACAATAGGGGAGGGCAAGACCAAGGACCTCCGTTAAGCATGCCATGGTGTTGGCTGTGTACAATCCCTGGCAGCTGCCACACCCAGGACATGCACGATTGACGAGTTCCTCGAGGTGCGCTTCGGTCATCGTACCGGCTTGTACACAGCCGACCCCCTCAAACGTCGAGACAAGGGTGAGTTCAGTGCCCTGATACTGCCCGGAGCGCATCGGCCCCCCAGTGACTACCATAGCGGGCAGGTCAAGTCGTAACGCTGCCATCAACATCCCGGGGACGATCTTATCGCATGACCCCACCAA
>CAYHCZ010000178.1:0-3079 GCA_964355295.1 uncultured Methanomicrobia archaeon
GACGTCGCCTTGACATGGCGGAGGTCGCCGGTCCGAATCCGGCCGAGCCCATTGGTTTTTTGGATATAAGGCGTTAAATGAGCTTCTTTTTCAATAAGGGTTCTTAACTCCCTGATTTCTTCTTCAAGAACCGCAAAGCGAGCCGAAAAATCAGATTCAGCGTTTTGTTTTATAACTGGTTGTATAACGTTCTCTTTATTTTCAGGCTCATCAAAAACTAAGACGATGGCTTCCTGACCCTCTTCCGACGACTCATATATGTGCGCAGTCTTGCCAATGATCGTTTTGTATCTTTGAGGAAGTCGAATTAATGGATATATCAGGTTTGGCTTGGGAGTTAGTTTGCTAATTTTTGAAGTTCCCATATATTGCATATACTCACCATATCGATAGTTCGAGCTAATTGCAGAACTACTATTTCATTAGCATTCTACTTGAAAAAGGGCTTCGCAGACAGTGTAGTTAAGCGATGTGCTTGCTTAGCCACTGTAGAGCTCTCGCTCCAATATCGGAACACTATCAAGTAAGCAGACGCCTAGATACTACAACGCAGCAGCAAACTTGCTGACCCTTAAAGCAACACGCAAGAGTTCTGGTCTCTTTTATAGCTGCAGCGAGTAAAAAGTGAATAGCGATTGAACTCGCTAATTAGCTTCAATTTGAATATCAGACAGGTAACTTGTTGATACGACAATATGCTGACCAAGAAGCGTGGTTCCCGTTCCCCACTCATCAACAATCCAGTATTCGGCGGTTCTAGTTGCGGTGTTGTCAGTTGAGGGCGGAGTGGTGGTTGATGTTGGCGTCGGTGAAGGTAAAGTCGTATTTGTCGTGCAACCCGATACTAACAAAGAAGCGACCACAAGAAAAAGGACAATTATCGCAGTTATCGGTTTCAATTGCATAAGATTCTCTTATTCGTACTGATAGGTCGAACGCTCAGAACTTTCGATTCTAAGTCATATTAACCGACTGTTCGGTGACTAGCCAACCATTGACGGTGTAATCATAGCCGTAAAGGCAAAAGAAACCGCTATTACCTTTATAGCCCATCCACACAGCAACACAGTCGGGACAGCCGCTAGGTTTCCACGCAGCTGCTTCTTCAGGGGCGGGGGTATATCCTTCCTTTAGCTTGGTAGCTATTGCGTCATCATACACCGTTTTTGCTTCGGTTTGCGATTTCGTTACTTCCTTAACGAGGGTAACACTGTGGCTGCTCGGATTGGTCGCGTTCCTACCAACCCCCTTATAAACATCATTTCCACGTTCATTAATAGACTTTGTAAAAGGTCGCTCCATGATGAAATTGGTCGATTCAGAAGCGTTAGTAAGGGCGCTGCTGTAGTCGACAGGTGTTGGTATTGGCGTAGGCGTAGGCGTAGGAGAAGTTGTGCTTGTAGTGCTAGTAGTGCAACCCGTTACTAACAAAGAGGCGACCACAAGCAATAGAACCGCTATCGCAGTTATTGATTTCAATTGCATACGCTATCTCCTTCACAAAGCAAAATACACAAACCCCAAAAGGCCTATCGCTAGAAGCAGGGTCAATATCACCCACGCATACCCTATACTGACTTGAAACATATTTTTGTAGTTGATTATGCGAGAGGCGAACGATAGCTTAACGATTTCTATTCTTTTTTCCTAATGATTTTGTAACCCTAAGACCACTTCCGCACCGCTCTTCGTCAATCGTTCAGCAGACACTACCTCTATCTCATAATGCTATGAACGATGCATCGAAGTCGATGGGCTCCTATTGCAGTTAGCTGACCACACGAACGATTTTGCAGACATGGCAGCTGAAAGACTTTTACGGAAGTGCTCAATCAGCTGGGAAGCTTACCGATATCTGCAAGACCGCGTGCACGATGCCTGGTTACCCGATAGCGCCAGACAGCAGGTCCGACAGATTATCAAACAGATACAGGTGCAGATACACCAGCAACGCGAATATAGCTGGACATATGAGAAACCGTAACCGTTGCTGCGTGCAGGAAGTGAAAGAAAAAAAGCAGAAGGGAGTGTCTGACTCTCTATGTAACTCCAGGAGTGATTATGAAAAATCCTCCTTGTTCAAGTGCTCTCAGTATGGTCGGGAGGTAAGGGTCAATGCCGTCAAATTTGAGATTGCCGTGCACGTTAGGATGCAGCCAAGGGTCCACGGCGGGATCGTGAGGAGCTATGTTGCGGTACTGAGTGAATGAGTCTTTTGGTCCATCTGTAACACCTAGAGCATATTGCTTATTCGGATCAAGCCCATGGCAATTCACGGAATACGCGCCGGTAGCGGGATTAAACTTTATTTCGCCGACGCTTTTTTGGATCGTCCACCCCTCAGTCATATAATACACTTTTTCCACAATCGGTTTCCTATTGTTAGCCGCCGTAGCAACCATAGGCACCGTGGTACACAGCAACAACACCAGTATGCCGATAGCGATTAGTTTTTGCTTCATGATACCTCACTCGGTTTTGTTTAACAGCGGCTAGTGATGCCACCGTTTTTGAATCTAATAAGTATACGTCCGCTCGTAAAAAACTTGCGCTGATTTTTTACTTTATTTTCTACGTTACTTTCACTATACGCATCGGTTAGGTAATTGGCGCGCTGTCATCTCTTATTGAATATGACCTACTGCTGAACGAAACTAACCGGGCCCAGTTGTTTGGTGGAAATTGAAGCTTGCTCTATGTTTGCTGCCTAAAATAACGTCCTTTTGTCGCTATTATCGTCAACGGAAAAAACCGAACATGCTATGATTGAACCTGTTCCATGTGAAAAGCACCTAAAGTGAAGAGGGAAAAGATGATTGAAAAGGGACCAATTTTAACCGGCAGCGACGCGGAGTTATTGAACCGTGCGCTTTCAGAAGTTAAAACAAAAGTCTATGAAGAGTCAGAAGTTCAATTAGATGATTCGCAAGCGCTCGATGCGCTCGTTTCGTGTTTCAGGAGCTTCAGAAATGCTGCGAACGATGGACATGAAGAAGAGAGACATCATGCGTATTTTAACCCCTTAGGTACGCGTCTGGTGCTCGGCACGATTATAGAGAGGCGGGGCGAGACAGCTAGA
>CAYHCZ010000179.1:0-3017 GCA_964355295.1 uncultured Methanomicrobia archaeon
TGGTTGTTGCGTTTTTTTGTGATACGACGTCAGAAGTAGGAAAAGTAAAGTTTATAGCATATGGAAATTCAAACCAACAAAAGCACGAGATATTCGAGGTGAAAAATGGTCAGTAAAAAGCTCTTTTCTGCTGTTTTGGCAACGCTAGTGATCCTTTCTATTGTTGGAGGGTCAACTGTTGCTTTCGCACAAACACAGACAAGCACGGCGACGGAGAAACCAACGCAGACTCTAGCACAGATTGCTACCAATAACACGAATCTTACGAACTTCACGAGCCTATTGAAGAAAGCAAACCTCACAAACGTGTTGAACGGCCCAGGAAACTTTACCGTCTTTGCACCAGACAATGCCGCTTTTTCCAAAGTTGACGCATCTACGGTTGCAAGTTGGCAAAACAACACAACAGCATTAAGGACTCTGCTATTGTATCACGTTATCCCAAAGAAGCTGCTTTCAAGCGACTTCACGGGCAGTGGAACGCTTACAACAGTAAACGGACTGTCTGTACCGTATTCTGTTGATGGCACTACAATTAAAGTTGACAAAGCGACAGTTACTAAGGCGGATATCAACGCGACTAACGGTGTGATTAACGTTATCGATAGTGTCATGATGCCTCCAACGGCGACTGCTTCAGCCACGGCGGCCGGCGGATTCCTTGGCTTGCCAGGCTTTGAGGCGTTGTACGCGGTAACCGGGATGTTGGTTGTTGCGTTCTTTGTGGTACTACGTCGGAAGTAACGCTCTAGACCACGCTTGGTGAGTTCAGTCTTGACTGAGCTCACGTTTTTATTTCTTTTTATTTAGATTTGGGTCGCATAACGATTAGACGTTTCGAATGCTGTTTAGGCCGGCCAAGTCGGACCAATCAGCTTTTGATCCAGTTGTAGAGGTTATGTAAGCCCGTTTCGATATCGATTTGAGGTTCCCACCCAAACGAGGCAAAACGCGATATGTTGGCCTGTGTTGACTCGATGTCACCTTCCCAAGATTTGCCTCCTGTACAGTGTATATCGGGATGCAGGTTCATCATACGACAGATTAAACTGGCAATCTCATTGACGGTTATAGCCCTGCCACTTCCGACGTTGTAAGCTTCACCTCGTATCCCCCTGTCATAAGCAAGCAAGAATGCGTCTATGACGTCGTCAATATAAACGTAGTCTTTCTTTTGGAGTCCAGATCCCAATATTTCAAGGTGGCTCCCATCCGTCTGCAGCTTCTTTATAAGGTCGTACATGACGCCTTTGGCATTGCCTGGCCCGTAAACATTAAAAAGACGGAGAGAGATTGTCGGTAATCCGAAAATGCCGTTAAATGCAGAACAATATAGCTCGCCTGCTGCTTTTGAAGAACCATAAAAGGATACCGGACGTAAAGTGTGTCCTTCAGTCGTCGGGGTGGCCGCAGCTCCATAAACCGTACTTGTGGACGCGTATACAAACGTAGCTCCAGAAGCACACGACAACACGTTGAAGGTACCTCGTGCGTTAACTAAGAAGTCGTAACTTGGATCTCGAGTTGATTCAGGCACCTTTGTTTGCGCTGCGAGGTGAAAGATGGCGTCCGGTTTAACCACACTCGCGTGAAGTCTTTCCAAATCGAGGATGTCACCTTGCACGAAATCGAAATTAACGTGAGCATATGTTGGCATAACGAGGTCGTAGCCGGTCACTAGATGCCCTTCATCTAGGAGACGCGTGACAAGATGCGTGCCAATAAAACCGCTGCAACCAGTTACAAAGAACTCTAAACCGGGTTCGCGCACTTCGACTTCTTCATCGAGAATTAAGAGCTCTTCTAATACCATATTCCATCTCCGTGTGAGCGAGCTCGCTCGAGACGTTTGGCCATTAGCAACCTTTGGTCATGTTCTTGCCTAGTTCGAGCAGTTCGTGGGCCATCATCTCCGTTTCCGCCTCTACAAAAATCCGAATGATGGGCTCTGTTCCTGAGGGGCGAATAAGCATCCATCCGTCATCATACCATATTTTAACGCCGTCGGTAGTGTCGATTTTACCGTGAATAGATGACTGGATGTGTTGCATGGCCGCGTCTCTATCACGACACGTGACCTTCGTTTTATCCATATATCGCTTCGGAATTTCGTCAACAAGCTCAGAAAGTCTTCTACCACGTGCGGTCATTATTTCAAGCACTTTAACTACTGTCATCGCTCCGTCACGGCAGTACTGATGTTCGGGGAAAATAATACCTCCGTTACCTTCCCCACCTATGACTGCGTTCACTTGCATCATTACACGCGCTACGTGAATACTTCCAACAGGGGTCCAGATAACCCGGCAACCGGCTGCTTCAGCCACATCAGCGATCCGCTGCGACGAACTTACGGGAGTGACGACAGGCCCTCGCGTCTGTGAGAGCACGTGCTTGACGATGATTGCAAGCAAAACGTCTTCGTTGACGAAATTCCCGTTTTCGTCGATAAAAACCGCCCTATCAGCGTCGCCGTCATGCGCGACTCCCAAATCTGCGCCATTAGAGATGACGATTTTTCTAAGATCGGTGAGCACATCCTCTGTCGGCTCTGGATTCCGACTCGGGAACGTGCCGTCTAGCTGTGCATTGAGTGTCGTCACCTTGCAGTTTAATTTACTTAGCAAGAATGGCGTCACAACGCTTCCGGCGCCAGAACCTGTGTCGACTGCGACAATAAACCTACGTTGAGCTATGTCTGGCGCGCTCACGTTCCGCATAACCCCCTCAATGTAAGCAGGGATAATGTCAGTATGCGAAAGGTCGCCTGTCTCGCGCCAATCCGCAAGCTTGGGCGCATCACGATAGTATATGTCTTCGACGGCAAGTTCCCCTTCACCTCCAAATTCTGTTCCATCACCGGCGATTAGTTTCAGCCCATTATATTCCCGCGGATTGTGCGACGCGGTGATCACAATTCCCGCGTCGGCGTTATCGCGCACGAAGTATTGCACAGCAGGAGTCGGAGCTATGCCGACGTTAATAACCTTACAACCTGTTGCGAGCAGTCCGGCAAT
>CAYHCZ010000180.1:0-3016 GCA_964355295.1 uncultured Methanomicrobia archaeon
AAAGAGCTCGAGTCGCCTCCGACTGTGCAACGGGCGGTCGAAAACAAGGTAAAAACGTTGGTCGTCTCTTCAGTTGGCAACACAGCACGTGCTTTTGCGCATACGGTTTCAACGACGTCGACGGCACTTAACTTGGTCCTCGTTGGGTTAGAAAGTGCCGCGGATAAGTTGTGGTTACCTGAGCCACCCTCAGAGAACATCAAGCTCGTGCTTCTTAGACGAGGAAATGATTATTCAGATGCCATCTCACTTGGCAACAGATTAACGATGCTACCAGGGCTTGTCGCAGAAGGGGGCGCAATGAATGTCGCACGGCGTGACGGCATGGGTACGGTTGTCTTGGAAGCTGCGATTACTATCGGCAGAGCGCCAGATCACTATTTTCAAGCGGTCGGTAGTGGAACGGGCGGAATTGCCGCGTGGGAGGCCTCGTTGCGCCTAAAACGAGATGGCAGATTTATTAAAGACCATCTTCCGAAACTGCATTTATCTCAGAACTTACCTTTTGTGCCTATGTTCAGTGCGTGGAACGCTCACAGAAGGACGATAGAGCCTTTTATCGACATGCCAGATGCCACAGCGTCAATCGAGAAATTGTACGCTGACGTCTTATCGAATCGAAATCCAGCGTATACTATTAAAGGGGGAGTATTTGACGCTCTACAAGATACAGGGGGTCAGATGTACGCCGTGTCAAACAACGACGCACAGAGCGCTGCCCGTCTTTTTGAAGATCTTGAAGGCATAGACATTGTGCCGGCGGCAGCGGTTGCTACAGCGTCGTTGATGCACGCCGTCGCTAACGGAAGTATTAATGATTCAGATGTTGTGCTTCTCAATGTCTCTGGAGGGGGCGTACGAACGGTGAAAGAGGACAAGGAATGTTATCAGATAAAGCCCACCATTCAGATTGCACGGCCTGACGGGGACCTTGCTGAGCTGCAAGAAGTGCTAACATAAAGAGGGTACATCATTGACTCCAGAAGAAGAAACGGTTGAGCTCTTCGAACAAAATGACATTGATCTTGTAGCCACATTGCCGTGCGATAGGCTGAAATATCTACTACCCCTCATAAGCAAGCGCTTTTTTGAGATTCAGATGTCTAGGGAAGAGGATGGCGTTGGAATCTGCGCAGGCGCGTTCCTGGCCGGAGCAAAACCTCTGATGCTGATTCAAAGCACCGGGATCGGAAACTTGCTAAACGCCTTATCGTCACTTAATTTTACGTACGAACTTCCGTTGCCTATTGTGGCAAGTTGGCGCGGGGTCTACAAAGAGAGTATACCCGCTCAAGTGTATTGGGGGACGCACGTTAAGGCAGTGCTCAACGCGCTTGACGTAGCGACTTATGAAATCCACGCCGCAGAGGACCTCAGGTTCTTGGATCAAGCTATACGGGAGTCATTTAAGACAAGCTTACCGGTCGTCGTGCTTATATCGCCGGAGTTGTGGGCGTGCGCGCCACAAGACGTCGTGGGAGAACCGCTATGTGAAAAACCAGAAAGCCCTGCGTTGTCGCTGGAAGCCCAGGTGAAGTGCCCCACAATGACTCGCTATGAAGCGATCGAGGCAGCCGTTCCTTATATTCAAGGGCGGACGGTGGTCTGCAACTTGGGTATACCGAGCAAGGAGCTGTATGCACTTTGTGATCAACCGGGTAACTTTTACGTGCTTGGGAGTATGGGTTTAGCCTCTTCGGTCGGACTTGGGGTCTCACTCTATAACAAGAGCGAAGTCGTCGTACTTGACGGAGATGGAAGTCTCTTGATGAATCCAAATGCTCTTTGTAGTATCTCTCAACAGGCACGAGACAACCTCACGGTTGTCGCCCTTGATAACGGCACGTACGGCTCTACGGGAGACCAGCTCACGGCGAGTCAACACCTAGACTTGGAGCTTTTGGCGCAGGGTTTTGGGATCAAGCACACAAGTAAGGTTTATACTGCAGAGGATTTGCTCACAGCATTGCAGCCCCGGGAAGGTCCTAAGTTTATTCACGTCGTTATTAAGCCAGGGAATGCCAACGTTCCGAACTTACCCTATACGGCAACTCAGATCAAAAGACGTTTTATGGCACATTTGCGTAGTAGGTAATCCAAAAGGCCCTTAACGCGTGGCATTCGTCTGCTCTTTGATTCGTGGGCGTCGTTCGGCAGTGGCATTCTGCTAAGAGGTCACAGAATCGCAATAAGCTGTCATTCAAAGAAGGATGGTGACCGGTTTTAGCACTAGCTTGCGCTCGATTCTTATGAAAGGTATAAATCGAAGCAGCGAGTATAATAAAGTACGCTCTATAGGATGTGTGGTAGAAAAGGTAGCTGCCAATGGCTTTCGGAGTAGGGCTTTCGGAGTAGAAATAAACCTCTGCTCTGGAGCATTGGGCGAATTCGCCTTGGCTCTCAAACGCACCGTTGGCAGGGATCACTTTCGGGATCTACACATCCTATAGAGATTAACCTCACTTTTTTGTGATGATTCGTTTAACTGTGCTTTTTGTTTTTTTGGGCCTCACGCTCGTAGCTCAGCCTTGTATCCACTCACCGCGCTCTTAATGCTTTCAGCACGCCAGCCCACCTAGCCTAACATAGGGACGCCGATATCGGCTAACCCAGCGCGTTAACAAATAGGGTGGTCTATTTTACCGGTACCTTCACGCTGGCAACTCGCTCAGCTAACGGAATGACCGCCTTAAAAAGTCCATTCGAGAACGTCGCCGTTGCTTTTTTCGGATCGGTCTTGATCATGAGTACCCAGCAGCCCCTATACGTTATATCGTCTCGGGGTGCCGTCAGACAAAACCCATTTTCCATCGCTTCAAATTCAATATCCTTCTTATGTACGCCAGGGAGCTCCACTATAATGGTGTAGTTCTCCGTATCGTGATAGAAAACTGCTTCTGGTGCGACCGGGATTCGTTCTTTTTCAGCCAACTATATCACCGCGTAGCATTTTGTTTGAACGATTAAGTAGCTTTGCCGGGCCTAACCCCATAGAATCTCGTTTTGCAGCAGGGAA
>CAYHCZ010000181.1:0-3012 GCA_964355295.1 uncultured Methanomicrobia archaeon
CGTTTGCGGGCGTGTAAGATCGACAGCGATCTGTCATCATTCGATAGGATATTCCACGTGTCGCGTCCGTAAGATACGCTCAGCCGTGATGATACGTAAAATAAGAGTAGTGAATAGTGAGGGCAACGAAAGTAACTGTCTTTGGTGGTGACGTGGCACTTCCTCGCTGCCCATGCACGCAAAGCGCGCGGAACGATTTTTATCTTTCTTTGTTATATAATTATTTCGCTTATCAACTAAAGGGGGCCTCTTAACGAACAGACTAAAAAAGGAGGGGAAGACAAAATCGTGAAATCGCTAATCATATGCCAGTCCTATCACCACGGAAACACGAAACATATCGCTGACGCGATGGCGGCAGTTCTGAACACAGACGTCGTTAGCCCTCGTGATGTAAAAGGGGAGGGGCTCGAGTATTATGACCATATCGGGCTCGGCTCAGGGATTGCATTTGGAGGGATTATCGAGGGCTTCATAACGTGGTCGACAGGCTTCCGCGCTTCATAAAAACGCGTTTATTCTCTCAACAAGGGGTGCGCGGAAACTGAAGGGTTTCCATCGTGCCTTGAGACGCCAATTGAACGAGAAGGGATGCACCATCGTCGGCGAGTTCTCATGTCGCGGGTTTGATACGTGCGGGCTGACTAAGTGGCGGGCGGGGTTGCTAAAGGAAGGTCTAAACGAACAAGACAAACGAACAAGACAAACGATTAATACTCAGTTTATTGAAGCGCTCAAGATCGGCAGAAACTGAGATGTGAAAACTGCTATGATAGCTCCTCATGCAGGCTCATTGAGCTTCCGGAGGTCGCAGACCAGTTGATGGCTTGCGTTCCGTATTTCAAAGTTGGGTGGGGGCCCTAATTAATCTTCTTGAGCTGGGACGGATAAAGCAAGGTCATCTATTTTGAGGTACCAAAACGGGCTTTACAAGAACAAGATGTTTGTTTGGTTAGTGCCCTAAAGGAGAATTCGATAAAGCTTATCTTCGGTGGTATCTTTGATAATGGCGTGAATTGCCTTGGTGTCTATTGAAAAGAGTCTCCTTAGGAATCTCCTTAACATATCCAAGACGTTACCTAGTGTCGTGAAAAACCCTGTTTCTGTGTTAGCACTTAAGAGAAGTTTGTCGCAGTCGGAAAAAGAGATCTCAAGATGGGAGGAGGTTCAATTTCAAGGGTTATGGACAAAATCTGTTGAAACTCCGCCACGTAACGAAAAAGAATTAGTCAAGAAAGTGGTGTTGAGTTTCAATGCAGCAAAAAAGGCACAGGCAAACGTTGCTGAATCCTATCGGCCAACTGGCGCGTGGATAAACGCGTTTAATGATCCGTTCAAAAAGTTTTACGAGTTTGCATCAAGAGAGAATTATGAAGGTTGTGCAGACTTATTAAGAAATTTCTTCCGTACCGAAGTCACTTTTGGGTTATGGGGTAGGGGGTTTCAAGCTTTCTGCACTCTTAACTACACTCGTAACAAATATTCTCTATTACGTATACAAGATACAATAAACAAACATTATCTTGTGTGGAGGCAAAACCTTCCTTCCGCCGACCTGAAAGAGCTTGATGCTCCGCGTGTTGGGAACCCTTTTGGCTACTGCTTAAATGGTTTCGTGTTACTTGAGCCAGTTTTTGAATATAATTTTCAAGCGCATAATTTTGATAAATTGCTGACCGATGTTCGGAAGCCTGTTGTTATCGAGATCGGAGGCGGATTCGGCGGACTTGCACATCATTTATTGCGCTGTCGTCCCTCAATAAAATACATTGGTTTTGATTTGCCTGAAAACCTTCTTATTCAAACGTACTATCTTTCTTGTTTGTTCCCCAATGCAAGAATAGCTGTCTATCAACCAGGTGGTCGTCCGTTAACCTTGGAAGAACTTGATAACTACGACATTGTGTTGTTGCCAAACTTTGAATTGGAACGGACCGATTCACTAATTGCAGACCTAATCATCAATGTTAGAAGTCTAGCTGAAATGTCTTATGCAACTATTGCTGAATATTTTGCGCAAATAGACCGCTTGGGACGTTTGTTTTTTTTCCATGAGAATATCTATAAACCAAGACAAGACTCTTTCTTTGGGGTACCTAGTACTTCGTTTCCTTCTCTACAGAATTTCACGCAAATATTGGCCACTGAAAGCAGATGGCCAAAATACAGTGGAGATTCGCCCTATCCTTGTCAAGAAAACCTATTTATCCGATCCAGTGTCATCTCTAACCTGGGTAGACGTGATTGAACAAACGGGACAGCTGCTTTCTTCTGAAAAACTACCTTGCGCGTGCGCGAGCTTTCTTATTTCATCGCAGCAACCGACCACTCTCGAAACTATTAGGGGCTTAAAACTATTTTCCGGGCAGAATGACTGTTTGCTTCGTGCGGTTCCCATAGAAAGGTGTTCGCTGTTTTTGTTTTTGAGGAGTGTTAACGTGCCGGCTAGCGATCGATGTCACAGCAAAAGAACTTTTGATGGCAAATAACTATTAATCCTGCAATCCTCCAAAGACGAACACAAAGGAGGTGAAAATCGTGGATGAAGACAAATGTCAACAGTGCGGCACGCCCACGTCACCAGGTGCTAAGTACTGCGAAAGCTGCGGCGCAAAGCTGATTGCTGAACGTGCATCACAGCCCCCGCCGCAACCCCCACAACCGCCGACACAGAGCGCCGCGCCGTTCGCGCCCGCTCCGACGTGTCAAGCGCCTTATGCCGCGCCCTCGCCATATCAGGGCGTCGCCATTCGCTTTGTCGCCATCCTCATTGATACCATCATTATCGCCATCATTTCAGGAGTCCTGACGCTCCCGTTTCAAACGCCCATGGTCACGGTGACAGTCACCGAGGGAACCCCAAGCGTCGCGACGACGCCCAACCCGCTCGGGTGGCTCGCTGGGGGAGTATCGCTGCTTATCTTTTTGCTATACTTCATCCTCCTTGAAGGGGCGTCCGGCCAGACGGTTGGCAAGATGGCGGTCAAGATCAAGGTCGTGAGAGATAACGGT
>CAYHCZ010000182.1:0-2995 GCA_964355295.1 uncultured Methanomicrobia archaeon
TCTCTAAGTGATGGCATTTATATGTATAATTCAAACAATAACAACGTGACGCGATGTGATCTGAGCAACAACGACAATTTTGGAGTCTCTCTTTACCAATCCAAGAATAACGTTTTTTCCAACAATACGATTAGTTCAAACGCACAATTTGGCGTGCGACTTCGCGACGGGTCGGATAACAATAAATTTACGTTCAATACGTTCAAATCGAATGCGGAAAACGGCGTTCTGATTGGGGGCTCAAAAAGCAACACCTTTTATTTCAACAACTTCGTTGACGAGAAGAGCAATTTCTACACGCAGCAAGATAATAACATCAACTCACTAACAAAGCAGAATTATACATATAATGGAAGACTGTTCAGCGGATTTGTAGGCAATTACTACTCAAATAATGTCGGGACCGATTCAGATGGAAATGGAATCGCAGAATCTTCTTTTGGGGGAGACAAATACCCACTCATTAAGCCGATGGAGAACTACGGTTTGACTCAAGCGACGCCAACCGCTACCGCTGCGCTTACTTCTAAGAGTTCTACTGCGGACGAGAATGTGACGGCAACCACCGCAGCTCAGCGCGTTCTAACGCCGGGATTTGAGAGCATATTAGTTGTGCTCGGTCTGCTATTAGCAGCAATTATCGCTACGATAAAAAAGAAGCGAGCAAACTAATCTAGATTTGCTGAGCCTTATGAAGCCTGAAACTACAAGAGCGCCTTTTATTAGGTTTTTCAGTCGGGTTACATAGTCATTTGGAGCCATTAAGAGCTCTCCATCTCTACTTTGGAGAAACTGGTTGAGGGGAACGTCTCAATGATATGAATCAGCACCATACCGTGACTTATTATATCATAGGTACGCGACAACATGGGTAGGTCGTGAGGAACACCAAACAAGTCGCAAAGCTCTTCGTTCAACGTCGTTTCAATATGTCTGATTTCGCGTCGTGATTCAATTTTTCGTTGAGCCATAATTCGTCCTATTGGTATGTCAGCTTTCATAAGGTCGTGCCTGAACTCCTTTTGCAGACGTGCAATAGGTGTGTAGGACTCTGCGTAGATCAATGGCCGATCATCGTCCTCGTTTTTCAGAAAAACGACGCGATAGTTTATGTTATCTCCCTCTGCAATTTCTAGGGCCGCCGCTATTTCGGTATCTGCTCTGACAACCTGCTGAAGCAACGTCGCAACGATAACAGGTTTGCCGGTCAATACTTCAAGTAAAGTCGTAACTGAGCCATCTGTCATCAGCAAAAGCCGTTGAGCCTTCGATAGTTTAACGTCTAAACTTTCCATGCGAATCGTTTGATGCTCCAAATCTTAATACCGTACCTTCGACTTATGAGATTTCCTGCACGTAAGCACCGCTGTTTTGCGCTTTTACAGCGCGTACTTTTCCGCCGATGGTGTCATTTAAATAGCCCTGAACAGCTTTTAATAGCCTCGTTCCGTCGGTTATCCCGTAAACGACTGGACCAAAAGAGCTCATTCCAGCACCGACCGCACCATTTTCGCGCATGAATCGAACGAGCTGCGCGCAGAAAGGTTGTAATTCAAGTTCACGACGTTTGAAACCGATCGTCTGAACTTGATTAATCGAACGTCCAAAACTCTCAATGTCTCGTTCCACAACAGCTGGCAGCATTTCCATTAAAATAACGTGACATAGTTCCTGAACCTCAGAGAGGGGCAGCGGGCACTGTTTTTGGAAAACGTCAATCTCACGTTCGTCACTTGCTCCACGCAGGTTTGGAATTGCTAGAACGATCGCCCAATCTGGAAAATCATGACGGACGATAATAGGTGCGGGACCGTATTTGCCAGAAGCTGATGATGGCGAGAATTCTGTTTTGCCTTTATGACCTCCATCAATAATGAAGCCGCCCCGCTCAAAAGCTGCAACGCCTATGCCCGAGGTGCCTCCCCGCCCCGTCAGTCTTGCAATGGATGTCGGATTGAGGTTTAGATCATAGAGTTCGCTTATAGCTGTTCCGACGGCAAGTGCGACCTGAGTTCCTGAACCGAGTCCTACATGAACAGGGAACTCTTGGACCACGTTAATCGCTACCGCCTCGATGTTATGTGGCGTAAGGACTGCCAAAGCGGCCTTTCGGATCTTCTCTGCGAACTCTGTCGTTCCGGAAACTGAAAGTTGTGTATCTTTTTTTGCGTTAATTTTAAACGAGGGATAGTCGAGAGTAAGTCCGACACCACCGTCAGTTCGTCCTAACGCTCCATTTAAGTCAATGAGCGTAATATGAAGTCGCGAAGGCGAGACTACTTGAATCATGTCGATTGTTGATTCGACTTCTCTGTTTTAATTAACAATAGATTCTGATCACAGAGCGGTTTTTAGGTTATCCCCACCATGGGCAACCTGCAGTGCCAAAGTAAGGCTCGACTAAAGGAGAATGATCAATTATTACCCCCTTAGTTTGTTGACCTGCAGATCGTGCAAGTTTTTGACGTTGCGTTTTAAGCTATAAAGTCTCAATTTTTACAGTTATTTCTTTCGGTGGAGCCTTCCAGTCGCAAGCCATATATAGAATTTTGTGCAGTGATCAGCGAGTTACAAAATAGGCAGCATTGCCCGTTTAATGACACCCTAGAACCGATCGTGTAGTCTATAGGGGCCATCTTCCGTAGATTCTGTTTCAAGCTTGCTATCGGAATCCAGTGACGCGCCATAACTGCGTCAGAAACCTTTAAGTAGCTTTGTTGCAGTTCTAAAGACTACACGGCTCTAAGCGTTACCGCGAAGAACGAGCGACGATGTACCCAGAGATACAGCTTGCTGTACCGTCCTCTCTAACCATCGAAACGGCTGATCATAAAATCAAGACGTATAAGGTCGGACAGATAGCCCGGGCGGCAGCAATATTCAGGGTAACTCGCATCGCGATCTATCGTGACGCTGCGCACGATGACAGTCGACTCATCTCGGCGATATTGCAGTACATGGAGGCACCGCAGTACCTTCGAAAGCTGCTTTTCCC
>CAYHCZ010000183.1:0-2984 GCA_964355295.1 uncultured Methanomicrobia archaeon
GTCCGATTTGAAAAAGAACGATGGAATCGAGGCGATTCGAACGCCCGACCTCCGCCGTGCGAAGATGAAGGCTGTCGATTGTTCTGAGGCGTTCTCGCTTGGCGACATTACTACGAGAAAAGCCAATAAGCCCTCGTGAACGGTTTGATAGATTCGAGTGGGCAGTCCAGCAAGCTTTGAGAACGATGAATCATTAGAGGATAACAGTCCTTAGCATTGTCTTTCTTACTCGCAAGCTATAGGTTAAATAAGTAGTTTTGATTTCGTCGTCCGCTGGTTCTATCTAGCCTTAATCAGCGGTCGTGTCTTTTATGTGGCCCGTTGTGAAGAAATGCGCTAAAATTTGGGAGCATCCAGACTAGCTACGTGAAGATTAGCTGAAGAAGGGCAATTTATTCATATAGAAACAATATAAATGTTGTCTTACTTTGATAGCCTCTTAGAACTTGCTCGGAATGCTTTATGCTACTAAAACACTGTTTTTTGGAGAAAATCGCCCACAGTTCGTATATCTTGGCAGGGAAGCAATCCTGTGCTGTAATTGACCCACGGCGTGACATCGACATCTACATCCACGAGGCACGGAAGCTCGGCGTTACGATAACCCACGTTCTGGAGACCCACCTGCACGCCGATTTCGTCTCCGGCCATATAGACTTAGCTGCTAAAACCGGAGCAACGATCTACGCTCCGAAAGCTGGCAAGTGCAAATTTGACCATAAGCCTGTAGAAGAGGGCGATAGCATAACGATAGGAGACATGCGCTTAGACGTGCTGGAAACCCCTGGCCATACGCCGGAACACGTCGTTTTTGTGGTAAGTGACACGTCACGTGGTGAGTCGCCCCTCGGTGTCTTTACGGGAGATCTGCTTTTTGTGGGGGATGTGGGTCGACCTGATTTGTTTCCAAATAGAGCGCATCAGCTTGCGGGAAAGCTTTTCCACAGTCTGCATGACAAGTTGCTCAAACTTCCAGATTATTGTGAAGTCTACCCAGCTCACGGCGCCGGTTCGTTGTGCGGTCGATCGATGGGTGCCAAATGGACCACGACCATCGGATATGAACGTCGATATAACCTTAGTTTACAGATAGCCGATAAGAACGAATTCGTACGCTCCCTGACCTCGAATATGCCACCGGCCCCCGATCATTTCAGTCGTTGCAGTGAAATCAATCGAAACGGGCCGACACCATTGTCAGAACTACCTGTTCTCGAAGAGCTACGGCCAAATGAGTTTCATAAGCGAATGCAAGAACAAGGGGATGAAGTGCTAGACGTGCGTCCTTATGCAGCGTTTGCTGGTTTTCACATTCCAGGATCGTGGCACCTGGATCTTCACGGTAATTTCCCCACGTTTGTTGGATGGGTGATGCCCGAAGAACGCGATAAATTGCTAGTGGCGGACAATTACGAGCAAGCAGTAGCCGCTAACTTATGGGCACGCCGGGTGGGGGTAGATCACGTAGTTGCCTATCTTGCAGGGGGAATGGTGAATTGGGCAACGCAAGGACACAAGATAGATCATGCTCACCTCATATCAGCCGATGGATTGTATGAACGTATCACCGTTGGTACGCCTCTCGTGCTCGTGGACGTACGCACACCACTAGAGTTTTCCGATACCCATATTGAAGGCGCAATTAATATTCCGGCACCGGATCTCCGTGTTCGGTACACGGAATTAAACCCGGATAGACCAACGTACGTAATTTGCAGCACAGGGAATCGTTCCAGTCTTGCGGCAAGCATTCTGAAAAAACATGGCTTTAAAGAAGTGTATAATGTCGCTGGCGGTATGGCGGGGTACAGCGCGGCTGGTCACGTCGGGCTGTGTCACGTATGTATTAACCCCCACGGCCCACGGCTTGCAGAAATTCCTTAGCGTGTGAAAAAAGAGGATAATGAAATGAACTGGTTGCTAGACGTGCAGTGGTCTCCGTATGTCGTCGGTATCGGCATCGGAATTTTGAGTTGGTTCACTTGGCTTATCTCTAAACAGCCCATTGGGTGTTCAACTACCTTTGCGCGAACTGCTGGAATGATAGAAAAGGCTTTTAGAGGAAAAAAAGTCGAGGATAAACCCTATTACCAGGAAGTTAAGCCTCTGATCGACTGGCAGTGGATGTTCGTTTTGGGTATCGTTTTTGGGGCGTTACTCTCCGCGTTACTGTCAGGTGACTTCCAGTTATTGTGGATTCCATCAACGTGGGCCCTGTCGTTCGGCACCTCTATACCGTTACGGTTATTCGTTGCATTTGCGGGAGGCATTCTGCTTGGATTTGGCGCACGGTGGGCGGACGGTTGCACGAGCGGACACGGCATAAGCGGCACTATGCAGCTAGCCCTCTCAAGTTGGATATCGGCCGTCTGTTTCTTTATCAGTGGCATTTTGATGGCAAAATTGCTTTTTGACGTGATAGCTTAACAAATAGGAGCGCTGACGATGCAAAAGAGGAAAAAACAGCTGATATGGGGGGTGTTGTTCGGGATCATATTTGGCTTCCTCCTGCAAAAAGGAGGGGTTACGAAGTATGATGTCATTATTGGTCAACTTCTCCTTACCGATTTTACCGTGGTAAAAGTGATGCTTTCCGCAGTAATTACTGGGATGTTAGGCCTCCATATACTACAAAAGATGGGCTTGGTACAACTACATCCCAAAGCGGGCTCGTGGGGCAAAAATGCAATTGGCGGCCTGATCTTCGGTTTAGGATTTGCCTTACTGGGTTACTGTCCCGGAACGATCGCAGGGGCAATTGGCAACGGTTTCCTTGATGCCGCAACTGCGGGGCTTGCCGGTATACTATGCGGGTCTGCTCTCCTTGCAACCGCCTATCCACGGTTAAAGAACGGCATCCTAAAGATGGGATATTTTGGAGATATGACACTTCCCAAGCTCTTCAAAGTCAATGAATGGATTGTTATAATTCCACTAACGGCCGTGCTGGTCCTCATTTTGTACCTTTTAGAATTGTCAGGTCT
>CAYHCZ010000184.1:0-2964 GCA_964355295.1 uncultured Methanomicrobia archaeon
AGTAATAATCACACCAGCAATTAGGAAACCTATCCCCGGCTGTTTAAGTAGTGAAACCAAGGCCTTTTCACCTCCTTGCTTATGGAAAAATAAATCAAAGGCATTAGATGGTAGCCGTTTAGCTTAAGTGTTATCTTTTTAGAATCCCTGCTAATGACTGTAGTGAATCCACTTAAGCATAGTAATTTGTTAATGAAAGTGGACGGAAATAAAAGCTTAACCACGACTTGACGGTGTTAATGTCCTGACTATTGAACGCACTATTTTTTTTCATTATTAGGAAGTGCGCGTGATTCATAGTACCTTTACCAGAGCTCCTTATTTAGGACTTCTGCATCTGTCTTTATAATGCAGTCAGGCTCAATTCTCAGCGTGTTAATATGCAATATTACAATGAAGAAAAAATGCACAATCTCAGATTGAGAATAGAAGAAGAGATTCTGAATTGGCCTAATGTAACGACGAAAAAGATGTATGGTTGTCCATGTTACAAAAATAAGGAAAAACTATTTGCATTTTTGGTTACAGACGGCGTTGTTCTCACAAAAGTGAGTGACCAAGACAAAATTAAATTATTAAAAGAATTTGAGATTAAGCCCTTCCAAGCAGGAAAACGAACAATGAATAAATGGCCGCAAATAAGTGTTGATGAAACAACTGACGTGGAGAAAATAATTTCATTTATAAAAACTAGTTATAAAGAGTCACAGACATCATTATAAAAAAAGAACGTAGACGAACTGCAAGCGCCTCGCTCATTTCCTGCCAACATATATTCCGAACCCTAAGTATGCGAACAAGCGCTTGATGATCGCGTAGGAAGGCGTTATTTCTTTCGCGTATTTCCTGAACGCTGGACTTTTGATATATAGGGAGAAGAACTTGCTCCACCCTCTTATGAGGTCTTTGAAACCCAATCCCCTCATCTCATTAATCAACTGGCGTAGCGCAGTAAGGGTATACGTTCTCGCTTCAATGTCCGTCAATCCAGCATAACCCATCAATTCTCTCCACTCATCAGACGTGAGAAACGTCGCTTTTGCCATTCTGCGATCAATGAATTCAACCAACTCTGTTGGAGGGGGAGTTCTTATCCACGTACCCTCATTAAGTCCGACGTATCCTCCTGGCTTCGCCATTCGCACATACTCGCGCACACCCTTCTGCGGATCGTTTAGCAATGCTGTGACGGACTCACAAATGACGACGTGGAAGAGGCCATCCTCGAACGATAAGTGTTGTGCGTCTGCTGTTTTGAATTCAAGTCTGTCAGCCACGCCCTCTCTGCTCGCCTTTTTTCGGGACAAATCAATCATCTGTTCAGAAAGGTCTACACCAACCACTCGACAGCTATACCTTTTTGCTAGGTAGCACGCCGTTAGCCCAGTGCCGCAGCCGACCTCCAAAACGTAGAAGTCTTTGTTGATATGACATACTTCAGCAAGCTGTTCTGTGGCGTTTAAACCTCTAAAATGTCTTGTAGCACCCCAATATGCCTGCACCCCAAAGTAGGAGAATTCTGGTAGTAAAATCTTGCCTGCTGCCTTATCGACGAAGATATACATCCTGAAGCACTCGGGTCACGGGCACTTAACGTTTTTGTCATTAACGGAATGTGTGCTACTATCTGACCTCCGCCTGATATAGACGACGTTCTCCAAGCGAGATGAGTGTATAACGTGACGCATGGCGTTTCAGGAGTTGATTGGAAGCATTAAAGCTCCGCCCTAAGAACGGTTCAATGTGTATATGAGAATTAGAGCGACATGAGTTTAAAACAAGATTAATTGGGCTGAGGTCAAAAAATTGAGGTCGAATTGCCAAGCTTGTTATACTGATGCGAAGCTGAATAATTCTATTCGCTCCCTCGAGTTGCGGCGCGAGATTAGTCCGAAATGTGACCGTTCGAGCCCAGAACGGTGATAACCTTCAGGGCCCGTAGTCCCCACGCGCACAAGGTAGCTTGCACGCGGATCTCGTGCGATCCACCTTAAGGTCACTTCGTGTCCGGCATATCGGCTTCGCTCTACCCGCATCGTTTCGAGCAGGCTACCGCTACGATCAGAGTAAGCCGCCGCGTTATGATCATGTCCGCAGAGAATGATGTATCCATCTCCATATTCTTGTTTTACGTACTCAAACGCCTCCTGTGGCGTGTAGTGACACCCGCTTGCGTCCAAGTACGATCTTGATGAGATGCGTTGCCAAATCCGTTGATAGAGCCAATCGTAGCCAAGCCTCTGCGGATCGATCGGGCCACCGTGAACGGCGAGAATGCTGTTATCTTTGTCGAGGTAGCAATCAGGCAGAGTCTTAAGAAACGATGCGTAGGTGTCCGAGTTTGCGTGCGCTTGTCTGCTTTGCAAGTCACTGCCCGATACTGGATAACCTAATAGCAGCGCTTCGTCATGATTTCCTCGCAACGAGATGACGGGAACATCTTTTTAAGCTCTCTCAACTTGTCGATGATCTCTTTCGGATGGTATCCGCGCTCCATCGTGTCGCCGAGGTTCGGGATCAGCACCACTTCTGAGTGCTTCCCCTTAAATCGCCCGTCAGCAATAATTGAAAGGATTGCCTCGAGCGATCGTAAGTCAGCGTGCACATCAGAGATGAATAAAATAGACACGTCTGGGCTCCAGCAGTGAAAATGTATGGGGCAACCGAATCGTCGGATAGCTGTAATTGTTTTTTGCGTGATGGAGCGAGATTTTAGTCTGATGGATCTCTTGAAGCTTGTGATTCGGTACGCCATCACCAAAGAAGTCTATGTAGTGTTCAGCTGCCAACATAATGGTGGACGCAGTCGGTGCTGTTCCCTTAATAGTTGTAATTAGCCGCGCGCGACACAGATAGAACTACAAATGAATAGCACCACCAATGCTTAGTCGATACATTGGTCAGAGCCCCAAGACGTTATACCGGATCATAAAAAATCAACCCGGTTTCCATGCTAAAGTAATG
>CAYHCZ010000185.1:0-2938 GCA_964355295.1 uncultured Methanomicrobia archaeon
CTACTCGGTTTTGCGTTCAGTTGGGTTTTTCGTAAGCAAGTGGCGAAACTAACAGCGCTGTGTGACTATGTAGCGACGTGTTTACCCAATCAACATCGAACGAGCTCACAATTGCGTGTCCATGCTTGCGCCGTCTGGGCTCAGTTCGATAAAGGTACGCTGCATCTAATGAGGTGCTACTTGCGTTGCTTGGTGAGTATGGTTTACAGTCTTAATGTCAAACTTGCATGGTCGTGAGTGCCGGCATAGGTATGGCTGTTTCTCTCAGCATCACGCACGCCTACCGAAGCTTCTCATCTATTCAAGTATGCCTCATGAGGTTCATATCTTAAGCTCCTCGAAAATGTTATCTCTGGGGGAGGAGGACAGAGGGCTATGAAAACGATCGTTATCTATGTTTCAGTTCACCACGGCAATACGAAAAAAATCGCGGATGCGATCGCCGATGTCCTTCATGCGCAAGTGTGCACACCTGATAAAGTGGATGCAGCAATGCTCGACGATTGCGACCTGATCGGCGTTGGCTCTGGCATCTACAACGGCAAGCATCACCAAATCTTGCTTGATTTCGTTGATACCCTCCCGTTGCTCAATAAGCAAGCGTTCGTCTTCTCTACCCGAGGCGGCGCGCTCGATCACAACCATGAACCCCTCAAGCAACGACTGGAAAGGAAGGGATTTCGCATTGTTGGGGAGTTCTCCTGTAAAGGGTTGGACACGTCGGGAGTATTCAACTACATCGGCGGGATAAACAATGGCCGACCAAACGCGAATGATGAGCACAACGCGCGGGAGTTTGCACACAAGCTCCTTGAGCAACCGCACACGAAACGGACGGAATCACCGGATTGACTGAAAGGACTGGCCAAGATGAAGCAATGGTACGAAGAACTCTTCGAAAATTCTGCTAAGTCGTATGACAAAGAGCCGTTTGTAAAAGGAACGGATGGCGAAGTTGACTTTATAAAAAAGGAGCTTGGGTCCGATAAAAGCGCCGCCATCTTAGACATAGGGTGTGGAACCGGCCGACATGCGATTGAACTTGCAAAAAGGGGGTACGCGGTTACTGCTGTTGATTTGTCCGCGGCGCAGTTGGATCAGGCGCGCAGGAAAGCCGCAGCAGCAAACGTGATCGTTCAGTTTGTGGAAGCCGACGCTCGCCATCTTGACTATAACAATCAATTCGACGGTGTGATTATGGTCTGTGAGGGAGCGTTCCCCTTGATGGAAACTGACGAAATGAATTTCGACATCATAAAGAACGCGTCACGTGCCCTCAAACAACGAGGTGTGTTCATTCTCACCACATTGAACGGACTGTTTCCCTTGTTCCATTCCGTCAAAGATTTTATGAATGAGCGTTCTGATCACGATATGGGTGAGGCGAACACGTTTGATTTAATGACGTTTCGCGACCACTCCGATTATGAACACGTTGACGACAATGGAAAGAGGATGGCGCTCAAATGCAATGAGCGCTACTACGTTCCATCTGAACTTACATGGCTGCTAAAAACGGTCGGATTTACAGAAATCGACATATACGCGGCTGAACTGGGGAATTGGAGCCGCGACAAAAAACTGAGTACAGAAGATTTTGAGATGTTAGTGGTTGCACGAAAGGAGTCAGAGCCCCCCAAAAAGCGCAACGCGCAGTTTAGCGCGCAAAAAACGACGAATCTTATGTAACCAAGCGACCGCCTTTCGCGTCTCTTCTCAATAGAAGCCACCATTTTGTTTGGTTACGCCTGTTCTCAATCTTGGATGCCACGCCATAGCTCAAGGAAATCCTCAATTTATCCAATCCAATCATTCAAAACGGTAGCCTGAATGGAAACGATTAAGTCCGCACACTTCATTCATGATTTAATACGATAACAGAGCTTAGAGGGTGTAGAAATGAAAAATACCGGATTAGCGACTTGGGTGGTCATACTCTCTCTCGCGCTGGCGATCTTGTGCGCAGGGTGTACCTCGTCAACGACGCCGAGCCCAGGTACGGGCACCACTACGAGCAACGCAACAGCGCTCGGAGCGGCGATCACCGTGGTGCAAGGACAGAACTTTACTATCCAGCTACAGTCGAATCCGTCGACGGGCTACCACTGGGAACCAACCTACGACAACGCTACTATTACCCTGATCAATAGGGCGTTTGCCAGCAGCGTTAGCACAGAGAGCGCCATCGTTGGAGCGGGCGGCACTGACTTGTTTACCTTCCAAGGCACAAAACAGGGAACGAGCATCATCACGTTCAAGAACATAAGTCCATCGAACGCGACAGCGAATAGCGTGAATTACACCGTCACATGTACAACGACAAACGTAGCGCAAGGCAACGCTGTGCTCGTCTCACAAGGACAGAACTTTACTATCCAGCTACAGTCGAATCCGTCGATGGGCTACCACTGGGAACCGACCTACGACAACTCTACTATTACCCTTATCAATAGAGCGTTTGCTAGCAGCGTTAGCACAGAGAGTGCCATCGTTGGAGCGGGCGGCACTGACTTGTTTACCTTCCAAGGCACAAAACAGGGAACGAGCATCATCACGTTCAAGAACATAAGTCCATCGAACGTGACAGCAAATAGCGCGAGCTATACAGTCGTCATTCAGTCGTAAGGGCATTTGCCCTCTCTTTTTTAATCCCTACTCATGTCGCCGAGGTTTATGAAGGGCGCGCGGGTGTACTGCAACAAAACCTTCGCTACTAGTAGCTACAACGTAAGCCGCATTTTTTGACAACGTCGTGCCGCTCAGAAAAGCAAATGTTACTTAGAAAAAGAGGTTGATAGGTAAATTTGCTAGAACAAAGCCGGTGCATGAAAATGAAATCACTGTGGAAAGGATCGATAGCGTTTGGATTGGTGAACATCCCCATAAAACTCTACTCAGCGATCGAACAAAAGCCACTTAGAACGCGGCTCTTGCACAA
>CAYHCZ010000186.1:0-2936 GCA_964355295.1 uncultured Methanomicrobia archaeon
TTCTCTGCGCAGCTTTCGTCTATACCACATCGATTATTATATCTGGCTTTTTTTCAAAACAAGAAAGAGCTTTAATGAGCAGTATTGTCCCGTGGATGCGATAAGTATTAAACGAGGAACCTGCTTAGGAGAAGCACCTTCGCACCGAACCGGATTCTTTCTTTACTCTGAACCTTAACAAGTTCTTCAGAATTCGTGTAAACTAAATTGTATCAATTTCCTTACGCTGCAAAGGTTTAGCTTATCGTTCTCTCTAGCGATTAGTGTACCAACGCTGCCTGACGATGAGTGTAACCCATGTAAAATTCATCTGACGATGCTGTGACCATCAAATCTGAACTGGCGTAAGTCAATTCCTAACACATCAAGTATCGTTGGTGCAGCATCTACAATACTTAAGTTGCTTCTTGTCACCACTTTATCAGTCCCAGCGATCAAAAAAATCGCCGTTTTTGCGTGTCCTCCCGAAGCGATGTTATGATCATATGCCTTTCCAAACAGATCAGAACATAGCTCCCACCCAACCCCAAAATCACTTTTGAGTTCAAACAAAAGGTCTGGGTAGGTCCCTTCAATGTGAGCACCTTGATAAAGTTCGTCCCTGCGTTTCACACAGGTCACAGCGTTATCGCCTTGTGACGTGTTCAGCTTTAACAAGATATCCTTCAGCTCAGTCAATATTTTTGCGCGCTCAGTCTTTGAGATCAGTTCTCGATTGATCTCTATTCCTCCGTGTGAGTACGACTTGATCCCAGCAAAAGTTGATAACGATGCTATGCTTTTTCGTCTATCGATCGAGCCAGACGATGAATAGACTGACTTGGTGACTTGCGTCATTTTTTTGCTACGACTGACAAATTTCAAGAGTGAGTGCTCGATCCCCAACTTGTTTGCCGCTTCTAGAAGAACTCGTCTCAGTCTGTTCTTAAGGCAAACGTTATTTCGGTGCTGCATAAGATAGCCGCCCCGCCTGAGATACTCATTTATGTTGATGGTCTTCGTCGGTCGCATTTGATGGCCGTGATCGCTCATTACGATGAACGTCGCATCGGGGCTAGCTTTTCTGAGCTCTCCAATTACTGAATCGAATGTGATGTAGTAGTCGGGAATAATATTACTGTAAAGGTTATTGCCTGGATAACTTGGGTCATTTTCATCGAAAAAGCGCCACAATCTGTGTTGTATTATATCCAAGAATGAAAAATAGATAAAGAAAAGGCCCCACTCCTCCCCACTAAAGAGCTTCAAAGACATCTCCGTTTCAGAGGCGATCGCGCCCTTTCCAATAGCAGCCCATTCTTGGAGATGCGTCATCCCAGGAAATCCCCCCCACAAGTCCATGAGCTCGTCGGGTATGCTATAGCTCTCTTGAATTGAGTCGGGAAAAACGCTCACGGCTCTAGTTGTTCTAAGCCAATCAACCCTCTTTTCAAATGGTGATTTGCTAACCATAATGCCGTTGACTTCCCAAGCAGGAAACATCAGAGGGGGTGAAACTGTTATCGTCCTGAACCCCTCCCGCCCTGCGACATCCCAAAAAGTGCTTCCTTTAATGCGCGTGACGTCAAGCTTGGCCAGATCGCTTAGACTTTGATCAAAGACATCATACACATAGGTGACACCGTGATTTGAGGGTCGAAGTCCGGTATAGATACTAACCCAAGCGGGAATAGTATCGACAGGGAAGACTGAACGTGCCGTCAATGTGGGGCTCTCGTCGACAAGCCGAGAGAGGTGTGGCAGCTTCTCTCTGTATCGGAGAACAATATAGGGGTCTAATGAATCGATCCCAATGACTGCTAGTTGATTGGAAACTACCATCCCACCTTTAATTCAAACGTTGTTGTGAGTACTTCTTCTTTTGTGCCCCTTCGTTAGACGAGGCTGACGTGAACAATGATACTTCCTTAAGTTTCTCTAATAATGAGGAGGGCTTGATATCTCGTTCGCCGTTCCTGAATCTTTCAAAAATCTTTAGAATATCCCGTCTTGTTGTTATTCAGATCGAGACTGAATTGTTACATCTACCTCGATCGTGCTATTATCTTGCATTAAAATAGTGAATCAACTGTGTTCAGAGCTTGCTCCAAGATCTCTTTTTTTGCTACTTCTATATCGCGGATATTGTCTATAATACGCGCCTTTTCGGGTAAGAAGTTCTCAACCGCGTGCAATAGTGCTTGGTGCTTCTGCCACAGCGCTTCTGCTTGTTCAATTGATCTTAATTCTTCCTTTTTTCGTAAAAATGAGATCTCCGGCGAGACTTCAATGAAAAACACCCGGTCGGGCCCGGGCAAGATTTTCCCATACCTCCAAAAGGTATTCTTTTTTGCAGCGGGAAAGTCGAATTCGTCACTTAAAGAAAAGATTACATCGTAAATGTACCTATCAAAGATCAAGATCTTTTCTTTGCCCATAATCTTCGGAATCGAGACTTTTTTAATGCCGAAGATCAGATAGTCAAATAGAACGAGCCGCGGGTACACCACCCTGAAGAGCTTGTTCATAAGCCTGAACTCTTCTTTCTGTGCAGCTGCATTACTGCTATTTCGGTTGGCTTTAAATTTCAGTAAGCTACTTCGACCGATCCGTCTCATGAGCCTTCTGAGTGCAGAGTCCTCACATTCCAACCACCACACGAGTTCAACGGCAAAGTTTCTTTCTTTAAGCGCGTCGTGCAAATATGTTGAGAGTGTAGTTTTGCCAGAGCCGTCCATTCCCGAAAAATAAATCACTATCGTGTTGCCCATCCTGACGCTCTCCATCAAACACGCGCGGTAAACGTACTTGGGACCTTTTTAGAGTTTTTACGTAAAACGGCTTTGTCGCTAGTTCGATTCTGTAACGTGAGACAGCTCAACGTGGATATTGCGACCAATCTCTCGTTCGACGGGTTGTCTCTCTGCCAACAATCAACTTCCTGGTTAATCATCCTC
>CAYHCZ010000187.1:0-2923 GCA_964355295.1 uncultured Methanomicrobia archaeon
GAAACTATCTTGCATCTCAATAGGCCAAAGTGAGCGTAGTTGATTGGAAGCACTATAAGCATCCGTTGCCGGAGAACGTGCGTGATATTTACTTGCGATATTGGAAAGATGTCGAGTTATAACGCGGCAAGAAGGACACTCAGAAGCTGTGATGGTGAAAAAAGAAAAAGCAGGCCATTAGGCCTACTTCTGCTGCATCATCTGCAACATCTGCCAAGTTTCTTCGATCGTCATTGCGATTTTGGCTTCATATGTGTTAAAGTTGAGTAGCTCCTCCATTTCTGGTTCCATTGAATATGCAATCATCGCGTCACTGTTTGGGGCTTCAATCACGTCAACTGTTAAGTGCTCCCCATGCACGACCCAAGAGCCTACCATTTTGAGACCGTGTTTCGCTTCAAGTTCCGCACGCTTGCTCATCCACTCACCAAAGGCCTTCGCTGCTGCCTCGTTATGGGCCGCACAATCTGCTGGAGCATGCCTTCCAATCACCAAAAAGGTCACCATTTTTGATTCACCTCCTTTATGTTGTTGAGAATTGCATTTAAGCCTCAGCGCAAGCGCGACAGGCAACGGGGATCACCCGTAGGAAAGTCCTACACAAAAAAGAAAGCTGATGAGCTCGTAGCATGCCGTGCTTGGCTATGGCATGCTTGAGTAAATGAATGGGTTAGTGTGAGGGACGATAAAGCCTTGTAACAGCTAATTGTCGCATAATTTACACGTTTTTATTTTACACTCGCGGCCATTACTTTCGCTACACCCATCGGTGAGATACTTAGCGCTTCGTTATCTCTTATTGATGTATGACCTACTGCGTCCTGCGAGCGATACGTTAAGTGTGAGTTGCGCGGTGACCTGGATAAGTTGCCTTATTATTGCGACTTATACCGGCGGCCACGAAACCTGAAGCACACGACTTATTCTTCATAGGAAATTAGGCGATAAGCGTCGCTTTTGTGAAATAAAGTCCATTTTGTCGCTATTATCGCCGACAGAAAAAATCGAGCATGCTAAAAGTCGAGCTTTTCCATGTAAAAAGTACTGTAAAAGGAGGGGGAAAAGATGATTGAAAAGGGACTGATCTTAACCGGCAGCGACGCGGAGTTGTTGAGCCGTGCGCTTTCAGAAGTTAAAACAAAATTCTATGAAGATTCAGACGCGCGATTAGATGACGCTCAAGCGCTCGATGCGCTCGTTTCGGGTTTTAGGAGCTTCGGGAGTGCCGCGAATGAGAGGCAGGAAAAAGAGAATCGTCACTCGTATTTTAGCCCCTTACGTAAGCGGATGGTGCTCGGCACGATTATCGATATGAAAGGCTAGGCGGCTGGCCTGTAATTTCGAAGATCTCACCTCTTGATGGAAACCCGTTCGTCTCAGTACTCGTAGGGCGTTACATTCTGTGCAGTGCTCTCTGACCCGAAATGGGCGTCGTCACCGTCATATTTTGCTTTATACCAAGCAGTATCGTAGATAAGATCGTCGCCACGGCCTCTTGTGGTTTCGGAGTCGGGGTCAATGGTAACCACAGTTATGCCATATTTGCCTTCGCTATCGGTCATCACTGGGCCTTCTGGATACGCCCGTAGCTCTATCCAGTCGGTACTATCAAGGTGCTTGGTGTAAACGTGTATGTGCTTGTTCTGAAGCGGTGGGCCGACTTGGGGGATTAACGCGCCTCCAACTCCGACGATCGCACCTCTTGGTGGAAACGCGGGCCTCGACTCAATCGTGAGTGTGGTACGCGTTTTCCATGTGGCCTGTGCCCAATTACTGTCAATATAGTGATGCGTTTTGTCGCCTAAAAAATACGCTTGGTATTTATAAACGCCTAGGTCGCTCAAATTGTTGCGTTTGTCTGCGGCGAAATACCAACCGTTATTTGAAGTCGGGGTTGCGTATCCCCACCCGACCATCACATCCTCTGCGTGCTTTGGTTCTTCAATGCCACAACAGTAAGTTGGTACCATCATGTTAACCCAAGACTGCCAGTATACCGTCTTGCCTACAAGCGCATATCCATCGCGATAATCTGTCAGAAAACCCTTAAGAAATACCACATCGCCTGCTTCCACTGTGTTCGGGAGCACTTCGAGCGTCAGTTTAGCCCACTTTCTACATTCTGCCGTTTCTTCATTGCTCAAACCCATGGCGTACTTCTCATCGCCCACAAACAGCGCCCTGAATGTTAAATCGCCTATATCGTGGGAAACCCACGTGAAGTGATAGTCACCACTATCATCATAAGTCGAATCGTTCAATGACCAAATTTTTCCAGCTTCATCGTTACTAACAATGCAGATTAAAGGCATATTAGCAAGCTTATTGTGGAAGCCATCTGTCAAATGGCACTCAATATAGACCGCACTGTCTAACCCTATCATACGCGTGCCTATCTTTAACACAGGCGGCGGCGCCACAGAAAGTGTGAGCACCGTTGTAAGACGCATATCACGTTTTATTGATGCTCCTTTATCCAGTGATTGGATTAACTTGAGTATCTCCCACGAGTTTGACATCCTCATTCACCCTCTATCACCATAGTGAAGTTACTACCATATGAGGGCGTTTACTCCACACATTAATCTTACGGTATTAAATATAGTCAATATTGCCCTCGTCAATTAGGGATCAAGAAACAAGCCATTGTGACTGGTACAAAGATATAAAGTCCCTTTTGATGAGGCGCAACTCTTTTTCCGATTAAAGCACATGCGATATTAAACAATTAAATCCTTAAGCGCATCTAACAGCGCTTTCCGTTCAACTGTGTCAGTCGGATATATGTAAAAATCAACACCACGCCCCCTACCGCGTCCTTTTCGCTCAACCTCAACGTAGCCGTATAATTCCAATTCGGCGATGAGTGCTGAAAGCGTCTTATGTGACCCCTATTCAAGTCTTTTGAGCCTAGGTGTTTAGT
>CAYHCZ010000188.1:0-2917 GCA_964355295.1 uncultured Methanomicrobia archaeon
TGCTTACTGCGTCTCTCTCAATTACCTCCATCAGGCCATGAAAGATCGCCTCTTCTATTACGTTGCCTGATGCAAGGCCATTTGTATTGCTCCTAAAGAGCTGCCAATTACCTCGGACCGGCGAATAAGGATGAAAAACGGCGTTTGCTGGAACTAGTACCTCCTCATCGTTAAGAAGGTCCCACCCCGGGTACCACTCAATTTTGGTATCTGCAGAGAGGTAACCTGGCAATATGAGATCAGCAGGATTAACGGCGCGATTATCTGCACTAAGGTGTTCATATGAATCGAACAATAATCGGTCCTTAAAATTTCTAACTTCAGCAGAGAACCGTTCAACGGCCTCCATTATCACCGAAACGCGGGCTTCCGTTTCACTAGTACCCTTGCCAGCGTACACAGAAATAGCACCATCTGCTGCCGACGGCCTTATCGCAGAAAATACGGGCAACCCTATGCGATCTAGCCCGGAAATATCTGCAATCCGTGTTATACCAACCTCTGGCACGGCCGCCTGAACACGTTCTAGTGTCTCTGCGGGCGGCATCACCCTGTGAGTGTCAATGCAATATGTCTTTGGTGCAGGTTGGAGTTCAATCTTGCTTGCCATCATGCCTCACGGAAGTGCGTAAATAGCATCCTTGTTTGCTTTGAAAGCCATATTCAAGCGCTTGAGTAAATAACATGCTTATACAGCCTAATAAACAAATCGATGGAGGGGTTAAAACAAGCTGTAGATACGAGCGACATATAGATTTCTGTTCTGGCACTCAAATAAACTCAAATACACATTGGTTGGAAAAATAGCCATGACATGCCCTCAGTCGTCTTCATCAATATTGCCCGTGAATTTTCCCGTGTTTTTTTGAATATTATACCAGCGACGAGAGATGGAATATGCGAAATCTTCAAAAACAATGTAGTTTATCTCCTTAAGAATGGCTCCCTCGGCGATAGTTACAAACGTATAGTCAAGATCTGAAGATTCAATTTTAAAAATGTCGCCTATAGAGCCCCTTATTTCATGGGTTCTGCCTTCATTATCAGGCGTCACGTGGGCCCAACTAGGCCCAAATCGCGGATGAATTCCCAATAACTTCCAAACGTTACTCGAACCTTCAATTAAAAAGCTCAATTCTGCTTTAAGACTCGATATTTTATCCACCACATACCCCTCATGTAAAGACGAACAAGCTCAACCAGTTTCCTGATATGCCTTGAGCGTTGTGTCTGAAAAAACTTTCGTGCTTAAAGCTAAGGTCTCGCAAGGATCTTTCGCACGTTGATAAAAAAAAGTAATTAACTATAGCGTGGATTAGATTATCTGTAGATTGTCGATAGCTAGAAGTAAGAGGAGGTAGAAGTACTCCTGATGGCTCAAGAAGCAGAAAAAGACGACGAAGGTCAAAACGAGGACGTTTACGAGCTCGTATTACCTCCTGGTATTCCAAGTAAGGTTATAATTGCAGCGTGCAAAGAATTTAACACTGACGTTGTGTCAGCTTATGCAGACGTTGAAACTGGCCTAGCTGACGTGACTTCTCGAGATTTACTCGCTTTTAGGGCAGATAAAGAGACAATAGAACAGATTCGTGAATTCGTGATTCGAGAAACGAGAAAGTTTATTGACGAGTAAAATCAGCCGTGCTGCGTAAAATCGTATAGGATCGCGCATTACGTGCTATGTGCTTAACCACCAGGTTCGTCAAAACCGTCCATAGATACATGAAGTAGCTCTCTCTTCTCATCTAAGCGTTTACGAAACTCTTCGAGTGACTGAGCCTCTCGATCTGCTGTCACTGCTTCCTTACTAACTAACTCTAAGTGCTTTGGATCGTAGTACAAATTGGTAGAATCAATAAGCACCCACGTCTTTTCATCGAAGACTCGTAACTCTAACACCTTTCCGCGCGTATGCGTGCCGGCATACTTTACATGAGCGCCTATAGTAATCGCATTATTTTTCATATCGAAAGCAACTTCATCGCCCATGTAACGCTCCTTGATCGATAATTAGCTCGCAAGTTCTTAATGCTTACTGCGCTTAACGACTACCCTCCACGTTTTGCCTAGTGGATGTGGCATCCCCTTCGCATAATGCAAAAGCGCGTACGGGAGAAGCGTCAGCACGTTCCAGCCTCAACGGCATCCCAAAGAATAGCGCGCGCTTGCCCACCAAGAGCCGGAGATTATTCGAAAGATTTTCAAAGATGACAATTTCATTTTTGAGAAGTTTCTTATGAACCTCGTTCTCTAACGTCTCAACGGAATCTACAGACATGCTATCGATTCCTACTGCCTTAACGTGCTTTTCTATCAACCAGTCCGCAAGTGTCGTATCAAGACAAGTATTGCGGCTAATTGTCGACACATTCATCGTCGGATCGTTAGATTGCGTGTAGAACAGCGCTATCTCGCCATTTTGGAAAATAACGTTCGGATCTAAATCGTTCGGACAAATACATGATCCTAGCGCTTTGTGCGTCAGGTCATATGTGACCGCGCTCCCGCAGAACGTGTCAAGAGCCAGCTCGTCAACGCTTTTACCTTGTTTTAAGAGATGATAGGGTGCATCGACGTGCGTTCCAGCGTGTGTACTTAAGCTAAAACGTGTTACGTTCGCTCCGTCCCTTTCGATAGTGCTGAATACCTCTATTTGCGGACGAGGGTCTCCAGGATACGTGGCTGTTTCAGATGATAAAGGAAGAGACAGATCCACTATTCTTCTAGTGCTCATTATAGTCAGGTTATAACACTTGCGTTAGAGTAAGTATAAGTTGGGCGTAACTCATTAACGAGACGCGCAAAAAACAAAAAAAAGAAAAAAGGAGCTGGTTTTAAACCAGCCTCATCAGCGGTGTATTTTCCGTCTGCGGTTCGACTCCTAGCTCTTTGGTGCTCTCCTCGTTCATGATGT
>CAYHCZ010000189.1:0-2877 GCA_964355295.1 uncultured Methanomicrobia archaeon
AGCTCGTGCGCAAGGATTAAATGCCTTTGATAACATTAGCGTCTTTTGCTTGCTACATAAGAGGCGGTTCCTAGCCTGTAACTGGCACAGCGATCTCAAAGCTTAATCGGTTGCCACTTTTTACCGCAGCTGTGATCAGGCTGCCGACCGCATAGACGTTGCCGTCTGCCGCCGATGTAAACCACGCTGACGACAGCGGGGGAGCGTTCAACAGGGCCGGTGCTCATGTAGTTCGAACGCTTTTGCCGTTATAGGTATCGGGAGCCTAGACGGGGTGGTCATTACTCCCGACGTAAACGAAGCCGTTGCCAAGGCGGGCGGGATCAACAATGTTTCTGGTTGCGCCGTTCCGGTTAAGCGTTTGATCGAGGGTATGCCCCCCTCCGGATCATACTCGTAGGTGTGTGCTCCCCATAGTGGAATTGCACCGCATAATTCTGTACCGCTGTCGATAAAGCTATCTTAAAGCGATTTAGGTGCTGACATTGAAAAAACGAGAGTTTAACGGCTTATGGCTGGCTTTCGCGTCGCTTCGCGCTCATCTGTTTTTAGAGGATTAAATAAAAAAACGCCGCTGGTACTTATCTTACAAGACAGTGTTTCACCTGGCGTTATTATGCGACCAGCAGTGAATTATCTGAGATATCTAAAAAAACGTAGATATTTATATTAACGGGGCGGAAGCGACAGTGATGGACGTACGACGCGTGCCTGCAAATGCGATTTTCAACTTGGTTGGAAAACGCACCAGAGCGAGTAAAGCATTGCATCGTGAAATACGCAGCTTAATACGCGAAAGAAAGCTTTTGCAATTCCAAGACGACCATATAGCGGCGTTATTATCGCACGCTCAAAGAAATGTTCCCTATTACTCTGATATCCTCACAGATCGAGGGCTCTTAAATAAGGATGAATTCAGTCTATCCACGCTCGAACGAATTCCGCTGCTTACGAAAAAGGATATCCAAGAGAAGTTTGCAGATTTAACTTCAACCGATAAACGGAAACGAAAATGGCATTGTACCAGCACGGGCGGATCTACAGGAGAGCCAGTCCGGGTCATTCAAGATAGCGAGTTTGACAAATGGAGCAATGCTACGCATTATTACTACTACAAAGAATTTCTCGGGATGGATGAAGCGACTGCCAAAAAAGTGGTCGTGTGGGGCGCTTGGCAAGATATAACCGAGGGGGCTACCGACGCTAAAACAAGATTTGAAAACTGGTTGACAAATGTAGTGTTTTTGAACAGCTGTCGTATGACGCAAAACGATATGGAACGTTTCATACGCATAATAAACGCACGTAAACCTGATTTAATCAGGGGCTATGCAAGTTCGTTATATGAGTTATGTAACTACGCCGAAAGAAAGCATATAGCCCTCTATACTCCGAAACGACTCGTAAGCACAGCGGAGAGCTTGATGGACGAGATGAGAGAAACGATTGAAAGCTCATTTGGCACAAAAGTTTTCAACTTCTATGGATCGAGAGAGATCGGCCCCATCGCCGGAGAGTGCAGAGATGGGCGTATGCACTTTTTCCCGTTTTGGAACCATCTTGAGGTGTTAGACGAGAACAATCGTCCCGTAGAAACAGGGCAGGAAGGAAAGGTTGTCCTCACAAATCTATTCAACTATGCTATGCCGCTCATTAGGTACGAGATTGGAGATACTGCAGTCCTTGGACCCCAGCAGTGTACGTGCGATAATCCACTGCCTACGCTAGAAAAAGTAACTGGGCGGACGCTCGACCGGTTTCTTCTTGAAAACGGAACCATTATTCCCGGACAATTTTTCATCTGCCTCATCGGCGCGGAGCGTAACAAAGGACACATTAAAGAATTTCAAATTATACAGACCGATTACAGAAAGTTTGAGATCCTCTACGTCCCACAAGGCGAACTACCTGATTCTGAGAGGAGGGACTTCGACTCGATAATTCACGGAGTGATAGGTGACTGCATCATAACGTGGCGGTGTGTCGACGAGCTCCCAAAGACCAAGACAGGAAAGCGCATATTTACGAAGTCTTTAGTGTGGAAGTAAGAACGTCTATTTGCTAATAATCCGTATCAATTATATTATAAAGTAGAATACCTACTTCTTCTCCCGCTTATCTCCACACCAAAGATTTGACATAAACGTGTGCTACTAGCGTTTTCTGAGAGATCGTCAGCGATGTCCCAAAGTATCTCGCAACCACCCAAAGCAAGACGGATTCTATTTTCGATCTGAACCTTGGCCGACGCTGTCAAATCGCTTCGCAGCTCCACTTTGATCTTTATACGCTCATAGTTTTCTAGAATCAGTTGATTCGTGTACATAGAGTCTCGCTATTCGAAAGCAAATTCGAATTAAGCTGCTAATATCGTTCCGTTCTGGCGACAAAGTGTCGCCGATCCTGCTTGCGATATTTCGCAACTTGGACAGTGGGTTTCCCCACGAACACCTGTCGTCTGCGTGAATGCTAACCCCTCGTTGTAACGATCAAGGCATTGTATAGTTGGCGAGATTGCTCACGAGGACCCCCCTTTAACGTCGCAGATGTGGTTGTTCATGAGAGAGAAGACGTCAATTTGGGAGCAGTACGTGCAATAGTTCGGGGGGAAGACATGCAGGTGATTTTGGTAAGGTTAAAATTTTTGCTCGTTATGAAGGCTACTCGATATTAGCGGGAGTTATGCCATCATAAGCGCAAGTTGCCTGACGAGGGAGTTTTCCCCGGTGTTTTGTCCAAACCGCTCTCGAGCAAAACCGCGGAGGTTCATCCCTCCTAGCACCAATAGCTTGGCTGACTTTGTATACCTTCTTAAGGTGAGCAGTGAAACTCTTTAATTATCCTCTGTGTGGCCTGAAACTGTTTACATTAGCTCCT
>CAYHCZ010000190.1:0-2863 GCA_964355295.1 uncultured Methanomicrobia archaeon
CGTCGCATTCTCCATTTGCTCAAATAGCAAACTACCGTTTCTGCAACTGCTCCAGGAATTCGCCAAAAAAAGGTCGTTCAAAAGGGCGGAGAGAAAGATGCGTGCGTCAGGGGATCGATAACGGAAGTTTCGGCGGTTCTCGTCTTGGAGCGTTACGACACAAGGTCCGCCACTTCTCAATGTAGTCGAATAAGTATAGAGATTGTGTAATCTCTATACAATGACTATTTTTGACATGACACAAACATAGATGTGGTCGTGTTTAAGAAACAGCTCGGAAAAGGTCGGGAGAACGGAAGCACGTTCAAATCGGGCTGTGCTCTGCCGTTCTCCATTGCAGTTAAGACCAAACGCGCATTTCTAAAGCGACTGTTGACTTCATACACCTCCAATATGGTGAGCGCGCGTGGCATATCGACTGACTCCATCTTTGTGCCGCTAACCATTTTTCACCGCGCTCACCATTGACAGACGTCTTTTGATGCCGCTTCTTCTGGCCCGCCCACTTTTCTCCGCGTCAATGCATCGTATCAACTCAAGAGAGGAAATTAAACTTGCGAGAGCACAGAGGAGATACATATGGGCGATCTGATGAAGTCCCAGTCAAGGAGGTGAAGCGTGATAAACAATGATCATGTAGAAAACCTGCGAACTGCTTCTACCATGTTTACAGGGGGTGCACGAAAAAGGCCTATTAGGTTGAGAATCGAATCAGATTAACAACCTCGATCCGATCTCGAAATTACTTCTTAGGTTTGGCCCCTCCAGGGTGCAGTAGCCCTAACACGGCTCAAAAGCTGTTGAGCGAGTCTAAACCTAAGAGTCACACCGCGCGGGCAGTAATTACTAAAAAAATAGACATTTAGAACTACACGTTTGCATACGCTTCCTGCACGTCAATATCGTTGAACTGCAGGAAAATGGCTGTAATGTTGATGTTAGAGTGCCCAAGCACCTGCTGCAGCCTCTACAGGGCTTCTATGACGTCGCTCGTTAATGAACTCGTCACCTTCTCAAAGACCCCCTCATAAACCCGCCCCATTACAAGTGACCGCGTCATCCGACTATCGCGCTCGTGCAGCCCTGCCGCTGACATCAGCTGTCGGATTTCGTTTACGGAAGTGCCGTGCCCTTCGCGTGTAGGCTCTCGAATGAATAGCCTGCCACCCGCCTTCAACTTTCGGGATATTACGCGCACTTTTTCTTGTCGCTCACGTTTGTCAATGTGGTGCAGTACGAAGTGCACGACGACTGCATCATATGCGTTGTCATTAATAGCAAGTGAGGCAATGTCACCGAGCTTGAAGTCGACGTTGGGGTATTTTTTCAGCCGTTTTCGTATGGTGTCCATCCACACTGTGGAGACATCGATACACGTCAGCTGTCCGTTGCCTTGCAAAAGGCGCTGCGCTATATGCCGCGAGATTCGACCTGAGCCCGACCCATAGTCAAGTACCTTCTCGCTTCCTATCAGGCCGAAGCCGTTTACATAGCGTTCACAACGACGTGCTGTGACATAGCCAAACAAGCCCGTGAAGAATACATCGACAGAACTTGGTTCTTTGCCGATCAATCACGTTCACCAACTGCCTTCCTTTGTGGTTATCCGAAGCGTGCCTCGCTTATATAGCCGTTAACATTCCTGCGAGTGTTGCCCAAGGACCAGGACAAACGCGCTTTTCACTATGGCAATAGCGCACTTCGCTGTTGTATTTTGTCAGGGTGGTTTCACGTGAGGCTCAGGCGCGGATGCCGGTTATTACTCCACTCAACACCGCTAACTCCATGAGTTAGGGGGCAAGCGCGATTCGAGCTAGCTCGGTCCCAATCTGCTTGAATTGTGCTTCCGTGCCCTCTTTTAGCAGCCCTTCTCTGTCAAGGACGATCGCTGAAACGTGCGGCATGACGACCTTCATGCCGTTCTGTTTCATTCGCTGCTCGATCCGCTTTCCGGCGCTGCCAGCTAATCGAGAGTCATATTTGGTGTCAAAGGCACAAGCTTGCTTTTTTTTGACGTCTGCTTCTTTGAGTTGCTTCGTAAACGTTTTCATAGTGTCTGAGACCCAATCCTGTGAGTGGGCCCGCCGATGAGGATCATATCGTAAGCTTCGAGAGTCCCAATATCAACCGCGTTCGCTCGAACATAATCGACTTCGACCCCTTGCTCGCGCATTCCTGACGCGAGCACTTTCGCCACTTTCTCGGTGTTGCCATACAATGAATCGTAGATTACAAGTGCTTTCATTAGCGTCGCTCCTGCTCTTGAAAAAAACGAGGAACATTTATATGTTCAGTATTTTCCTTTGTCCTTACCCTAATTAAACAGATAATTCGGTAGCGAGGCGGAGGTTACAGCCGCGCTATTGTGGCAGTAGCCTTTCTTGCTGTAATCGCTTACACGACTTTAGCATGCTGTTATAAGCTCTCACAGGTGCCAAATCAATATCCCTCGAGCACTATAAATATCACCTACAGTTAAACACGTATTGTAGAACAGGATTCTAACTATATCAACATCCTTAACCGCGCGATCACGGTCTTTTTTAAAGACGCAGCGCAAATTACGCTCAGAGAACCATCTAAAGCCCTCTTCTTCCTTCGAACGATGTGGTGGCAGAGGAGAGCAGCCCAAAAGAGGCAGAAATGGCAAAATGAAGATCTCCACGTGCCTCCGTTTCTCATCATGAGCGTGACGAACGAATGCAACTTGCGCTGCAAGGGATGTGTCACCTTCGCTCACCGCGAACACCGCCCAGCGGCGAGAGAACTAAGCACGAATAGCTTCGAGGCCTCGTGAGTGAGGCACATCAGCTTGGCGTATCAGCGATCCTCCTCGCCGGCGGTGAGCCGCTTATCCGCAAGG
>CAYHCZ010000191.1:0-2859 GCA_964355295.1 uncultured Methanomicrobia archaeon
TTTCTTGCAAGCTGTATGTGTTGTCCAAAAGAAGGATGAAAGTATTACTCGCCAATGTTCCGTCATTTCAGAACGGTGTTAGGCTCTTTGGACCACGAAAAAACGCAAACGAGACGACAAGCTTTGACAACTCTTCACGTGGGTCGCCACAAATCTTTTGGCGCTTGTTGCCAATTGATCAAGTAAAATTGATGATTATCAAGATAAATTGATATAGGATAAGGTGCACTTAAGCGTTGGATAGGACTGGCCTCCACACGGGTATGGCGGGTGGCTGCAATCCTTTTTGTGGGTTGATGCCTATATGTTATCAAGTTACGAGCGGATCCATCATCTCCTCCAATTGTTCGTACTGGTAAGCGCCGCCATCCCCTGTCGCATCGGCCGAGTTTATCCTTCTGCCAATAACTGGTTCTGCTCCCATCCAGCGAAACAGCGTGACAGATTATCCGCATTCCATTTCAAGATGTAAACCGTCGTTTTGGGGTATTAAAATGAACGTAACACAAAAAAAAGTAGTGTGCGCCGTTATGTGCGTTATGCTCCTCGCCACGTTGAATACGGGGTGCACACAGCTATCATCAAATCAAACAACCCAATCGGGCGGCATCAAGGTTACTGATGATGCCGGAAGGACCGTTACTATCTCTCAAACGCCTAATCGTATTGTGTCTCTCGCTCCGTCGATTACGGAAGATTTGTATGCTCTCGGGCTGGGCGACAAGGTGGTTGGCACTACCACCTATTGTAACTACCCACCCGCGGCTAACAACACAACAAAAGTTGGCGGGTTCGGCACCCCCAACATGGAGAAGATCGTCTCCCTCAAGCCCGATATCGTCTTTACTGGTTCCCTAAACAATGAGACAGTGATCTCGGCGCTTGACAGTTATGGGATACCAACCGTCGTTATTGAACCAAAGACCTTAGCCGGCATATTGGACGACCTCTCGTTGATCGGTAAGATAACTGACACGACCGGAAACAGTAGCGCACTTGTTGCAAACTTGACGCAGAGGTTGACTAAAAGCAACGCTACGAGCAATGCCACACAAACGCGCGTGCTCTACCTTGTTTGGTACGACCCGATAACATCAGCAGGCGCGGACACCTTTGAAGGGGATATCATCGCTCGCGCCGGGGGCATCAATGTCGCGAAGTTAGCCAACGTAGGTGGGTATAGTACGATCAGCAAGGAGTCGATAGTTGCTCTCAACCCTTCGGTAATCATCGCGAACAGTGCGATGAATTCTACGGTAATTGAACAGGTCAAGTCAGACCCAGCCCTTACCACGGTCGATGCCATCAAGAACAGCAAAGTTTTCATCTTGAATAGCGACGTAATATCCCGTCCCGGGCCGCGCGCCTTCGATGCTATGGATCAGATAATCGAAATGATAAACCAAGCATCACAGTGAAACTAGTGCACGATGTCCGGTGTTAAAAAACGGACTGTATTCGCTTGAAACGAAACGCGACGCTCTTAGTGCTTGCAGGAACGCTATTCGTCTCTGTTGTTGTAGGCGTGGCTATCGGTCCAGTATGGATCGCTCCACAAAAGATGGCGGCAATTCTCTTAAATTTGGCTGTCCCCACAAATCACACATGGTCCGAGGCTGAGGCAATTATCGTCTATCAGATACGCCTCCCCCGAACGTTCATGGCGCTCCTTGTGGGATCCGGTCTCGCCATTGCAGGAGTCGCGATGCAGGCCCTTTTTAAAAACCCGTTGGCAGACCCTTATATACTAGGGGCTTCAAGCGGTGCTGGGTTTGGCGCCGCCCTCATCATCTCACTTGGGCTGGTGAGTGCAGTCTTCGTCCCATTCGCAGCATTCGCGGGCGCTATAATCGCCTCTTTTACGGTTTACGCGCTGTCAATGATCGGCCCAAAAAGCTCAGTCTCGCTGCTGCTGCTGTCAGGCATTGCGCTCTCAACCCTCCTTTCAGCGATGATCTCCTACCTTATGTTCCTTTCAGGGTCCAATCTGCATCAACTCGTTTTTTGGCTCATGGGGGGGCTGTGGGCGAGCAAATGGGTCTACGTAGAGGTGACGTTTCCAATAATTCTCGTCGGCACGGTCATCCTCTACGCATTCGCGCGTGACTTAAACCTGATGCTGTCAGGGGAAGAATCAGCGCAGCACCTAGGTGTGGCTGTGGAGAGCCTCAAGAAGGTGATCTTGATAACCGTGTCGTTTGTGGTAGGGGTTGCCGTCGCTTTCTGCGGCATCATCGGGTTTGTCGGGCTTATCGTTCCCCACGTGGTAAGGACATTTACTGGTCCTGATCACAAGGCGCTCATTCCTGCTTCCGCGCTCTTCGGCGGTATTTTACTCATCTGGGCCGACGTTATTGCACGGTCCGCAATACCTGGTTCGGAAGTGCCCGTCGGGATTATCACTGCGATGCTTGGCGCCCCTTTTTTTCTGTATCTCATAAGGAGCAGGAGGAAAGATATCTATTAAGAATGCGCTGTGCATACAAGGGGCGAGGAATTACTGATGCGGTTACTCGGCAAAGAACGTGGCTTTGAAACAGGGGGACGTGGACATGTACAGGTTGACGACGTTGACTGCTACTACGTTCAGACGCAAGCGCTTAACAACGCACATCTGACGGTCCGGCCCGGTGAGGTGATCGGTCTTGTCGGCCCTAACGGGTCAGGTAAGACGACGCTCATTAAAGCGATTAGCGGGGTACTGAAGCCACAAGTCGGCATCATAACGCTCGATGACGTTGACGTTTATCAAATAAAGCCAAAGCGACTCGCGCAACAGATGGCGGTCGTTCCCCAGAATACCGACACGTTTTTTTTCGATTTTACCGTCGAGGAGGCCGTGCTCATGGGGAGGAGTCC
>CAYHCZ010000192.1:0-2853 GCA_964355295.1 uncultured Methanomicrobia archaeon
GGAAGTGGTTCAAGAGGATTGATTGAGCTCTGCCAATTGGCTTGGGAAGGTCCGAAGAGATCTTCCCACCTACCTTGTGCATTGAATTGGAACATTTGCTTGGGAGGAGGAACTGTAACATACGATTTGAGCAAGACCCGAAGCCGTATTGTTCTAACCCCCTTTTTAAGTTCCTGAAAACCAATTAACAGTTTGAACTAGGATTGTGGGAATGTACTTAATCCACGTGACTCCCCACGTCTAGATGCCGTAATTCTTATTTAGATGTTCTTGATTTTTGAACGCTGCAAGGTAACTCTCCAAAAAAGCGTCATATGTGCTAGCACTCGGCGTTTGATTGGTAGTGCTTGTAGTGCTTGTAGTGCAACCCGATACTAACAAAGAGGCAACCGCCAGCAACAAAACAGCTATCGCAGTTATTGGTTTCAATTGCATATGCTCATGCAAGTGAAAGGTGTTGGCTTAACAATCCCTATTCTTTTTTCACCAAACGACCAGCGCAAAGACACTTCTAAACGTTTTACACAAATCGCAGCGATTTTACCTCTGCAAGTATTCTCTCCCACTCTTTATCTAATGCGCGTATTCCTAAAACCCCGCCTGAAAAACCGCTCATAGCCTTATAAATCTCGAATAATGTCAGGCCCTCTTTTTCATGTATTATAAACTTAAAACGGTACCTTTTAGAAAATGCGCCGGCTAAAAGGCGTTTACCAGCACTTCCAACTCCATAAATGCCGCTCATGCTGTTTCCTTCTTCCAAATGATACCCTTCTCTCTCAAAGAAAGAGGCTATCGTGTGAGCGACAGCATCCTGTTTGGTGTTTGGGAACTGGAAAAGGTACCCGTAACCCCAGGTTTTGTGTGTTACTAGTTGTGGTTTCAGTAATTGTAGGGTTTTTTCGCCGCCCCCTACATGTGCATGGGAGTTTTCCAACATATTTTTCGATATTTTCTCTCCACACGATCCACAGTATCCCCCTTCATCTGTTTCTTCTCCGCAGCTTGTGCAATACATTAACTCATCTCCTAATTGCCTATAAACAGCAAAGGCAGCGCGTATTTCAACGGCATTTTGATGTTCCGTCTCCTCATCCTAAATTGGGCCCTTAGTACAACTCATACTAAAACACTTATGCAAGACGTGAGCGTTGGCTTAACCATTCCTATCCTCTTTACTAGGATTTTGTAACCCCAAAACCACTTCCACACCACTCTTCGTCAATCCTTATTCAGAAAACACCTCTTCCTTGAATATACATGAATGACGATTGCATCGAAGTCGATGAGCTCATACTGAGACTAGCGGACTACAAGAACGATTACGTAGACTTAGCCGCCGAAAAGCTTTTACGGAAGTGCTCGACCAGTTGGGAAGCCTCCCGATACCTACAGGACCGAGTTCACGATGCTTGGTTACCCGACAACGCACGGCAGCAGGTCCGACGAATTATCAAACAGATACAGGTGCAGATACACCAGCAGCGTGCATATAGCTGGACATATGAGCAATCGTGATCGTCCTACCTTGAGGTCTCTTCTAACTTCCACGATAACGTGATTTTTCCTACGACTGGGATCGAAGTTGCTTTATAATTCTTCGATCTATCTCATTGCTGCGATGTTTGGGCTCGAAACTGGCTATTTGCTCAAGGTCTCTATCACGGACTTTGTAAGCCTCAGTTGACATAGACCCCTTCTTGAAAGACTGGCAGGTGGTGACTGCAATGACAACGTGCATGTATGATGGGTGTTCGGAGACGGCGTGCGGCGACTCCGCATGGTGCATACTTCATCTCGACTTCCCCGAGGAAGATGATCTCGAGTTCACGCGCATACGGGATGAAAAGCAGCTCAAGACGAAAGAAAAGATAAAAGGCGGTGATCTTAATTTTGAGGGGACGAACATCTATGATATCGACGCATCTGATATCAGCATCCCTGCACAGAAAAATGCAATTTTTAAGAACGCCACCATAAAAGGGCGTGTTAAGTTTGAAAGGACGAAGATTGGAAAGAGCGCCTTGTTTGAAGGAGTGAAGATAGAAAAGAACGCCTCTTTTGCCGGGGCGGAGATTGGAGGGGACGCTTGTTTTGGAGCAGCGGAGATAGGCGGAGGCGCTACGTTCGCCGGGGTGGAAATCGGAGGACAGGCTTGGTTTAAACGAGCGAGGATAGGAAGACATGCAACGTTTGCCGGTGCGGAGATTGCGGGGGACGCTTGTTTTGGAGCGGCGGCGATAGGAGGAGATGCTTGGTTTGGAGGAGCGCAGATAGGAGGAGACGTTCTTTTTGAAGGGGCAGAGATAGCAGGGGATGCTTGGTTCAGAGACGCGCAGATAGGAGGAGACGCTCGGTTTGAAGGGGCAGAGATAGCAGGGGATGCTTGTTTTGAGGGAGCGGAAATACGAGGGACGCTGAGGCTTGTTTTGAAGGAGCGGAAATAAGTTTATTAAATCATTATCGAATCCGCTTAACAGCGAGGATCAATCAAATCGGGCGTATATTATGACGCACAGCGTGAGTGGAATCGAGTGGAGGCACTAAGACATCCGTTGCCTGAAAACGTGTTTGGTGCTATCGGGAGCAAGGAAGTCCTTGCGGTCAAACCCCAAAAGGGGAGTCAAACAAAATGAACGAACAAGAATACAAGATAGGGGTGGAGGCCAAGAATATGCCTAATCATATGAAAGTACCCGATGAAATCGCTATCGGCTACTTTTATTTAGATACTCTCTAAATAATAGGGGTCGTTCTCGTCGCGCGGTACGAGAGTTATCTCATCGTCCCAGGCGTCTTTTATCACGTAGGATTTGGCGACCGCATCGCAAAAATAGGTATGTCCATATAGCG
>CAYHCZ010000193.1:0-2837 GCA_964355295.1 uncultured Methanomicrobia archaeon
CAGACATCGTTTTCTTGCTAAGATCGATGAGATACGTCACTTTCGAGAGATCGTCCTGCATCAGTGCGATATCAGCAGTTTCAATTGCGACGACCGAGCCGGCGACCCCCATTGCGATGCCTACGTTCGCCCGCGCCATCGCAGGAGCGTCGTTGACCCCATCTCCCACCATAACGACGTGTTTGTAGGCCGCTACCAGCTCCTCAACGTGTCGCACCTTATCCTCAGGCAGCAGCCCAGCGTAACACTCGCTCAGCGGAAGCTCCTTAGCAATCGCAGCCGCTGCGCGTTCATTGTCACCAGTCAACATAACGGTTTTGATGCCACGCGCGCTCAGGGCTCGCAGTGTCCCTGCCGATGAGTCCCGAATTTGATCCTTGAGGCCAATGACGCCTATAATGTGCGGGTTGGTGCCGACCAGCATGAGCGTCTTCCCCTCATTCTCGAGTCGGTCAATAATGTCATCAGGCAGGTGTGCGTTGACGCCACTAAGGAAGCTACGACTGCCAACGTAGAAGTCAGCGCCGTTGAATCTTCCCGTGAGCCCTTTTCCGACAATCGATTTGAAATCTGTGATTGGCACCGATGCAACGTGGTCATCGTCTGCTTTCTTCGCGATCGCTCGCGACGCAGGATGGGTCGATTTCACTCCCAAAGACGCTGCTATCTGAACCACTTCGCGTTCTGTTGTGCCATTCAGACTGACTACGTCTGTTACGGCGAGGCGCCCTTCGGTGAGCGTCCCCGTTTTGTCAAAGATGACTACTTTGACGTCCTTAAGCTCCTCGATCACATCCCCGCCCTTGATGAGGATGCCGCGCTTGGCCGCTGCGGTGAGCCCTGAAACCATTGAAACCGGCGTCGAGATCGCCATGGCACACGGACACGAGACGACGAGCAGCACGAGGCCTCTGTAAAACCACTCGCTAAAGGGCAGGCCAAAGAGGAGGACGGGAAGGACGACTGTCAGAGCCGCGAACGTTATCACGATTGGGGTGTAGTAGTACGAGAACCGGTCGATAAACGCCTCGGTCGGGGTCTTCTTCCGCTGAGCTTCATCAACCAACTGCACGATGCGCGACAGTATCGTTTCGTCAGACCTCTTCGTAACGCGCAGTTCGAGATATCCATCCTCGCTGATTGTACCGGCAAATGCCGTGTCGTCGACCGTCTTGACCGCCGGAACGCTCTCTCCTGTGAGGGCGGCTTGATTTAGTGATGAGATGCCGCTAATGATGAGGCCGTCTAGGGGTACTTTTTCTCCGGGCTTTACGACGACCACCTCTCCGACCTCGACCTCGTGGGCATGAACGACGATCTCACGCCCTTCCCGCACGACGACTGCGGTCTCTGGTGCGAGCCTGAGCAGTGACCCGACTTCTTGTCGTGCCCTGTCGCCGGCGTAGTCTTCGAGGAACTCCGCGACAAAGAACAATAGCATCACTGCCGCACCCTCCTCGCCGTGGCCGATGGCGAATGCCCCCGCAGCGGCGATCGTCATCAGCAGATTCATGTCGAGGCGATGCTTTCGAATAACCCCCAAGACACCCTTTTTGATAATAGAATACCCCGCAACGAGCGTCGCTGCGAAGAACGCGATTTGGGCGAGGATGTGCTGGTAGAGCCCATAATCGAGATACACGCCGATGAGAAAGATAGCTCCCGCTATACTAATGATGACCGCTTCTTTCTGCTTCCACAAGGGCTCTTTTTCCTTGAAGATGTCCGTCGCGCAGGTAGAGCAGCTCGCTTCACCGTGGCTGTGATTCTCGGGCATGATCGACTCCGACATCGATGAACTGCGTGACGTGTTTGTCGGCAAGTGCGTAGTACACCATCTTGCCTGTCTTGCGATATCTGACTAAACGAGCGCTTCTTAACACGCGCAGTTGATGAGAAATCGCGGATTGCGTCATTCCGAGTACCGCTGAGAGATCGCACACACACAACTCACGTTGAGAAAGCGCGTAAAGAAGCCGCATTCTCGTCGGATCACCGAGCACCTTGAAGATTTCGGCGGCATCTGCAACGAATTGATGATCAAGCATCTTCGCTCGCACGTCGTCAACAGCTTCCTTATTGATGCAGAAAACCTCACATATTTCACTCATATATGAACTACTATTCATATAATCAGATATAAAATTTACTTTGCACAGGGCCACGCGCTCTCGCGCGAGTGATTACAAAAATTTAGTGGCTAGCACGGACCCTCATTTGATCAGGCTAGCTAAACAATGCCCAGGCTTTCTTACGATGTTGCCTTATCACGCAAACCAATTGAGACACTGCCGAATGGCTCAGCACAGCAATCAGAGAGTAATTGAATACCTATGCCAGGGAGCTTTTTGACAAACCACTGTGCAAATGTGCTATAAAACGTCTTTTAATCTGAGTTGCCGTATAAGGTAAGTTCAGCGATTGAGAGCTAGCAGCGCGTGGCTCGCCTCTTAGTTTTCACAAGCGGCTCGTATCCTCTTCAGCCCCGAGCATTTGCATCAAGGGCCTCTTTAGGACGAGCACCCGCCTTCCAACTCTAATGGTCTGCAATTCGCCGTCACGCGCCATCCGGTAAGCGGTCGTCCGGCTCACGCCGATAAGGCGTGCCGCGTGCTCAACAGACAAAGTTAGCGCCTCTTCTTTATGGTGTTCTTTGGTTTTATTCACAACTATAATCGAAAAGGCGCTGAACCAAATATATATTTCGCCCCTTCCACGGAGTCACTTGTCCCGATGCAACCTCGGCAGTTCCCTGCTGCAAAACGAGATTCTATGGGGTTAGGCCCGGCAAAGCTACTTAATCATTCAAACAGAATGCTACGCGGTGATATTATTGG
>CAYHCZ010000194.1:0-2827 GCA_964355295.1 uncultured Methanomicrobia archaeon
TCAATCCCCTCGCCCGAGAGCTAATCGAAAACCAGCCGCTCGCTGCAAGTCCTTCAGTAGGCGTTTCAGTGTCCCCTTCATCAAATGCTGATAACCGAGACTCAAACGGAAGTAATGGAGACTCAAACGGGGGGGATATAGTCGCACAAGCCGAAAAAGGAATAGCAGATATCGCCTCACAGACCGAGACTGCCACGGGACTTGGGCCTAACGCGCTACTCATTGTGCTCGCCATTATCATCATCGTCATCCTGGTCATCATCGCAACGGCGTTCCTTATGCGGCGGAGGGGCTAAGACCAAGTAATCTGCATAGAAGAGAGGCCTAAAGGCGAGAGAGACGCTATGGTCGGTCTATTTAGTGCTATAGGAGGCACTTTCGATGGTAATCAGAAAACGCGACGCTGCTTAGCGTAGGGGTTTTTATTAAAAATTACCAAAATATGAGCTCGTACACTAGCAAAGTTGGTACGAAAAATGAGGGTAACGCTTTTTAGCTGCCCAAAAAAATGAGCGCGGAAAAAAAGAGAGCAGCCCACCGCGTAAAATGCAAAGATTATCCGAAAGGAATGCTGGTGAACTTCACCTAACGTTGTCGAGATGGTGCGAGCTGTCGGGTAACCATGAATCGTACATTTACAGCGTAGTGTAGTTGTTGCGTAAAAGCGGCGTTTTAGAATGGCTCGTAGCCAGCTCGAGGCGTGCTCGGAGGTGCGCATCTATACAAATGCAGCAAGAGGAACAAAACACTTGTTTCGTCACGTTTAATAATGATTAACGTGCAGTAAAAACGTTCTAAAAATATCCCTGTTTAGGAAAGAAAGGTCTGGCGTGCACTCAGCACAAATGAATGGTGTTCGTCCACGCGCGTCAGCCTAATGATCTCCTCGCAAGGGAGGGTAGGTGAAGGATAAGTATGGACAAACGCGTTTTAGGCATAAGCATGGCGGCAATCATACTCGTCTCTTTATGTGCAGTATATGCTAGTACGAGCGTGAGTGCGAAGCCGGGTAAGCTCGACAAACCAGGAAAACCTAATCAAATGACCGGAGACCCTGCCGTGTGTGGGGAATCTGACCTTAATCTTTTTATTAAAGGTAAATATGAGGATACAGTAAAAGACCGCATCTGGTACAGGCACTGGAACGTAAAAAATGGGTGGAGCCGCCATTGGACGGACCTCGGATATCCCCAAGGTGTGTCTATCAGTTCGTCGCCTAGTGCAGCAACATCCAGTTATGGAGGCTCAGGAGTCCGAGTTGCTGTACGCGGCGATGACGGCGCCATTTGGGTAAATAGTTATTGGTCCGACACGTCGTATTTAGGTTGGCAGGGCTGGTGGAAGGTGCCGGGGACTGAGGAGCAAGTTCTTATAGGGACCGCCCCCGCCATAACAGAAGGTGAGCACTCTATGTTGCGGCCTTTTAGGTATTTTTTCACTGGCACAGACCAGACAGTGAAGATGTTGTTGAGTGATGATAGCGGCGATGTGACAACCATAAACCCCCCTGGCGTCCAAAGACACACTATTTATTCGCCCGCTGCGGCCTTTTACTCCAGTGACTATACTAGCGGCCTCTACGTCGCCATCCTTGGTACGGATGGCCATTTATATACCACAGTTAGCATAGACGGAGGCGCAACCTGGAGACCCTGGCAAGACAAGACCCCTCCAGTGGCAATTGATTCAAAGACGCGCCTGTCCTTGGCCTCGCCGCCGCATGAAGGGGCAGTCAAACTGTTCTACACCGGCACGGACCATATGGTTTATTGGGGTTTGGTGGACTCTCCTCTCGGGGTGTGGCAGTCGCTCGGAGGACCTAACAGAGGTTCTCCTGTCCTGGGATCGCCTGCTGTCACGTCACATTATGCAACAAGTCCCCTCATAATCCAGGTCTTTGTGCAGGGCAACGACGGTGACATCTGGTCGAAACATAGCCATAAGCCGTGGACTACGTGGGAGCCCTGGGATGAGGAACTACATATATAGCACAGCATTTTGACGTAGCACGAAGCGTTAGTGAGTATGGGCGCTACTTCGTTGAAGCAGCCCATACCCCTTTTTTAATTCATAGAAGAAGTCGCAATTAGCTGGATCCTTTAGCGTTTTATGCGTTTTGTGGATTGCTGAAAATCTATCCAATTCCAAGACGAACACCGCGACGTGGCACGTGATAGCGTCGTGTCATTTAGGATATTTGGCGTGTTTTCCAACCCTCTCTAATAGCTTTTGTCGAGGGCCGTATTATCGAACCTGATAAGCAAGATAATACCTAAATAATACGACTACGTGCGTTGTTAGAAGGAAAGACGAGATTATAAGGCGTGCCGACAAAACTATAAGCGCATTAAAGCTAGCTCAAGATACACGTAACGAAGAAAACGTTCAATCGAAAATGAAAAGAAAATCAAAGGCCGAGGGCGAGATTCGAACCCGCGTCGCGGCCTCCACCGGGCCGCTGCCTAATGATGCTCTTGACAAATCCCGACTCTCACTTTTCTCCGACTTATCCTTAATTTATTGAATAAATGCGAATCATCCTGTTGTAGTTACAATTCTGCATTCATAAGAGAAGAACTCATTCAATGTCACTTTGAAATTTAGTAAAGCTCCAGCTTAACTTAAATTAGCTTGCTAATATTAAAATAGATGTATTAAAACCGAAACGTAGAAGAACTGCTTCATAACCGTGGTTTTTTGCCTTTTTGTATAAACTGCCGGCATCATGCCAAAAAGCAGGCTAAAATAGCAAGCTTTATTTCCCAAAATACATATTTTCGGAAATGTGAAGAATATTACCGATTATTTGGAGCGAGAGCAGGTCGAT
>CAYHCZ010000195.1:0-2825 GCA_964355295.1 uncultured Methanomicrobia archaeon
TGCCGGAAACGTCAGAATGACAGCCTACGCAGATAATTTTATAATGGTTCGGCGCCGAGTTAGTGATGTCCATGCGTACATAATGGCCCCTATTTTTATTTAAATTTACCTCGTTATTGTTAAATTGTCCAAAATGCGATTATTATTTAGTAGGAGCGGGCAATCTTTTTCTATATTTGCATAATTATATATAGAATTATACACAAAAATTTATTTAAGTATGGAGAACGAAGAAAAAGAATCAGAAAAAGAAGTTTTAAGTGCTGAATCATCCCCCTTTGATTTTTTGTACAATAAGGATAATTTAATTAAGTGTTTACAATGCGGGAGATGTACCGCGGGATGCCCGGCTGCCAAGGTCTTTGACGACTACAGCCCTCGTGAGATTGTTCGACGCGCACAAGAGTGCTCAGAAGACGAGCTTGCGAAGGATCCGATTATCTGGCTGTGCGGTCAATGTTATACCTGCAATTCTCGATGTCCTCGAAATAACACCCCGGCGTCAATAATACTTAACGCGAGAAACAAAGCATACAAAGAGGGATACGCCCCGAGTGAGCTCTACCAAAGGGCGTCAGTTGTGTTTAAGTCTTTAATGAGCAGCGGAGTGACCATTTCACCTGAATTGCTCGAGCAGGATCTCGGCTGGTTTAACAAACTCGTCGATCAAAATAAGCTTAAAACACTCAGAGCTGAGCTCGGATTGCCCCCTTTACATTCTCGAGATATAGCGATCCCCACCAAAGCGCTCAATGAGATAAGAACCATTTTGAAATTGACGTATAACAAAGGAGGGCTCTTCGACGACCACTAAACCACTCGTGTTAACGTCTTCCAAGCTGCCTCAACGCTTGTACCTGTTCAAAAGTTGTGTAGCAGGGACGTTCTATCCAGGCATAGAACGGTCGTTTAGGTTCATACTGAATTCGTTGAATGTTGACTACTTTGACGATCCGAACCAGTCGTCGTGCACCGGATTTGGAGAACACTGCGGCGTGGTGCCCCCCGAGGCAAATCTCAGTCTCAACGCTAGAAACCTTGCGCTTGCCTACAATTCAGGGTACACTAACGTTGTTTGTACGTGCCCCACCTCATATGCTAATCTAAAGGAGTGTATAAGTGAACTTGACGACGAAAAAACCCGAGCAGCGATAAACGACGTATTAAAAGCAGTGAACTACGAGTACAACGGGGGAATAACGGTTTATCACGCTGCTGAGGTGCTTTATGCGCTAAAAGAGGTCCTAGCCGAGCGTGCAAGATTGTCCCTGTCTGACGTCAATATAGCAACCCACCACGGCTGCCACTATACAAAGGTGTTTTATGACGAGGTTACTGGCGGATTGTGGGAGTATCCTACGTTATTAGATGAGATATGTGCGGCCTTTTCTGGCACGCTAGTGGACTACTCTGAACGATCGCTGTGCTGTGGTCTTGGTTATTCGCACCTTATCAGCGGAGACGAGTATCCAGAATCAATAAGCTTTAGAAAGCTCGAGAGTGTCCTCTCTGAAAAGCCTGACGTCATCGTAACAATGTGTGCTGGCTGCCAATTTATGCTCGACAAATTCCAACGCCAGTTCGAAGAACGACTCAATAACGTCGTACCAGTGCTCAACGTCTCACAACTCGTCGCATTGCTGCTCGGAGCTGACAAGTCTAGAGACGCGTGCCTCCAATTCGCGACGATAGACGTAACGCCACTACTTGAAAAGATAGGGGCCATTTGACGTGTCGCGATTTGGCGTCTTCTTATGTCGATGCGACGGAAACATTTCCAACGTAGTCGACATTGATCGACTAGCTAAGGACTTTAAGTACGCCTACGTGGTGGACTCAGACCAACACCTCTGTTCGCTTCAAGGCCAGCAAAAGATCAAGAAATCCATTCGTAAACACAACCTCGATGGTGTTGTGATCGCTTCATGTTCACCTAACAACCACGGTAAAACCTTTAAAGGGTGTATGCGCGAAGCAGGACTTAATCCATATCTGCTTGAGATCACGAATATTAGAGAACAATGTTCGTGGGTTACCGACGACAGAAAAGGTGCAACCAAGAAAGCGCGAGACCTCATAAATGCCTCCCTTCAGCGACTCGAGCACGCGGAATCCCTTTCTGACTTTCACGTTGGCGTTACCAACGCCACTCTTGTTGTAGGGGGCGGCATCGCAGGAATTACCGCAGCGCTCGCTCTAGCAGAAAATGGCGTTAAAACGTATCTGGTTGAAAGAAAGCCCTCTATTGGGGGTAATACCGTACGAATCGGAAAGGTATTTTCTCCACATAAGATGGTGGAAGAGTGCGCGATGTGCTCACTGAGTCCATTAATGAATGATGTGTACGAAAATCAAAATATTGAACTCCTCACTGACGCTGAAATTGCACACATTCGCGGAACTGCTGGTCACTTCAACGTCGATGTTAAAATCAAACCACAAAGCGTGAGTGAGCGATGCACAAGCTGCGGGGAGTGCGCGACTGTTTGTCCAATCGAAGTATCTGACTGGTGGAACGCTAATACACAAAAAAGAAAAGCTATCTACAAGCCTTTTCCACAAGCGGTCCCTGACAGGTACACGATAGATGGCGAGCACTGCGTAAAATGCGGCAAATGTACAAAGGTATGCAAATCTGACGCAATCGATCTCGAAGCTGAGCCGTCTCTTCGAAAAATCGAAGTCGGGGCAATAATCATAGCAACGGGCCATGACGAGTTCGATGCTGCCTTGCGGCCTGAATACGGCTATGGTCGATTTAAAGACGTTGTTACTCAGTTAGAGCTCGCTCGAATCATTGGCGTCAATGGACCCACAAACGGTGA
>CAYHCZ010000196.1:0-2824 GCA_964355295.1 uncultured Methanomicrobia archaeon
GTTCGTTTTTCAGTTATGCAAGAGATGCGTAGTGGCTTAACAATTCCTATTTCTTGGCGTTCGGAAATCGAAAAAAGAAAAAATAACGATAAAATAACGATATTACTGATTTAAAAAAAGTAAAAAATAGAGTAAGCTTGGTAATTTTTGTTTTTAGTGTCTGCTATAGTTGACAGTCACAAGCTTACCATATCCTAATTGGATCGCCAAATTCAATACAAGACCAAAGACTAAGTGCAAGCGCAGTCACAAGGTCGTCGTGTGCACCGGTTTTAAAAGCCCCCCAGGCATCTCTGCCTGCTTGGTTGGTTCTGACCTCGTAGTTATCAAGATCATCCTATACATGGCCCAGGGGATTCCCCTTAGTGCCTCCCAAAACTCCCAAAATTAACAGCTAGTGCGGCGCAAAATATGCAAAACTCCCTTTTTTATGGCCCCACAAAACCCACAAAACAGCTTGAATAAATTGCATAAATTACCCTGGATCGTCCCAAAACTCGCGCTCCTTTTAATTTTGCAAGAGATAGCGTCCCAAGAGAATGCACCAGATGGGATAAAGAACAAACGAGCCCAGAAAGCTTGTCCCCCACATACTATTGTATGTAGAAAATACGTACTCTTTGGTATTAATGCCGCGGAATATCCCAGGAATGGCAACCAGGCCAAGTACCAAAAAGACCCCACTAACAAGCCCCAATATGATCAGAGTGTAAGGCCAGGGATCGCCTCCAAGAGCGGAGTGGTTTATACTTAATAGCCACAATCCAATCAAGGCGTTTCCAGCAGCCATATACATCCCCGAAAGGTAAAAGCCCGTTTTTCCTGAGAGGGTAAGTACTGAACCAATAACAACAACAGTAGCGCCGATCAATGCAACAATAAGCAAAACCTGGCTTAAGATCGGCGACTGCGCATGATGTTCGGGATATAACATCCAAACTAAAACCATGCTCAAGATTGCCGTCAGACCAATGCAATAATCATTAATTGTGCCGAAGGGTTGACCAATAGAAAAGAACAAGACGATGGTGACCAACGCCAATAGACCCACCACCCCAGTGGCGACAGCCATCCAACCAATCAATAATTGTAAAAAAGTGCTTGTTATCACGTTTGCTCCTTATAAAAAAGAGGATTTAATTAAGCGTATAGGTTCATGGTCGGAAGGTGGGGAATACTAAGCGACGGGTAAGGAACTACGAAGTCACTTCACCGATGACGGCTCTCAGACACCTCCCGATATACAATGGATGCCAGCGTTATCGTTTGTAGATGCGCTGGATATGTAAGTGAAAAAAAACCGCAAGCGATCCGAGCGCTACGCGGACTGTACTGATTACGTGAAGCGAAGAGAAAACGATGACCAATGACCCGATATACTACACTGAGCAAGAACTTGACGACTTATTTAATGAGCGTGCCGCATACGCTGAGCGTATAAAAGCGATTGGACAAGAAGTACAAAAACTGATCGCGAGCAAGCACCATCTGATCGCAAAGATGGGTGCGGTTGCTGATCAACAAGCGCAGGTCGCTAAACAATCGCACGATGCAGGGAGCGCAGACTTAAAGAATGTATTTACACTGAACACTGAGATGGACGCTTTATTCGATGAGTGGTACGCGACCGAAACCAAGCTCGACGGCCTAAAAAGCGAGCTAACACATACTAGAACCATGATGGATGATGTTCTAAAAGACACCTTACGTGATCCGAGAATGCGGAAACTGTACGATGAGATAAAGAATAAGTAGGCGAACGCCGAGGCGCATAACGGAAAAAAAGCTCAATCAGACGTATCATCATAAAAAAGTGAGGGTGAACTCTATAGGATGTGTGAATCCCGAAGTGATCGCCACCAATGGTATGTTTGAGGGCCAAGGCGAATTCGCCCGATGCTTCAGAGCAGATTTATTCTACTCTAAAAGCCCTACTCCAAAGCCATTGGCAACTACCTTTTCCTCCACACATCCTATAGAGCGTACCTTTACTATAGACGCCGCTTCGATTTATACCTTTCATAAGAATCGAGCGCAATCCTACCCATAATTTGGTAAAAAATGCCTTGAGAGGCAAAAATAGCACTTTCCGTCTTTGATTTGTGCGGTCGTGCCGGGCAGGTCTGTGCGATTCGAGGGAAGCGTCCCGTCGGATGGTTTGGTTAAATTAGTGACTACACAGTTTCTACAGTACTAAAGCTCGTTTGAGGGCTACATACAGCAGAACGTGGTCAACTGGACAAAAAGTTTAGGTGACCCAAACCGCGCTGCAACTTCTGACTATTCAACGACAAAGTGCGGGCGGCGGCAAAAAAAGAAGGAAGAATGGCAAATCCTTATCTGTTCGCACACCGTTTCTATTACTTAACAACCAAAGCATGTCACAGCTGAGTACGGCATGCCCGTAGTCATCCCCTGTTCTTTTTTGTGCGGGGCTTACCCGCCGTTCATCCGAGCCTCTTGCCTATCGCGCTTGTGCTGAGGTAAAACGTTAAGTGCCCCTGAGATGGTCAGAGGGTACTTTGTCTTTGGAAAAGGTATGAAGTAAGAGATAAACTGCGAGAATTGCGAGGTGATATGAATGACTGTCATAATACTTGACTGGGATTTTTCGCACTATTACCGGCGCGTAGACGAGCGATATTTAACGCTCGACGAAGCCATAGAACAAGTGAAAGTGCACGAGCGACAGAACAAGTCCATAAAGGCGCAGAGAGTGAACAGGGTTAAGGCGCTTATTTCGAACAAGGCGACAGCGGCGCAGATAGCGAACAGGGTTAAGGCGCTTATTTCGAACAAGGCGACAGCGGCGCAGATAGCGGAG
>CAYHCZ010000197.1:0-2788 GCA_964355295.1 uncultured Methanomicrobia archaeon
GCCAAAAGGAAACGCTAGCATAACACTCATAGGCGTCGGCTTGGCCAAAATAGGCACAGAGTTTGTATTCAACGGGCCTCTGAACGAATGTGAGGCGTGCAAGCTCAAAAACACTTGCCTAAATTTGGACGTTGGGCGTCGGTACAGGATAGTAACCGTGCGCGGGAACGTAATGCACGATTGCGCCTTACATGATCTTGGAGTTAAGGCTGTAGAAGTTGTCGAAAGCCCCAGTATCGTCGCAATTGACTCTAAAAACGCATTTGTCGGATCGAAAATCTTGTATAAACTGAGTGAGTGCGAAGTATTTGACTGTAAGGTCTACAAGTTGTGCCATCCCGAAGGCCTTGTACGAGAGGAAAGACTCACGATTTCTGCAGTTCTCGGAGATGCGCCTCAAGCGTGCCCCGAGGGAAAATTGTTGAAGCTGGTTGAGCTAAAGAGATAACCGCTCTTACGATGGAACTCGTTCACTTGGGTATCAGCCCTTGAAGTGTTATGCATTCATCGATAACTCGTAACGTCACTTTGCCAGTATGAGGCTTACAGAGAAGATAATACCGTTATCTAAGCGTGAGTTCTCGCACGATCAATCAGGAGACTGTGTTTCCTTCTCTCTTCGCGCTTCCGATTGTTGATCAGCTTTTCCTTCTGAGGGCTCCTCTACAACTTCTTCGCTGACGGGTTCGGGTCGCTTATGCACTTCGATATAATCGACTTCTTCTATGTCAGCAAAAAGCATTATCTTTTCAGCAAGAAGTTTCTTGTAATACTGCACCTGTGGATTAAACCCTAATTCGTAAGGCATGTCGACTTTCACTTTTTTCTTGACGACAGAAACATCGAAGTCCTTATTCAAGTAGTACTTGAACAAACCTTTAACTTTTTCCACAGTCTTGTCAACGATCTTTTCAATCGTGTACTGATAACTGATTATCTTACCGGCATAAGGCGAATTAAAATCTACTCGTACTCGTCCCCCAATTACGCTCTCGACCGTCCCTGTTTTGTTATCTAGTGAAACTCGCATTCCAGGAGTCGGTCTCTTTTCGAATCTGCGTGTAGGGACGACCTCAACTAACTCAGGCTTTCTCTCGCCAAACGCATCTTTTGGCTGAATTTTGACTTCTCCTTCGTAGCCAGACGCTTTTCCGATCACATCTTCGTCTAGCCCCGCGACTACCATATTTTCTCCTGCAATGACTACTATGGGTGCATAGCTTACGCCCTCAGCGAATAGATCATTCTCCTTGGCGATATCTTCGTTCGTGGTATCAAAAACATCGCCGTTCTCCAATCGGCCAGTGTAAGACAATCTAATGAAATCGCCCCTTTTTACGCTCATAGTGGATACTTAAGGTTAATGCTTAAAATCCTTGTCGTTGGAGGATTGAGCCCCCAACGTTGAATTTCGCATCGGCTCAATCTTGAATCAGCGAGATGTTTGGTGCTTCTTCAGGGAGGATTTCTACGATAGCGCCAAAGCCGTAAGCAGCCATTCCAGGATTCACGATCGCGGTTTTGCCTGCAACAAACGTGCCGCGCTGCTCGTGGATGTGCCCACATGCGAGCACATCGACAACGTTTACAGCGCGAAGAATAGCTTCACTGCCGACGTGTCTGGAGTCAACTGTGTCCAAGAATCCTTTGGGCGGGGTGTGCGACAGTAAAACAGTCGTTTCACCGACTTCGGTCAAGAGCATATCGACGTAACTCTGGAGTTCTTCCTCGCTAAGTTCAAAAGGAGTGTTAAATGGCGTGGGGTTGGACCCGCCGATACCTAGGAATTTAATGTCATCATAGTCAAAACTCTTGAGATGTAAGTTGACAGCAGGAGACTCTTCTATCGTCTCAAGAATAGTAGGAAGGTCACAGTTGCCCGGTATCATAAGTGTAGGCACATCTTCTCCGAGCAGCGAAAGCAGCTCCTGAATCAGGTTATTCGGTCCAAAATCCGTAATATCCCCGATAACGCAAACGGCATCGATGTCTCCAGCTTTATATAACAATTGGGTAACGTGAGAAAAAACACCATGAGCATCCGAAAGGACTAGAAATTTCATAAAACTCTCTCAACTCGAGAATACGTTTACGACTCTCTGTTTTAAATCGTTTGTCTTTTTGGGTAGTTAATGGGGCTCCCACCGGCCGGTAACCTTACCATCACGCGCGAGTCTGCCAAGCCTTTTACGTACCTCTTTACGTACCGGCGCTGGTGTCTCGTTTTCATAGGGGGTTCCAGGTAGTGGAATGAAGTAATGGGCACGCACTCTTCCGCCATCAGAGACGATCGAGTCAATAAGATCGAGGCTGTCCGTCTGATCTGAAGCAACTTCGGTCGGAAGCCCGAAGATGAAGTCCACTACTGGACAGAAACCGTGACTGCGGCATATATCGACCGCTAATTCGACGTCGTGACGTGAATGCCCTCGGTTGGTCTCTTCGAGTACAGCATCGCTTCCCGACTGTGCCCCGATGTTAATTGAAGTATTTGAGCAGTATTCCTTGACGACATCAAGCATTTCGTCAGTAACAAATTCTGGCCGAACCTCGGACGGAAAGGTTCCGAAATAAACTCGACCGCAAAGTGACGCAAGGAGCTCAGATACGCTCGTGAGTGCTATGTGGTAGCCGTCGGATCCATAAGCGAACGCGTTTGGTGAGATAAACCTGACGTCTGACAGGTAACGGCTATATGAAGCGATAGAGTTCACGCTCCGATGGCGCATTTTCGTGCCGAAGAGGCGCGGTGTTTGACAGTACTTGCAGTTATGTGGGCAACCGCGGC
>CAYHCZ010000198.1:0-2760 GCA_964355295.1 uncultured Methanomicrobia archaeon
ACTCTCGAAGGTCCTTGCCGGTTAACTGTCCGTACAAAAAACCCGCAGCAAACGCATCGCCTGCCCCAACAGTGTCATTTATTTTCGATTTGAAGGGGGGTATATCAAAGCTTTTACTGTGTGTTATAACGTGCGATCCCATATCTCCAAGTGTGACGGATACAATTTTTGCCCCTAGATCAAGGAGAGATGCTACATCTTCAACGTCAGACGATCCGGTTAAGGCGTTGGCCTCTTCTCTGTTGAGGAACAGCACGAAAGATCGCTCAATGAGTGGTTTTAACGCGTTTAGTCCAAGCTTCACATAGATATTACCCGGGCTAAATGAAATTTTCGTCCGACTTTCGTGAAGTTGTTTAACAAAAGAGATTTGCATCCTTAGTTGGTTGATTCCCATGAAAGAACTAAGGTGCAGTATTTTCGCATTCCTCGCATAATCATGATTCGCTGTTATGAACCTATCGTTGACGCTTGGAAGGATATAGATGGCTCTTTCCCCGCATGAATCTATGAATATTAATGCGGCGCCAGTATCTCCATCTGTTTTTATAATACCCTGTAGATCAACGCCTTCTCGCTTCAAATCATCCAATAAAAGTAAGCCTTCTTTGTCGTTTCCTACAGTACCTATAAACCCTGTTCTGATTCCTAAGCGAGTTAAGCCTACTATCGTATTCGCAGCAGAGCCCCCTGGATGCCTTGTGGCTGAAATGACGCCAATCTCTCTTCCAGGTGGTGCTAGGTCATCTACTCGGCATATCTTATCGCAGTTCAGCGCTCCGAATCCTATTACTTCTACGTTATGTCCCATTGGTCTCGTTCTCGGTACTATCGATTAACCTTTAGAGATTTAACTATGTTGCTGACCTTTAATTAGATTTTTAAAGGCGTTTAGAGGTTGAGGGGGGCTTAATTTCCCACCGCTTACTCCCTATCGTGGTCCACTCTGAGCAACATTCTTTTTTGCGGTTGCGAGTTTTACTAGCAACGAGCGCTTAATTAGGGGCATTTGCTGTTAAAAAACTAAAGGATTTATGTTTCTCGGATATAGCAAGAAGAGAAACTTAAAATATAGATTACGTCCATTTTAAGGACGATGTATGTCAGAAATGTCGAAATTACCGGCATAAAATCCGAATCTAAGGACATAAAGACCTTTTTTTTCGATTACTCTTTTCAATTTACTGCGGGCCAATATGTCATGGTCTGGATTCGAGGTGTTGACGAGATACCGATGAGTCTGTCGTATACAAACGGCATCACGGTCAGAAAAGTAGGCGATGCTACTAAGGCATTGTTTAGGTTGAACATAGGGGACTCTCTTGGAATGAGAGGCCCTTTTGGCAACGGATTCGGTAAAACAAAACAGCCTGCACTGCTCGTTGCTGGAGGTGTTGGGGCCGCTCCGTTAGCGCCTTTGGCTGAAATGCTAAAAAATAGGGTTACAACAATTCTCGGTGCCAAGACAAAGGATGAATTGTTGTTCTGGGAACGTTTTGAGAGCTCCGGCCCTCTTTTGATAGCAACGGAAGACGGTTCGGCTGGATTCAAGGGCTTGACTATTGATTTGCTGAACAGCGTTGAAGGCTATCAAGAAATAGTTTCGTGCGGTCCCGAAAAGATGATGCGCAAAGTGCTAGATCATGCAGTTGCGATGCGAGTATCAAGTCAGTTTAGCTTGCATCGATATATCAAGTGTGGCGTTGGTTTATGTGGTTCATGTTGTATCGATCCTTCAGGTTTGCGTGTGTGTGTTGATGGTCCCGTTTTTAAGGGGGAACAGCTAATTGAGAGTGAATTTGGGAGATATATGCGCGACGCGACGGGCGGAAAGGTGAAGTTGTGATCGGCCGTTTTAAGGTTCATCAAGAGGTTTTTTTTGGAACTTTTGACGGTAAATGCGTATATCGAAATGGAATCATATATAACTTAGAGGACGTCACAGTGCTTGCACCGACCTGTCCAAGTAAGATTGTTTGTGTGGGCTTGAATTACACCGATCACGCACTGGAACTATAAGAGCCAATCCCACCGAAGCCCGTGCTATTTCTCAAGCCATCGACTAGCGTTATTGGTCCTGGTGAAAGCATTGTGTATCCAACTTCGAGCGCACGGGTCGATTATGAAGGTGAACTTGGGGTAGTTATTAATCAGCGATGTAAAAACGTGACGGATCCCGAACAAGTTGTTCTTGGATATACGTGCTTTAATGATGTTACCGCGCGAGACTTACAGAGGGAGGACGTTCAATGGACTCGCGCAAAAAGCTTTGACTCTTTTACACCAGTCGGCCCGTTTGTTTCGACCGACCTAGACCCTGGGAATGCAGCGATAAAGACTCGGGTTAACGGTCGATTGCGGCAGAGTTCAAATACTAGGGATCTCATCTTTGACGTTGGTTATTTGATAAGGTTTATATCGCGGATCATGACGCTTGAAGCTGGGGATATAATCGCTATTGGCACCTCGCAAGGTGTGGGGCAGCTGAGCGCTGGGGATATAGTCGAGGTAGAGATTCCCGGAATCGGTACACTTTCTAATGATGTTATTAGTGAGTCTGCTGGAGCGTTTTAATAACGGATCGGCTCAAATTATGCTTGTGAGGGAATATGGCCATATCTAAGAACTTTGATCACCAATACATCGAGTCCAAATGGTTTACCGTATGGGACCTGGGTATGTATCGCTATCGCGGAGAAGATATCAAAGAGCGCTTTATAATCGATACGCCGCCGCCATATCCAACTGGCAATTTTCACC
>CAYHCZ010000199.1:0-2753 GCA_964355295.1 uncultured Methanomicrobia archaeon
GTTCGTTTTTCAGTTATGCAAGAGATGCGTAGTGGCTTAACAATTCCTATTTCTTAGCGTTTGGAAATCGAAAAAAGAAAAATAACGATATTACTGATTTAAAAAAAGTAAAAAATAGAGTAAGCTTGGTAATTTTTGTTTTTAGTGTCTGCTATAGTTGACAGTCACAAGCTTACCATATCCTAATTGGATCGCCAAATTCAATACAAGACCAAAGACTAAGTGCAAGCGCAGTCACAAGGTCGTCGTGTGCACCGGTTTTAAAAGCCCCCCAGGCATCTCTGCCTGCTTGGTTGGTTCTGACCTCGTAGTTATCAAGATCATCCTATACATGGCCCAGGGGATTCCCCTTAGTGCCTCCCAAAACTCCCAAAATTAACAGCTAGTGCGGCGCAAAATATGCAAAACTCCCTTTTTTATGGCCCCACAAAACCCACAAAACAGCTTGAATAAATTGCATAAATTACCCTGGATCGTCCCAAAACTCGCGCTCCTTTTAATTTTGCAAGAGATAGCGTCCCAAGAGAATGCACCAGATGGGATAAAGAACAAACGAGCCCAGAAAGCTTGTCCCCCACATACTATTGTATGTAGAAAATACGTACTCTTTGGTATTAATGCCGCGGAATATCCCAGGAATGGCAACCAGGCCAAGTACCAAAAAGACCCCACTAACAAGCCCCAATATGATCAGAGTGTAAGGCCAGGGATCGCCTCCAAGAGCGGAGTGGTTTATACTTAATAGCCACAATCCAATCAAGGCGTTTCCAGCAGCCATATACATCCCCGAAAGGTAAAAGCCCGTTTTTCCTGAGAGGGTAAGTACTGAACCAATAACAACAACAGTAGCGCCGATCAATGCAACAATAAGCAAAACCTGGCTTAAGATCGGCGACTGCGCATGATGTTCGGGATATAACATCCAAACTAAAACCATGCTCAAGATTGCCGTCAGACCAATGCAATAATCATTAATTGTGCCGAAGGGTTGACCAATAGAAAAGAACAAGACGATGGTGACCAACGCCAATAGACCCACCACCCCAGTGGCGACAGCCATCCAACCAATCAATAATTGTAAAAAAGTGCTTGTTATCACGTTTGCTCCTTATAAAAAAGAGGATTTAATTAAGCGTATAGGTTCATGGTCGGAAGGTGGGGAATACTAAGCGACGGGTAAGGAACTACGAAGTCACTTCACCGATGACGGCTCTCAGACACCTCCCGATATACAATGGATGCCAGCGTTATCGTTTGTAGATGCGCTGGATATGTAAGTGAAAAAAAACCGCAAGCGATCCGAGCGCTACGCGGACTGTACTGATTACGTGAAGCGAAGAGAAAACGATGACCAATGACCCGATATACTACACTGAGCAAGAACTTGACGACTTATTTAATGAGCGTGCCGCATACGCTGAGCGTATAAAAGCGATTGGACAAGAAGTACAAAAACTGATCGCGAGCAAGCACCATCTGATCGCAAAGATGGGTGCGGTTGCTGATCAACAAGCGCAGGTCGCTAAACAATCGCACGATGCAGGGAGCGCAGACTTAAAGAATGTATTTACACTGAACACTGAGATGGACGCTTTATTCGATGAGTGGTACGCGACCGAAACCAAGCTCGACGGCCTAAAAAGCGAGCTAACACATACTAGAACCATGATGGATGATGTTCTAAAAGACACCTTACGTGATCCGAGAATGCGGAAACTGTACGATGAGATAAAGAATAAGTAGGCGAACGCCGAGGCGCATAACGGAAAAAAAGCTCAATCAGACGTATCATCATAAAAAAGTGAGGGTGAACTCTATAGGATGTGTGAATCCCGAAGTGATCGCCACCAATGGTATGTTTGAGGGCCAAGGCGAATTCGCCCGATGCTTCAGAGCAGATTTATTCTACTCTAAAAGCCCTACTCCAAAGCCATTGGCAACTACCTTTTCCTCCACACATCCTATAGAGCGTACCTTTACTATAGACGCCGCTTCGATTTATACCTTTCATAAGAATCGAGCGCAATCCTACCCATAATTTGGTAAAAAATGCCTTGAGAGGCAAAAATAGCACTTTCCGTCTTTGATTTGTGCGGTCGTGCCGGGCAGGTCTGTGCGATTCGAGGGAAGCGTCCCGTCGGATGGTTTGGTTAAATTAGTGACTACACAGTTTCTACAGTACTAAAGCTCGTTTGAGGGCTACATACAGCAGAACGTGGTCAACTGGACAAAAAGTTTAGGTGACCCAAACCGCGCTGCAACTTCTGACTATTCAACGACAAAGTGCGGGCGGCGGCAAAAAAAGAAGGAAGAATGGCAAATCCTTATCTGTTCGCACACCGTTTCTATTACTTAACAACCAAAGCATGTCACAGCTGAGTACGGCATGCCCGTAGTCATCCCCTGTTCTTTTTTGTGCGGGGCTTACCCGCCGTTCATCCGAGCCTCTTGCCTATCGCGCTTGTGCTGAGGTAAAACGTTAAGTGCCCCTGAGATGGTCAGAGGGTACTTTGTCTTTGGAAAAGGTATGAAGTAAGAGATAAACTGCGAGAATTGCGAGGTGATATGAATGACTGTCATAATACTTGACTGGGATTTTTCGCACTATTACCGGCGCGTAGACGAGCGATATTTAACGCTCGACGAAGCCATAGAACAAGTGAAAGTGCACGAGCGACAGAACAAGTCCATAAAGGCGCAGAGAGTGAACAGGGTTAAGGCGCTTATTTCGAACAAGGCGACAGCGGCGCAGA
>CAYHCZ010000200.1:0-2733 GCA_964355295.1 uncultured Methanomicrobia archaeon
GGGGAGGAACGCACAATGCCCCCGGCCGTGTAGTTCCACAGCTTGGTGCCGGTGGTGGCGTTGAGTGCGTAGGTGTTGTTATCATTGCTCCCGATATAGACGACGCCGTTGGCGACTGCAGGGGAGGACTGTACCCAGCCCCTAGTCGTGTAGTGCCACATCTCATTCGGTGTCATTGGCCCGCCCCCTTCATAAAAACCGGTGTTCTGCAGATCAGCGCGGAACTTCCAGCCCGTGGTGCCGTTCGTCGCTCCGGCGGGTGCGAGGATGAAGCCGACGAGTGCGGCTCCGAGAAGTGTAATGACAATAAAAACGGTTGATAGTGACTGTGTGGTTGTCATGATAATTTCCTGGAACGCGCGAGTGTGCTCCCCTTTTTTAATAGTTACCACAGGTGCATTGAGGAAAAAAAGCTTTCTTTTAGTTTCTCATCTTTTGAAACCAAGATACCGTTCATCTCGGTGAACACTGCTGTAATAAGCACGTGCGAAGCCGCAGCTTGTGAGCATGCTCTTGATGATGATGTAGAGTATGCGAAAGGCTTATTGTAGAGTATTAAGTATCATATTACCATGGCAGTTTGTCCTGCGTGCCACCACGAGCACGAAGGCCCGCTTAAAACGTGTTCTACTTGCCGTGATCGCATAGCAGTCTGGAAGCAGAAGCACCGAGGTAAAGACCGCTTGCACAAGCGTAAGTATGCTGCCAAGAAGCGTGGGCCTGAGGGCTACGATGAGCTTTTTTACAGTACGAGAGGGCAGCAAGATAAGTGGGATAGATGGGTAGGAGTGGACCCAGAAGAAGTAACACTTTGGACTGGGCAGACACGCGCAGAACTCTGGGAAGAAGTTGCTCAAGTAGTCTATGAGGAAAATGTACGAGATAGCTGCTTGGGTGTTTTTAATGGTACTTTAGCCGGTGTCCGAACTGATCACCTGCAAGCAATGACAGACAAAGGAAAGCAGACCGAGTGCCTTATTCTGCTCAAAAAGATGCAGCTATACTTAATAAACGTGCTACGAGAGAACGGTGTTATTTGGCAGGAGGGCTAGCAGTATGTCGAGCAACGTAAGGTGGATGCACGATAGTGATGACAGGATGCTTGCACGCTACCAGCATCTTTACAAGAAAGCGCTTAAGGTCAACGCCGTCCAACTGCAGAAGATACAAAGGGCAGAAACACGTGAAGTGTGTATCTCCGTGCTCCTAAAAGCTGTGGTAATATGCAACAATACCCTTAAAGAGGTGGGCTTCGAAGAGTACGAGGCGGGACCCGAGCCTAACGCGGCAAAACGCATAAAGAGCAAAGATCTACCGTAACAAAGAGGTAATCACGTGAAGTGCGGGCTGTGCGGCAAAAAAATGGTCAGAGACTGCTGTGTGTGGGCTGGGGATCAACAACTGTGGATATGCGAAACGTGTCGCGTGTCACGTGAGCTTACGCCGGATGACAGGCCTGAAACCACTGCAGACAAAAAGCTCTATGCTCAGCTTTTTGGCGACAACGTGTAAGAGCTAAGCAGCTATAACGGCCGTAGTGATAGGTAGAAAACTAAGAGGCCAAATACTAGCATGAGGACTATACCAACGGTTATAATCTTCGTCTGTAGTGAGTTCATTTTACGCTTCCTTCATTTCTTTTCGTTTTATGCATTTTTTTCGCTCGATCCGTATAACAAGCGAATTGTATTGTAAACATCTCTTGCATCATCACTTTTTCCGTCTAATGGTGGTTGACCTGCCATGCTCACAAAACGGATCAATGTGAAACCTATATCTTAAAGGATCTTCTTCGGTTATTCACGCTAACAGAAGCCGCTTCTTCAACGGAGACGTAAGCCACCATGGAATCAGCCGCTATCATTGCCCTCCTGACGTTCCTTATAGTGTATGGAATTTTAGCGACAGAGAAGATTAACAGAACAATCATCGTCGGGGCAGGAAGCATTGTCCTCCTCGTCCTCGGCGTCTTGGATCTGAACGAAGCAGTCAACTACGTCAACTGGGAGACGATCGGCCTCCTCCTCGGGATGTTCGTCATCGTTATCGTGTTGTCCGATGCGGGGTTCTTTTCGTACCTCTCATTTATCGTAGCAAAGAGGCTCAAGTACAACCCGCTGACGATGCTCATTGTGTTCCCCCTCCTCGCTGGTGTGCTCTCAGCCTTTGTCGACAGCATAACGGTCATGCTGTTTTTAGCCGCACTTACTATCGAGATAGCCAAAATTCTGAAGATTGACCCGGTTCCACTCGTCGTCGGGGAGGTGGTCATCGCCAACATCGGTGGTTCGTCGACGCTCGTCGGAGATCCGCCTAACGTTATTCTCGGCACGCAACTCGGATTTGGATTTAACGACTTTGCTGTAAATAACGGTCCCATTGCCGTACTCGCTACGCTGCTCGCCGTAGGCGTACTCTTTCTCCTGCAGCGAAAAAACGTGACATCTTCTGTTGCGATCGATACCTCTGCGCTTGATGCGATTCGTCCAGAGCGCACAATCACAAACAAGTGGCTGCTTCGCCTCGGCCTTGGCGCCCTGTTAGCGGCAGTGATCCTCCTCATCACTCACGAATACATTCAGCAAGTGTGGCATATTCCGATAACTGTTCCCCTCGCCGCGTTGATTCCAGCATTTATTCTCCTGCTCATTGGAGGACAAGAGACTGAGACGGTCCTCAAAAAGGTCGACTATGACGTGCTCCTGTTCTTTATCGGTCTCTTCATCATCGTCG
>CAYHCZ010000201.1:0-2722 GCA_964355295.1 uncultured Methanomicrobia archaeon
AAGTCAACGAGGCCGACCTTTCTGGCGCTAACCTCACCAAGGCGAACCTCACCAACGCTGCGTTGCGGGGCGCCAAACTTGTCAAGGCCGACCTCAGTGAAGCGACGTGTATCGGCGCTAACCTCACCGGGGCCGACATGACGGGGGCGGACACGACTGGCGCTATCTTCGAGCATCCTTGATCGGCGAGACGGCCCCGGGCAAAGCGTTACACGAGTCCCTTGAATGAGCAATTATCGACATCCGCTGCCTGAGCACATGTATGACGTGTACGTGAAGTAGTGGGGGGCCGTCGATCTACTTGAGAAGACGTTGCACTCAGTGAGCTCGGTTTGTTCATCGAGAAACAGATTATAATAAAAAAAGAGAGAGAACAAATTATGTTAGTCTCAATTTAGTCATTCTCTCTTCAGGTATGTGCTCTCTCTTTGGTATCGTCAGCTTAAGGAGTCCCTTTTCCATCGTTCCTTCGACCTTTGCGGGGTCTACCTCGTCGGGAAAGTTGATCGTCCTGTGGCACGAGGTATAAACTTGTTCCCTGTGTAGATAGTTGTGGGATTTGTCCTCCTTTTCAGATTTCTTTTCTGCTTGAAGTACCAAAATGTCTTTATTTAACTCAACATCAACGTCTTCTTTGTCAAACCCAGGTAGTTCAACGTTGATGAGGTACTGGTTACCGTCATCTATCACGTCGACCAAAGGTGCACGTATTGGGAGATACTCAATAGTTCTTGGTAGAAAGGTCCGCATGGGCGTAACCGGAGCCATCAGATCATCAAATGATCTTCTAAACTCATCGAATATCGAGTCAAATCCTTGAACGAGTCTCGATGACTCTTTGGCCGGTCTCTTAACGACAGCGCGTTCTCCACTGGTGCGAGATTCAACGGTCTTTTTCTTTTCGGAGTCTGCCATATCACTCGCCTTCTGAGTTATTATATATCAAATTAAAAATTAGTTTGTTGTTCTATATAAATTTTATGTAGTATGTATATGCGTAAAGGGGCCTAAGCATTAGCCCTGTCAACAATATACAATCGAGCATAACTGAAGGTTTTGACCAACGATCCTGACCGCTCCAGGTTCCTCAATTTTTAGTTTTCTGACTTCGGTCGGATCAAAGTATTACAGTCTGTGCTAAGACAACGACGCTCGACCCCAGAATCACTCCGAAAATACGACTTTAGTGGGGCCGGTTCGTGTGGTTTTTATCCCAATGTGTCAGTCTCTCCGAACTAACCCTGGACACGTTTGGTAACTCCCTCTTTTTGACGTATTATAATACCATTTTGTATTATATTAGCATACTTAGACAGCAATAATAGTGTTTTGTATCTTATTAGCATACTTAGATAGCACTATATAGTATCGATATGTAATAGAACATCATGAAAGAATTTACGAGCATTAAGTTGACGCTCCCCACGCACGAGCGGCTTGTCAAATGGCAGTTGAAAGAGCAAGCACGGCGCGGGCGCAAGATAACGTTGAGCGATACGGTAGACTCGCTGCTTGAACTTGGTGAGGCACAGCATGATGACCGATAATTAAGAGCCTGCATTTAGCGTCAGAATTGAACGAAAGGACGAGAAAATACGCCGTTATTAATACTTGAGAGAGAATGTACGTATTTCGAAACCGACATAAACTCGAAGACGGGCGCGAAATATGCAACATTGATGAAACCGCATTCGCCCGGTAAGGGGGACTGAAAAATGGTTAAGACAGCAGTAGTGATACTAAGCGAAATTTTACAGTCGCTTGAGGACGTGCGCGAAGTGGCTGATGACCTACGAAGTCATAAGCTATCACACGCGATGCATTCAGAGGTAGAAATAGAAGATGCGAGTCTTAGTGCTAAAGAAGTTTATGATATCGAATCCAGAGACACTAACGCTCACGAAATGGAAGCGGGATTAGAACTATTGGAAGGTTGCCGTGTAATTGAAGATAAGGCCGTAGAGATGATAAGACTCTGTCTTGAGTTCATTCATCCATTATAAACGTGGAGATGCCAACGACGGGAGGGCTACGACCTCCAGGGCCAAAGCTGATAGAGGATAAGCGGTTACGCCGGTAAGACTATGGTCAGTGTTGAAGACAAAACAACCATCATAGTCTCAAAGGACACGCGGGAATGGCTTACACAGCTCAAGCTCGAGATACAGTTAGCTAAGAAGCAGGAGCTATCACAAGACGCTATTGTCGGGCTAGCGCTCACTTGCTTAGAACTGCCAAGCAAGAGGCTGAAAAAACATGGAAGTTATAGCCCTTCACGAAGTTAAAACGCTAATACTAATAGTGACAGAATGGATGAAGAAAAATTAAGGCTGGCCTTGCAGGAGCACGAGCGTGAGCGGCGTTACTATAAGAGTATGAGAGTATGCTGCGGACTTTAAGCGTTATGATTAGCCGCTCGGAGCCGAGCGATTATGCTCTAAAAAGCTGGTTTGAGTTGGTTACCCATTCGTTTTTTGCACTAAGCCACCCGAAGCCTGTATACAAGGCGCGTTGATGCTCCGGCATAGAGAGGCGTGGATCCGGCTGTGGTAGCACTTCGATGCCTGCTTTTATAAGCGTGTGCAAGTGTCGCTTTATCCGGTTCAATTCGGCGGTATTGTCTCGCAAGTCAGTTGACGTCTCCGTTAATTCCTCATCGCTACGTGGCTCCGCTATCTGCGCCGCTGTCGCCTTGTTCGAAATAAGCGCCTTAACCCTGTTC
>CAYHCZ010000202.1:0-2721 GCA_964355295.1 uncultured Methanomicrobia archaeon
GGATGAAAAGGCTCAATAAGCACTGGTTAGAAAAACCACGCGAGATGATCGAGCTTGACGAACTTGAAAATATGGCAACCGTATCTATCGATAGCGACATTAGAATCGTCCTCGATCGCTTGCGCGATGCGGCAAGCAGTGTTATTATCTCGGATATAACAGTAAGCGCTATTGGGGTTCCCGCAGTTCGTGCAATCATACCAGGCTTTGAGGTGTATTTCTTGGATCGGGAACGAAAAGGAACGCGCTGCAAAGAATGGCGAAATGTAACTGCATAATATTCACAGGCCCCAGCTTGTCTTGGTCTGAAGTGGCTTCTATTGATGAACGGCTTACGTGCTGTCCACCAGCAGCACGAGGAGACATATCGAAAACGGCTAAGGCGGGCATAAAGATCATAGGATTGATTGACGGCGTTTTTTTTAACCGTGCCGCGGTGTCGCACAGAGAGATTATTGATGCAATGAAGTCGGACGTGACTGTGGTGGGCGGATCTAGCATGGGGGCATTGCGCGCCTCTGAACTCGACAGTTTCGGGATGATTGGAGTCGGCAAAATTTACACTTGTTTTAAGGAGCGAGTTATTGAAGCAGATGACGAGGTTGCCGTGGCGTTTAACCCAATCACATATGAGCCTGTCTCGGACCCACTCATCAATATACGCGTTGCCCTACACTCACTCGTCGAGGCTTCAATGATAAACAGTGACACGAGCAACGCTTTGCTAAAACTTGCAAAGAACTTCTTTTATATGGAACGAAGCTTTCCAACACTCCTAAAGACAGCGGAATTGAAGGGACTGATCGATAAGGGGGATCGTAATAAGATCGACACGTTTCTTGCTAGTCATGACTATGACCTTAAGAAAAGAGATGCGAAGCTCGTAGTTCAAGAAGTCGTGAGGTGTTGCGACCGGTAGCATTCGGTACGGCCATGACGGATGAGTTTGAACTTAACGTTAATCGCCTCTTAGCGAGATCTATCTGTTCAAAAATCGCGATTTTGGGAATTGGCAATATGTTACGAGGTGATGATGCCGTAGGACTTGCTGTTGTAGATAGGCTAAGTACTTTAATCAATGATCCTTCGGTCGTTGTGTTAAACTGTCAACACGCTCCCGAAAACTTTACTGGGCATGTCAAAAGATTAAAACCAACTTGTATTGTGCTTGTCGATGCAGCAGCTTTCGGTGCATTACCTGGCGAAGCACGCATCTTTCAACTTAACGACCTTGAAGGTTCATCGGTTACAACGCACAAGACTTCTCTTTTAACGCTTGGCGAATATCTCCAATCGGAACTAACCTGTAATGTGTTTGTCATTGGCATTCAACCTGCAGATTGTGATTTTGAGAGCGAATTGAGTCCTGTGGCGCGAAGAGCGAGTGTTGCAGTTGCGGATTCAATTAGTACAGCTATAAATCGTTTCCGCGCTAAGAAGGGTTGAGGTTACGACCGATGGTTTCCACTGATTTCAGACATTTGCCTTGGATTGTGCCTTACAGAGACATCATAGCTATGGCAGGAACGGCGTGTATTGAGCTTGTCGAAACAACAAACTGCTATGGCGGAGCTGCTTGGGCCCGGTATCATTACGCTCAAACGAGTCCACTAATCGTCACAAGCCGTGCTTTGGGAAACACCACTCGCTATCTCATTAAAGAGGGGACGTCGAAGCTTAACCTTAGACCGTCTGTATCTGCTGGTGGCATAGAGTCGGTGATAATTGCAAAAGACACCATAAAGGTGACGTACGCTGGCCTAGGGGGTGGTGGCGTAGGCGCCACAATGTGCAGAGCACTTGCTCATGACGTCATCGATTACGATCTCACGCCAGCAGGAGGCAGTAAGTTAAGTCGCGGGACGCTTACATTGCCAAAAAGATCTCGCATCATTATAGGCGTTGATGACACAGACACTAAAGAAGACGGTGCAACGTGGTCACTAGTTAACAACATAGCCACAATGGTAGACAGTAAATCGCTTCGCTACGTCTCTCACGCTATTGTACAGCTTTATCCTGTCAAAGCGAAGACGAAAAACTGCGTAGCAACTGTAGTCGAGTTTGCGAGTTTGAATGATGACAAACCTATCAAAAAATTTAAAAAACTGTTAGAGGAGCTCTCGTTATCAGAGGAGACTGGAATGGCTGTCTTGAAATCGTTTAGTGCAGAACGCCTTTTGAACTACGGAAACGCGACCCGCTCACGTGAGGTGTCTATTTCTGCGGCTATTGAGGCAGCTAACAATGCTGGGGTTGAGGTTTGCCTAGAAGGGCGCGGCATTATTGGCGCGATAGCTGCGCTACCTTTTTTCTCGCAATCTGATGAATCAGTTAAATTAGATCATATACAAAAGATGTAGAGTTTTTAAAAAAATGGCAATGCTTTGATTTACTTGATTAACCGCCAGAAACGACTTTTAGCACTCGTACAATTCCTGGTTGCACGGGAGCGTCGAATGGAACTGCCTCATTCTCTACAAAAACAAGAACCTCTTCAGGATTCAATTTGAGTTCGCTCAATAAGCGCTCGTAGTCTGAGCCTAAAGGCAAATTAACTTTCTGTTCCTGTCCTTTAAGCTCTACGGTGACACAGAGGTGTTCTTTTGACATCCAATAATCTTTATAGGAGTTTTGCTATAAGAAGCACGCACATCAGTGCAGAAGCCGGGGTGGCAGAGCGGACTAATCGGCAACGAGTCCCAACGCGGCAGGCTCGAG
>CAYHCZ010000203.1:0-2698 GCA_964355295.1 uncultured Methanomicrobia archaeon
GTCGACACGGTACGACTATACGTATACCGAGGAGGAACTCGAGCCGTGGAAAGAGAGGATAACAAAGATGAAGGCCGATCTAGGTGGTGCGAATCCGGTCTGGGTTTATTTCAACAACCATCCGCGCGGGAATGCGCCACATAATGCGCTCACTTTAATGGAGCTCCTCGGAATACGGGCATCCGAAGGTGACGCTGAGGAGAAAGCTAAAAGCCCGAGCCCTACCACGTTGCAGGATTGGGCGTATCGCTAACTAAGAGTCGAACGTGGGCCGGCTCGTTTAGAGCTCTGATGCAGCTTTTTGTTGCTTCACACTGGCAGGTAGCTCGTCATATGTGTCATATACCGCAGCTGCCCCTTCTGAAACGACCACGAATTTATCGTCGTCAGTCTTGAAAATCACACCATTTGCGAGGTCTGTCTCTCCTTTGACCGCGGCTATAGCGTTTCTCGGTTTACACCGGTATTCTTTGACGTCAATACCAGTTTTTGTCTGTACCACAAATTTCTTTGCCACGTGTTTGCCTCCTTTCAGTTTGTTTACATCTCCCTTCGCCTGGCTATGAGAATGGCCAATAAGAATGCAACTATGAAGTACGCTGCCATCACGATGACGCTCAATCTTATTTCAGGATAGTACTGCACAAGCGAAAGCGAGCGCGCACCAGCGCTTGGTCCAGCATAGGCCGTAGTATTGAACACCGTGTCGGTTGGGTACGGGCTCTGGAACACGTACCGCGAGATCTCACTGGCAAAAGTGATGGAGAACCAAGGCTTGAACTTCGCGATCGAGCCAACGGCGTCGACAATTGGCAAAATGAGAAAGAAGGTGAAGAACGTCAGCACGAGGGAGTATACTGAACTGCGCATAATTGCGCTAAATAGGTAAGCGATCGCAAGTATGGCGAATAGGTAGACGAGTGAGTAGGCAAACGAAAGACCTGTATTCGCCGGAATGCTCCCATCGATGATGCGGACTGAAACAACTGCTATAACGTAGTAAAGTCCTATCGCGCCGACTGACACGAGTACGCTTGCGATAAACTTGCCGAGAAATATAGTGGTTCTCCTGATCGGATTGGGAAACAAAAAGTACCCCGTTTTTGATTCGTACTCAGAAACGATTGCGTCAGCGCCAAAAAAAGTTGCACTCAGGATTGCTAGGATGCTTAAAAATGAAAGCATAAGGACAGTAAACTCTTTTGGGTCTTTTTCATACGCAGAGCCTATCGCGGGCGGGACAATAAGAAAAATAGCGCTAATGATGAGAGTGAGCAGAACGATGGCGAGCAACCGACGTCCGCGAAGGTATTTCAAGAGCTCATATTTCGTCACAGTGGCAATTTGCCTTGAGCTGTTGGGCGCCATGTTTACGCCTCCCCCTCAGGCACGAGCTGTAAATATATGTCTTCTATAGCAGCTCGTTGCGGCATGTACGAAACGACCTTGACGCCTGTGCTCATAATTCCCCTCAGCACTCTGTACTGCGTTTGAGGTCCGCCACCGAAGCTGACCTTGAGTGTAAGCGTTTGCGTGCGTTTTACCGACTTTACGTCTTTGAGCGCTTTGATCGCCTTGAACTCAGGAGGTGTAATAGGGTCGAGCGTGTTGATCGTTACCGTAACATCTTGGCCAACTGAAAGGTTCTTAACCGTATCATACGTCAGCAGGACGCCGCGATCGACAATGGCTACTTTGTCGCAGACCTCTTGTACCTCGTTTAACAGGTGTGAACTCATCAGGATGGTGATATCTGTTTTTATCAGCCCTTTAATGATCTCTCTTACTTCGACCATACCACGCGGGTCGAGGCCGGACGTCGGTTCGTCGAGGATCAGTATCGATGGCTGATGCATAAGCGCTTGGGCGATAGCTAACCGCTGCTTCATTCCCTTTGAAAAAGTCCCCGTGCGTCTTTCAGCGACGTCAAGGAGCTTTACCTGTTGTAAAACGGCATGCGAGCGGTCTGCTATCACTTCGGCACTCAGGCCGCGTATCGTTCCAACGTATGACAAACACTCGTTGGGAGTCAGTTGCGGGTAGAATTCTGGCGTCTCAACGACTGCGCCAACTCCGTCAAGCGCCGCTTTCGGATGATGGATCACATCAATGCCGTTAAGATAAGCTTTGCCCGTTGTGGCCCTGAGAAGGTTAGTCAGCATCTTGATTGTTGTCGTTTTGCCAGCTCCGTTAGGGCCCAAATAACCTACGCACACGCCGCGTTCAACGACCAAGCTGAGGTCGTCTACAGCGAGCAGTTTTCCATATTTTTTCGACAAATGCTCGATGACTATCGGTTCCATCATTGATCAACCTTCGTTACGTGCTGCCTTTTGTATTCGAGTTGCAAAAAACTAATAAGCTGCTGCATATAGAGCGCACCAACCGTTTTATACATTTTGGTTTTTTCGCGTCTGCAGACGGAAAGCATTCCGTTGGTTTCTTTTGAAGGGACTTCTAGAACACTGTAGGTTGCATCTTACTTTGTCAGGCGGTCACTGGTAGATGAGCGGTTTTAAAATAGGGACTCAAATACTTACAAATAGCTTGATTTTGGTCACATAATCAATGTAATTTACCTGACAATAGGTTTATTATAAATTGGTTTGATAGCGTGCTATAGGGCTCGTGGTCTAGCTGGTTATGACGTCGCCTTGACATGGCGGAGGTCGCCGGTCCGAATCCGGCCGAGCCCATT
>CAYHCZ010000204.1:0-2698 GCA_964355295.1 uncultured Methanomicrobia archaeon
GTGGTCAAAACGGTAAATTATAAAAGACAAATTGCAATGGTTCATTCGATATTACAAATAGCGGAAGCCTCTAATGGTTTTTTTCAGCGTCATTTTCATATTTGCGGCAATTGTGAGACCGGTATTCGTTCTTCCGCTGCCCGCGTAGCGCTGGAGTACCATGTCCCTTTTATTCTCTATGGAGACGACCCTTTTTCTGTATATAACAGTGCCACCGCGTTTGTTGGCTCAGATAAATTACTTCCAACCCTCACAAAAAATAAGAAGGAACTCCCTCGAGTCATTTATCACTTACTTACCTATAGAGTTCGTTACACTTTGCAGCAACGTGAAATGGGGTTATCCTTGCGACAATGTATGCCGTTTAATACGGCTCCCTGGCCACCAGACAAGGTCGAAGTGGTTCATTTTTTTCAGTTTGTTCCATGGAATCCTAGCGAATCGGTAAGCATCATCAAGGACGCGGTTGGTTGGAAAGCCCCCGAGGGTAAAGATACTCGTTTTGACTGCCGGGTTCATTGTTTTCAGAATTATCACTGGATTAGGGAGGTCGGAATTTCCCACGACGGTTTTCAACGATCTGCTCAGCTCCGCTGGGGGATTATTGATAAGGAGAGGGCCGTTGCAGACGAAGAGTATATGCAAAATCATGCAGAAGAAGAGTGTACGCAAACGATCGAAGAGCTGGGCTTAAAAAATTGCCGAATACCCGTTTAATATTGAGAATCCTGAAATCCCCTAAAATCATTTATTCATCAAGCAAATACTTGGCAATATTTATTAATCCTTGCCCAGTTTTAAAAAAATGACTTCTAATTATTTTAGAGGATTCGTTAATAAAAAAGATAATTAACAAATGATTTTCGTATTGGCGCTTGTCGTTGGCGGGATAGCATTCCGGGCGCTTACGTTTGCGGGCGAGTAAAGGCTCGTTTTTTCGATTTCTGTATCTAAATCGCTTTTTAGACCATTTTACGCTTGTGATGGGTAAAGACCATAAATACGAGCGCGCCATTATATGTCGTTTTATATATCGTCGCGACTGCGCCGGCGAGTCGACTGAATTCAAGCGATAGCTGAATGATCGGATAAGTTTGCGACGCTTTAGCCCTTTGAACGCTTATCTTGTGCGTTCAGATCGGTTGCATATCTGTGAACATTTCGTGAGCGCATATTATTACGATCTGGCGACTGTATCGTTAACGCAGTTTCAAAAAAAGGACTAATACAAAAGCGTTAATATAGAACGATCTAGCAACTGTTTCATCGGACTTAAATTAACCCAATTGCGAGGTTCTAAATTGAGCTACATTCTCATTACACCCATAAAAGATGAAGCCGAGAGCTTGCCTCAGCTCAAGAAAACTATACTCGAGGAAAGCCTGTTGCCCGTGCTTTGGGTTCTAGTGGATGGCGGTAGTAAAGATGGAAGCTTCCATAAAGCCGAAAACCTATTTTGTGATTTCGAATGGATCAAGATCATCAATCAACGGGTATTTGTTGGAGCTAATGAGGGCTACAAGAACATGTCAGCGGCAATTAACGAAGGCTATGAATTTGCTAAAAAGCATTGTGCTGAGACTCATAACGCTTATACCTATATTGGAAAAACAGATGCCACCCCTATTCTTCAGTCTGACTACTTCGAAACTTTGCACGCTGAAATGGAAAACGATCCAAAACTCGCTTTTTGTTGTGGGATTGAACGACTGAAATATGGAACAAAAACCAAAGACGTTAGACCAATGCGAAATTTTTCAAGTACAGGGTGGAATGATGTTCGCCTGTATCGCAAGGAATTCTTTGATGAAATTGGCGGTTATCCATTAACTCCGTGCCCCGATTCAGTCGTTCAACTAAAAGCTGCTCACAGGGGCTGGACGTATAAGATTGTTGAGCGCACATATTATGTCGAACCACGTTTGGGGGGAGCTAGAGTCGGATTTTGGGCGGGGAACAAAAGAAAAGGCAAATCGCTATATGAACTTGGGTACCACCCATTTATGTTTTTACTACATACAACGTATGATACCGTTACCTTACCACCACATTACCACATAATGCCGCAGACTTTAGGTTATCTTTCGAGCGCAGTTAGAAGAGAGAAGAAGGTAGATGATGATGAAATAAGAGATTACTTTTGGAGAGAGAGGCTGCGTGAGGTGCTAAACGAATTTCTTTAGTCTCTTGGTTTTCTAGGTCGTTCGAAACAGATCAGACAAGATCGCATGATAAATAGAAATATCGTATTCTATACGCTTTTGGCCATGTACGCTGTAGGAGGGGCGGTTGGCCTCATTTTGTGTTTTGCGTATCATCTAAATAAAGAGATCTTTAGCGTAGCACTTCTTGGCGGTGCTCTAGTGGGGTTAATTGTTGTCAGACGAAATAATTCTGCTGCTCGAACAGTAAACGCTAGCGAACGGCAAAAGCCCACCTCTAGAGCATTTAAACTTACACTTGCGGCTTTCATAATTCTGCTAAATGTGGCTATCTTCAGTCTTTATTCATCGCCGCAGAGCCATGCTTTGTCGCTAACGTACTTCATTCTTGTTACAGCTGCCGTACTGCTCATATTAATGCAAATCATTTATATTAAAAATCCTTCAACTGTCCAGAGGTATCTAATTTTGTTCGAAATCTTTCTCATCTCTAGTCTGGTCAGTGCAGCACCTCTTCTATTATTTCCTTCAGCTTA
>CAYHCZ010000205.1:0-2676 GCA_964355295.1 uncultured Methanomicrobia archaeon
GCTCTATACGAAAAAGGTGACTATAACGGCGCATTAAGCAAGTTCGAAAAGGCAACTGAATCCGATCCAGCTCTGGCAGCTGCCTGGAGTGATAAAGGCTGTGCATTGGGGCGTCTTGGCAAGCATGATGCGGCTTTAGAAGCTTTCAAAAAAGCTCTTGAGACTGCACCAGACAATCGCGAAGCACGCGAAGGCAGAGAACTATGCCTACGTATGCTTGGCTCTTCATAAAAAGCTAGCTCATTATCGCCGCTTTGGATGCAAGGCCCTTAAATTTAACCGGGCTGCGACTGTCGTTTAGTGGTGCAAGCGTTTCATACGTGCCTTCACCGGCTAGTGGAACGTTTTGCAGAAAAGTTGGCGAAACGGGGACTATGGGGCCTTTAGATATCGACTAATCGGCATACGGACCAACAATAATTATTTTGGGCGTTAACTCAAGACCAACCTTCTTTTTTAAAGCGCCCTTATTTGTAGTGTTTCATCAATTGTAAACTATCTTTTTAGCGTGCTTATTGCAGTGCTGTGGTAAACGTGATTCAAAACATTTACGATCTTCTAAAATGATTTTTTGTAGGCGCACGATTTGTCGATAAAGTGAATCGTTTTAAGGGGCAGTCAACCGTGAGAATCTTTGACAGAAAACCCAATATTTCAAAAATGCTCGCCGACAATGACGTTGAAAACCTAGCGCACCTCGTCGAATTTGACAGCCCTGGTTTCAACCACGATGAAAACACGCGCAGAGAAGCCGTCGACGCGCTTGGCGGTCTTTCCGATCAAAGGGCGATTGAGCCCCTCGTTGGAGCGTTGAAGGATGAAGATGTGAGTGTGCGCGTGAGCGCCGTAGCAGCTCTCAAGAGGCACGAAGCGTTCGATCCCCTCATAAATGCACTCCATTCAAAGGATAACGAGGTGCGCCGAGCCGCGGCTAAAGCCCTCGGCCAGCTCGGAAATCCTCGCGCCGTTCTACCGCTCATAGAGAGTTTAGTCGATGACGACCGGCGTGTTCAAATCACCGCTGTTGAGGGGTTAGCACGCCTCGGAGAACCATCAATAGATCCCCTGATTAACACGCTTCAGACTACGGATAAAAACGCACGCAGAGCCGCAGCCGAAGCCCTCGGCCAGCTCGGCAGCCATCGTGCCATTCTTCCGCTTATCGCTGTCTTAAGAGATCAAGAGTGGCGGGTAAGCTTAGCGGCAGCGTGCACGCTTAAGCGTTTAAACGACATGCGTTCATTAGGGCCGTTTATAGAAGTTCTGGGAGCTGGATCGACAGACGTCCGACGAGTTGCTGCTGAAGCCCTCGGCCAGCTCGGAAATCTCCGCGCTGTGCAGCCGCTCGTCCGCGCATTATACGCCGAAAATAGTGACATCCGAAGAGCCGCGGCCGTCGCACTTGGCCAGCTCGGAAATCCTCGCGCCGTGACCCCACTCATCGAAGCGCTGTCCGATAGTTTCAAAAATGTGCGTGAAGTCGCGGCCATCTCACTCGGACAAATTAACAACACGCAAGCGGTAGAGCCCCTTATAAAAGCGCTGCGCGATCCGTATAGCGACGTGCGCGAAGCAGCAGTTTTAGCGCTTGGACAAATAGGAGACCCCCGTGCGATAGACGCCCTTAACGAAGCGCTCGAAGACGTCGATCTGCGGGTACAAAAGGCTGCTGAACGCGCTCTTCAGGAGATAACTGAGAGAACCCGCCCCCTCAAACGCGCGATTTCGGTTTCCTAAGTGGCACGGATTCAGAACAAGATGAAGACTGTTACCCCCTCTTTTCGGCGATCGTGGGCTCGTGTTTACCGCGTATAGCGCCGGAGCCATTATAGGATTCTCGCTGGGCAGCTACGGGATCTCGTCGGTAGTTATGTCGCGGTACTGGCCATCGCTGGCATTGTGATCTCATTCTTCCTTATCCGGGCGCCAAGTCAGGCAATTCGTGAGTAAGGAGGGGCATAAACCTCTTCCTTTTAAAGCAACTGAGGCACACACTTCATTAGGTGCTTTGAGGGGGTATACCGACCATTCTTACCTTCGGTCGTTTAGATCCTCAGGGTAATAGTGGTACCAAACGCTCTCATACGGACCAAAGCCCTCTTCTGGGTCGACTTCGAAGGTTACCAGGCACAGCGCGTGTATCCCAGACTGCTGTGCTATTTGCGTAGTGTAGTCAGGAGCATCGCTAAAGGTAAAGTCGGACTTAAACACGTCGAGTTCCGCGATAAGCTCGGGATCACGCGGAAACGATATAATGCGCTTGCGTATGAGCATGCCGAGGTTCTCGTATGCCGCGGTGGACTTCTTCTGGGTAAATTTAACGCGCCGCACGTATACGCCCTTATTCTCTAAGGCCCTCAAAATGGCCTCATTAACGTCATCAAAGGCCCTTACGGAAGCTTTGTGAAATTTAGCCGATGCCTGAAATACCTGCGTGATCTGACCTTCGATGGGCTCCGGGTTTCAGTTTTTGGAGTGTTCTGCTTGATTTTGACAAGTCTTTGGCTTTACTTTCGTTGGAAATAAGTTCTTCAGCAAGGAACTCGCGCGAGTGGATGTTGCCATCTTTGTCGGTGAAGTAGTAGATTTCCGAACCGCCTTCAACTTCATCTTCTGGTTGCAGGTCAACTTCTTCTTGCCAAGTAAGATCGAGCTCGTCAGAGTTGTGCAACTTTT
>CAYHCZ010000206.1:0-2661 GCA_964355295.1 uncultured Methanomicrobia archaeon
CCGCGTTGCAGACTATGGAATGAACATAGCTGAAGTTGCCATAAATCTCTCAATCGCGAAAGCTGAGAATCAAGTATAATTCTTTAGGTCGTAAGGTGAATTAAGTGATCTATATAGTCTATATAGTTTACATAAGATATTAATATGATCTATATTCGCTCTAGGGAGCTGTGGTGACTCAATGAAGAAACTTTTACCAATTGTGTTAGCATCAATGCTTGTCGCACTTGCGGTTTTTGGGGCAGGATGCACATCTAGTACGAACAACACAGACAGTAGCACAAAGCTTCAGCTTGCCGGATCAACGAGCGTTCAGCCTCACGCGGAAGCGCTGGCTAAAGCCTTCCAAGCTAATAACTCAGGGGTACAGGTATTCGTTCAAGGCGGCGGATCGTCAGCGGGCGTAACGGCCGTCGGTGCAGGAACTGCTAATATTGGCATGTCGTCTACTAACTTGTCGACGAGTCAATTATCAAAATATCCGAACCTTAAAGCGGTGCCTGTTGCCATTGATGGAATAGCCGTTATCGTCAGTCCACAAAACACTGTCAACAATCTGACAATGAACCAGACTCGTGACATCTTCACAGGCAACATAACCAACTGGAACCAAGTCGGCGGATCTGATGCGAAGATAAACGTCGTTAACCGTGAAGAGGGATCCGGGACCCGTGACGGGATACAAAAGATCGTGTTGAAAGGCGGCAACTTTAGCAGCGGAGGAATCACGCAATCTTCAACTGGCGCAGTGAGATCGTATGTCGCCGGGGATCCAAATGCAATCGGTTATATCTCGTTCGCCGAGGTAGACAACTCAGTCAAAGCTCTCAATATAAACGGCGTTGCTCCGACTTATGACACCATAGCCAACGGAACTTATCCCATTCAGCGGTACTTCCTCTTTGTTACGAATGGAGATCCGACCGGAAATGCAAAGGCCTTTATAGACTTCACTCTAAGTCCTGCAGGTCAAGCGATATTGAAGGCGGATAAAGAGGTAGCAATCAGCGACGTGTCAGCAAAGTAAACGAAGACCAACCACCTCCAATCACCCCCCCCTTTTTTTTAAAAGGAGTGATCAGCATAAAGCCGAGCAGAGCAGTACGGTCGCTTCGCAGATCTTCAACCAAAGACATTAGAGAGCGAACTATAGCATTATTTCTGTTGCTGTGTGGAATCTCATCAGTTTGCGCTATTATCCTCATTATCACGTTCATCTTCGTGGAGGGACTGCCATTCCTTGTCCAAGCGGGTCCAAACTTCTTAATATCGAGCGTTTGGCGACCGACGGATAGCTTTGCTGACGGGCTATGGGGCATCTTCCCGATCATCATCGGATCGTTGCTTGTCACGTTGGGTGCTGTTGCGATTGGCACGCCGCTTGGCGTTGCTTGCGCTATTTTCTTGGCCGAAATTGCCCCCGCTCCCGTCCGACGCGTGCTCGTTCCCTCGGTAAATGCGTTGGCAGGCGTCCCATCGGTCGTTTACGGGTTCTTTGGACTTTTAATTGTCGTGCCTTGGATACGGGGGCAGTTTGGCGGATTCGGAACGAGTGTTTTAGCTTCGTGGCTCATACTTTTTATTATGATCTTGCCCACGATCATCAGCATCTCCACAGATTCTATCCGCGCGGTGCCTCGGGAGTATAAAGAGGGCAGCCTTGCAATGGGAGCGACCCACTGGCAGACGATTAGGCGCGTCTTGGTTCCCGCAGCGAGTTCAGGCATAATAGCGAGCGTCATTCTCGGCATGGGACGCGCTATCGGCGAGACGATGGCGGTGCTAATGGTGGCTGGCAATTCTATCACCATCCCAAACTCAATATTCGCTCCAACAAGCACGCTCACCGCGCAGATTGCCCTTGAGATGGGATACGCCACCGGTGCGCATCGCGAGGCGCTCTTTGCGATGGGCATCGTGCTTTTTGCGTTTATTATGGTCCTCACCGGTCTCGCAAACCTAGCAAGCAGGAGGCGAATCAGCTACTGATGGAGACGAAACGGCGTGAGCTGGTGCCCTTGGCTTTGCTGTGGGGGGCAGGAATTGCGACGCTTGTCATCCTAATCATTATATTGGCCTATATACTGGCAAACGGCTTGCCGGTCATAAACTGGCACTTTTTGACGGGCGAGCCTGCGCTGTGGGGACAAACCGGCGGGGGGATCTACTCAACGATCGTAGCGACATTAGCGGTCACCGGGATTAGCCTGCTTGTCGCTGCACCACTCAGCGTTGGAGGAGCGATATACCTGAACGAATATACTAAAGAGACTACTCTGCGAAAGATAATCCGTCAGGCCGCAGAAATTCTCGCAGGTATACCTTCTATCATTGTCGGCCTGTTCGGATTCCTTTTCTTTGTCATCTACCTGGCACCGCTTACTGGCGGCTGGTCGATGATCTCGGGTGGACTGACCTTGGCGTTCATGGTGCTGCCGATATCACTTCGAACGACTGAAGAGGCGCTCAAAAGCGTCCCTGCGGAGCTCCGTGAAGGGAGTCTCGGCATTGGTGCGACGAAATGGCAGTCAATAACTACCGTAGTTCTACCTATCGCGCTTCCGGGCATCATAACGGGGCTTATCCTCGGGGTCGGACGTGCGGTAGGCGAAACCGCGGCCATAATGCTCACCGCGGGCGGATCACTAAATTTGATTAGCA
>CAYHCZ010000207.1:0-2660 GCA_964355295.1 uncultured Methanomicrobia archaeon
GGAAGAGGGACACAAACTGTCCGCTAATTGAATCTGCAACTGAGAGCATCCTCTGAGCCTACCTCGTAACAACAGAATTCTCGGTAGACTGTTATTTTAAGCTATGTGTTGGGGGGAAAAAGTAATATCGCGTCATCAGCATTTGGAAATGATAAAAAAAGTGTGTGACGATGGCGATTGAAATAAAAGGCGACAATGTGACGCTCTCTAAAGAATGCTTCGAAGAGCAGGACTTCAGCTACTATGGTCGGATGAAGGGCGACGTTCTAGAACTATCACTCGTCGAGGCTGCTTTTCTCATAGAACGGGAGCGGCTCAACTTAGGAATCACACTCAAAGAGTTCTTAAAGGTAGCTTCCAGCATTCAACCCTACTTTGACCTTAAATACGTCGTCTACAAAGACCTGCGAGAACGTGGTTATTATGTAAAGCCTAGTATTACCGACTTCCGGCTATATCCGCGCGGCGGGAGGCCGGGCAAGGGTCCCGCATCAGCTTACATCTACGTACTCTCTGAGCGTATTAGCCTTCCTTTTGTGGAACTTGTGGAAAAGGTGAAACTCACGCAAAACGTACGGAAAAAGATGCTCCTTGCGGTCGTCGACGGCGAAAGCGATCTGACCTTCTACACAGCTAAAACCGCGAACATGCAGGGCAAGATGCCCCAGCTCGCCCCGGATCTTGCTAAAGCGGACGCCACCCTGCTCGATGATCGAGTGGTGATTTGGGACGAGCAACACGCCGTGCAGCTCTACCGGGCGGGTTTTTTTGGAAAGCTTGTAGACGGGAAAATGTTGCAGCTCTCTCTTCTTGAGTGCGCATACCTTATGCGCCTCGGGTTGCCGGTTGAGGATGGGGCTACAAATAAGCGTTTTACCCCTTTGCAGTTCACTCGCAGAGCCAAGGTTATTGAACCAGAATTCGCTAGGATGTTGGACGTATATACGGATCTTAGGGATCGTGGTTTCGTTGTTAAAACTGGTTTCAAGTTTGGAAGCCATTTTAGGGCATATGAGGAAATCGAGGACGTCAATCGGATACCGCACTCGAAGTACCTCGTGCACGCCCTCCCAGAAGATTTCGTAGTAAAGCTGCCTGAAATGTCACGGGCGATTCGTCTCGCGCACGGCGTTCGCAAGCGGATGATCTTTGCTTATAAGGGAAAAAAGGGCCTCGAATACCTTGACATTGGACGGGCAAAGCCATAACTGTCTCTTTTGATTGCCCGGTTTTGAAATAAGGCGAAGGAAGACACACCAGGGCAAAGCTTCCGCGTAAGATACGGTGTCTTTATAACCGCTGATGACTATCAATAGCCGAAATAAATAGAGGGAAGGGGCCAGAATAGGATGCCAAGCGATGAGTTTATCGTAACTCCGTGGGAAGTCGAAGGTCACGTTGACTACAACAAGCTGATAACCCTTTTTGGAACGCAGCCCATTGACGAGGTTATTTTAGCGCGATTTAAGGAACTCACCGGTTCAATCCCGCTGATGTTGCGACGGCAGGTCTTCTTCTCACATCGCGACCTCAATTGGATACTGGATCGATATGAAGCGGGTGAGAAGTTCGTTCTTTACACTGGAAGAGGGCCTTCAGGGCAGACCCATCTCGGTCATCTCATGCCGTGGATGTTCACAAAGTACTTGCAAGACGCATTTGGAGCTGAATTATACTTCCAGATGACCGACGATGAGAAATTCCTACAGAAGGACGAGCTGAGTGCATACGCGACGCGTGGTTTTTCATATGACAACTGCCTCGATCTGATCGCGCTCGGCTTTGATCCGAAAAAGACGCGAATATTTCTCGATACCGAGTATGTAAGAACCCTCTATCCGATCGCGCTGGAAGTAGCAAAGCGCGTGACGTTCTCGGCGGCTCGAGCGGTCTTTGGATTTGACACAAGCACTAACATTGGAATGGTATTCTTTACGAGTATGCAATCAGCGCCTGCATTCTTGCCGACGATCTTGGCGGGGCGCAACGTTCCGGTACTGATTCCATGTGCTATCGACCAGGATCCGCACTTTCGCATTACTCGCGACGTTGCGCCCAAGATGGGCTACTACAAGCCAGCGCTCGTACATAGCCGCTTCTTTCCAAGCTTGTTAGGCCTCGATAAAATGTCCGCATCGCTTCCGGAAACGAGCATTTTTACCACAGACACTCCCGAAGAGGCGCAGAAAAAGATTGCTAACGCATTTACCGGCGGCAGAACCACAGTGAAAGAACAGCGGGAACTCGGCGGAATACCGGAGGTTTGTGCGGTATATCAGTACTCGTTCTACCTGTTTGAAAAGGACGATCGAAGGGCGCTTGAGATGAGACAGGAGTGTTTGCAGGGGGCACGCGCGTGTGGAGAATGCAAAAAGGAGCTTGCGACCAAGGTTGTGCAGTTCCTGAAAAGCCACCAGGCAGCACGCGAGCGAGCACGAGATCAGATAGAAGATTTCATCATTCGAGACTGTAGCGACTAAAAAAAGAGCGAAAAAAAGCTCTGCTTGCTAGTATCATGTCAGCGCAGCGGTTTATCTCAGCTAAAAATCTATATACAAACTAAATAGTTTTATAAGCGAAAATCTAAGTTAATTGTTCAAAACTGGGAGGTAAACGATGGAAAACCAAGAAGAAAGGAAATTTAGTCGTCTGAGAACGTT
>CAYHCZ010000208.1:0-2659 GCA_964355295.1 uncultured Methanomicrobia archaeon
ATTTGGAGCCGGTTAGTGCCGTGGTTTTCGGTTTCTTTTTCTTAGCCCAGCAACCAACACCGCTCATGCTTGTCGGCGGTTCCCTCATTCTCATCGCTGGATATATTGTCGTCTCAAGGTAACTTCACCTAATAGAGGCTCTACGGTTAATCCACTTTTCTTCTAGGTTTGCTGCTGTCAATAAGTATACCGGTACCTGAGTGTGTCCTGAACGTACGAGCTCGACATTAACTAGGGTATCTCTTAAAAAACGCTAAAGACGCAGTGAAACACAAAATCATTGCTTTTGCGCGGCTTTTAGATTCTGGCAATCCCAATTGGGGTTTAGCTTCACACATCAGTTCAATGCGACGGGAATGTTTATCGGGCCTTGCACCATCTATACAATGATGAATAGAACGGCTGTCGTACAACAGCGAAACGTTCTGTAACCTTAGCCGCATTACTGTTAAACGGTCGCGCATGACGTGGATATGAACACGCTGCGCGCTTTTCCGTGAGTTCAAGCGGATTTGTCAGAGTAAAACATCGTTTAATTAAGGAGTTGAAACGAAATGTGGGAAAAATCTGAAGGTAGAGTAGGAACAGTGCATCACATGGGTCCGGCCAAATGGGCTGAGATGGTCGCGTGGGAGATGCTCGACGAGGACACGAAAAAGCAAGTAATACTGCGCAAGCTCGATCAGCGGATCATGAGAAAAGAGTTCAAGATCGGCTCCCTCAAGCACAAGGTTGAAACTTTGAAGATGATGAAGCAGGCGATTGAGAAGAAATAAGCATCAGTCGTATTGTTGGCATCTCAGTTAGTGTTTTGATCGGGCAGAATAGAGAATCCTGTCCGATTAAGGTTTTTTTGCTCTTTAGTTGTGTTACAGCGCGCGCTTGTATCAGCGTCGCGAGCGATTCCAACGCTCACACGTTATAAAGCGGGAGCGTCTTCTGTTCGACTTCGAGGTCTGTAATCTTGATTGGATTCGTGCAATATGGACACAATAAGTCGCACCCCGTCTTGCTGTAAGGGCAACTGACTTTTGAAAGCCAGCGTTTCACGGTCCAAAAAAAGCCACGCCAACATTCAAACGTTTGGACACTAACAAAGCCCGCAGCTACTGGGATGGCAAACATCTATTTCGCTGGAAAATGGATTGAATGAAACCCCGATTGGTGCAAGCGTTTTTGGACAAGGTTATGAATTAGTAATCGGCAAATCTCCATATAGATCTGCAAGACAATCAACATTTGAGGAGTAAGTCGTGTTACCTTTCCTACGGCTCACAACATCAGCGCCGTTTTTGCGCGTATTTAGCTTTATTGACACTTTGAAGGACTAACTAATGAAATACAATTTTGAACGCATATATGACAGAAGCAATACCAATAGCATCAAATGGGATAACGTTAAAGCGGTATTTGGTCGTGATGACGTCATTCCGCTGTGGATTGCTGATATGGAGTTCCCAGTTGCCCAACCGATTGTGGAGGCGCTGAAGAAACGCGCAGAGCACGCGTTTTATGGGTACACTCAGGCAGGTCCGAGCGCCACCGAAGCTGTTGTTGACCGCATGCAGCGGAAGTTCGAATGGAGCATCCAACCGGAATGGGTCGTTTTTACCCCTGGTGTTATTCCCGCACTCCATGCAGCGGTCCGAGCTCTTTCCCGTCCGGGCGACGAAATTATCCTGCAGCCGCCGGTCTACTATCCCTTTTTCCCAGCAGTGACGTCCAGCGGATGTCACATCGCGAACAACGAACTTAAATTGGTAGATGGTTGCTATGAAATGGATTATGCGGGCCTTGAAGGACTTTTCCAGCCCCGAGTTGGTATGGGTTCCTCCGCTCACCGAATAAAGGCTATCCTCTTGAGCAACCCACACAACCCAGTAGGTCGTCTGTGGAATAAAGAGGAACTGAGCCGGTTGGGGGAGATGGTCATCAGCCACGGAGCTAAAGTGATCTCCGATGAAATCCATTGCGAACTACTCTTCAATGGGTATAGGCACACTCCGTTTGCCTCAATTTCATCGGAGTTTGAACAGAACTGCGTGGTCTGCATGGCACCGAGCAAGACCTTTAATCTCGCTGGGCTCAACGCTTCTTCCATTATTATCCCCAACGAAAGACTCAGGGATGATTTCCAAAACGCTCGAACTGGTATCCAGTCATGGCCGAACCTTTTTGGTTTAACAGCGCTTGAAGCCGCTTACCGTTTCGGGGACGAGTGGTTGGAACAGCTTCTTTCTTATCTGCAGGACAACCTTGACTTTGCGACCGAATACTTTGAGAAGAATATGCCGAAAATTAAAATCATCAAGCCGCAGGGGACATATCTTGTCTGGCTAGACTGCCGGGAGCTGGGAATGGACAGCATGGCGTTGAGGAGCTTTATGAGGGAAAAGGCCAGAGTAGGTTTTGATGACGGCTTTGTCTTCGGCGCGGGTGGAGCAGGATTCCAGAGAATGAACATAGCTTGCCCTCGAGCCATTCTGGAGGAAGCACTGAGCAGAATCGAAGCAGCAGTGGGCAGTTTGTAATCTCCCACTCCAAACAGTTGGATTAGATGTCTCGCGCGCAGGTATTCAACGTCAAATGAGATAGTCATTTCTCACTGAAGACTGGCACGAGGTTTTCATCCTAGAGGATGTTAAATCTCTCTTTCTAC
>CAYHCZ010000209.1:0-2631 GCA_964355295.1 uncultured Methanomicrobia archaeon
CGCCATCGGCCATAAGACGTTGTAACCGTTCATTCTCATAAACCGAGCGTGAATGTCGGCCACGTTATACGTCCGCGTGTGGCCTATGTGCTGCGGTCCGCTTGTGTATGGATACGGTGTCGTTAAGAAGTACTTCTTCGGTCCAGCACTTTTTGGCTCAAATATCTTGTCGCAAAACCAACGATCCTGCCACTTTCGCTCAATTGTTCGAATTTCGTCAAGTTCAGAAGCTGTCAATTGTATCCCTACAAGTCTATACGATCAAAACATGGTGATTCGAACAAGCGACCTAATCGGCACATTTAGGACTTGCTGGATCCCCTTCTTATTGATAAGAACGGCTATCGAGAGCGGTGTGGCTTGCATCTCTTTTATGACCTTGACAATTTCAGTTGCCGTGCTGCCGGTCGTGATGACGTCATCTACTATCGCACAACTTTTTCCTGCGATATCGGCAAAATTTTGACTAAATGATCCCTTGAAGCTTTTATCCTCAGATCCCCTCTGCTTTTGAGGGACAAACACCGCAAGTTCCGCTTCGATTTCGTCTGCGACCAGCGTCGCAAGAGGGAGGCCACTTAGCGCAACCCCAACGACGACGTCGGGATTGCCCGTTTCTAATATCATGTCGACCAATGCGAGCGAAACGAATCTAAGCCGCTCGGCGTTTTGCCCAATTTCACTCCAGTTAACATGTATGTCCTTTGGAACAGGTCCCCGAGAGGTTTCGGAGCGGGTAATAAGCCACGTTGCGGTCTCTCGTGATATGTTCAGTTCGTCAGCTATCTCGCCTGAACGCAACCCTTTCTCGTGCAGTTCCTGCGCCTTACTTATAAGGTCGTTCAAATCTTTCATGTTATTACTCCTCCAACCATCGGCACTTACCGCTTCACCGGCTTAACTTTCACGTTAGATCCACACACAGGACAGATAGCTTCCGACTCATATAGCCGACCACATCCAACGCACCTGCGCCTCCATTTGAGCACGCGTTTGATTCGCGCCTGCTGGATCGGTTGTGTCTCAATGCCGAGGTGCGCAGCGACGTTTTGAATGGAATAGTCATCGGTGACCAGCGTACCGCTCAGTTCAAGTGCTTTAGCAAGCAAGTCAATATCAGCTTGAGATAGCCTGAAATAGTCACCTGTAGATTTAGCCTTTTCCGTGACGATTTCTACGTCGGTTTTTAGGGGGGATTCAATTATCAGTCCCTCTTTCAAAAACTCTTGCAGTGCTATTGCCGCTTCAGAGCTTTTCAACTCGCGGGTGACCTCGGGGACAGTGTACATATTGCCAGAGACTTGAACGCTGTAAATAAACACGGGTGCGTCAAGCACGTACGTTCTGGTCATCTGCTACGCATATGTAGCTGATACAATATGCAATTTTTTAAAAGCAGACTTGACGGAGAACCATAATCCGTGATCAGAAAACCTAGTCAAAATTTCCCCGTCGCGCTACATTCATAGCCGACGCACTGCCCTCAGCGCCTTTGGCATTGATGCGGCGCTTTAGTCGACTGGTATAGGGGCTCACTGCATGTAGGAGCAACTCGCCCCTCTCCAAGCCAGAGAAAGGTTTTTATTATCGCCAAGTGCTCTATTAATGTTTATAAACGGAGGTGCGTATTGTGACGAACCTGCCAGAAGAAGTAATTAACAACATTAATGCTGTAAAAACCGTAGTGTTCACAACCGTAAGTGATGCCGGTGTGCCTAATGCCGTACCAAATCAATTCATCATCATAAAAGATTCACAAACTATTCTCATCGGTGACAACAATTGGCAAAAAACTTTGAATAATCTGAAGAAGCCGAATAGCAACGTCGCACTTACCTCGTGGGAGGGCTATGTGGGATATCAAGTCAAGGGTGTGGCCAACTACGTCACTGAAGGGCCTGACTATGAGATGATGAAACTAAAGATCAAGACTCGAAGTGAAAAATTGCCTGCAAAAGGCTGTGCAATAATGACTGTAACAGAAGTCTACGACCTTGCACCGGGCAAAGGAAAAAGAATCGCCTAACCACCAACCCTCAAACAACGGCAGTTGCAGCAGCTTTTAAATCGCTATACAACGATAAGTAGTATAGACGTTTGATCGCTCATTGCGAGGAGCGGTGAGCTTAAGTGTGGACAATATGCCGGCAGACATATTAGCTCTTTTTTCAGAGTTCGGTCTCGACGGGGAAGCGGGAGAGGTATACCTTCATCTATTGCAAGCAGGACGACAAACGGCTAATGAAGTAACCGAATCGCTTCATCTCACCAGTCGCACTGCGACCGACATCTTGCGGGAGCTCTCAAAAAAAGGACTCGCCAAGCGTATATCGACCAATCCGGAGACGTTCCTTGCAGCTTATCCGTCCCCCTTAATCCGCCCTGCCATTGACAAAGAGGCCACGAAATTACAGCACCTAAGCGAGGCGCGAGATAAACTATTGGAGCTGTGGGACGTTGAGCGCACAAAAGCGCAAGGATTGCCTATCGAATGGTGTCCGATCGAAGAGGGCTTCTCTATTCTCTACGACAAAGATGACATTATTAGCAGGCGGCTCGAGACCTTCGAAGCGACAGAGAAAAGACTTTGGATTATCTCTACCGAGTTTTGGCTCCCTCGGTGGGACAAAG
>CAYHCZ010000210.1:0-2628 GCA_964355295.1 uncultured Methanomicrobia archaeon
GGATGACGATGCCGAGCCAGTATAATAGTATCACGAGCACAGCTCCGGGGATCCCTGCCAGTGCACAAATAAGTACAGTGATCCAATTTATGGGCACTGGGAGTCCAAGGAATTTCGCCAAAGCCAGAACGATGAGCCCAAATATCGAATTTACTACTAAATAACTTATTGTACGCGATATGGCCATAACAGCACGTTAACAACAAGATGGAAAAATTTTTCGCTTTTTTTCGTCTTTTTGAGATTGATCCAGCAAGTGATCGTGTTCTCTTATTATCCTGTCTCTCTTTCTTAAGCGCAACTTCATACGCACCAGGGAAGCGCTTGTTATCGTTGAGCTGCGTTGTGCGGCCGCCCTCTTTATAAAAATTAAAAACTAGGAAGCACTATTTTTTCCTAGTATGGCATTTTTTTTGCCGACGTATCGGCAGCATTGCGCTCGATTCTTATGAAAAGTATAAATCGAAGAGGCTTGTATACTAAAGGCACGCTTTATAGGATATGTGGTGGAAAAGGTAGCTACCAATGGCTTTGGAGTAGGGCTTTTCGAGTAGAACAAAACCTCTGCTCTGAAGCATCGGGCGAAATCGCCTTGCCCCTCAAACAAACCATTGGTAGGGATCACTTTTGGCATCCACACATCCTATAGAGTTCAACCTCACTTTTTTGTGATGATTAGTTAAATTGTGCTTGTAGTTTCGTTTTGCGCCTCACGCTCGTAGCTTAGCTCATAGTAGATTCGATTCGCTACTTTCAGGTGAAACAAACGTGCGATTCAAAACACATTGTTAACAGAAGCGCCTTTTTGTTAACGCCACACTTGTACTAAGCTCTGCAACTACGCGTTAAGAAACACGTGGAAACGCGCATAAACCCCTTGTAGTCTTGGTCAAAAATAAGGACAGCATGACAAATTACTAGTTGGCTATTATGTTTGCAGCGGCGAGTAGTCGGATTCTACCGCTGACTATATAGTGAAGCTTTCCTCTGAGCAATTTCGCGTATAGCACTTTCAATAAGGTACCAAATTCGTCTGTGAGGAATTATCAAAGGACGGAGGTCTCAGTGGTAACGTTGTTTGAAGAAAGCATGAAGCGCTGTGCTTGATCAGGGTGGTGTGTTCACGGGGCGCCTGTCAAAGCGTGCGCTGGTGTGCGTTAGCGGTGCTTGTACCGTTCGTATCATTCGGACTAATCTCACTTTCAAAAAAGTGCCATGTTAAATAAACCTTAAAGGCGGCCTTTGAGCCGCCGGGCCAACTCATCGTCAAATTCGTAGATATCTGGCACTAGTTTTTCAGGACGTATTTTCTCCCGCAATTCTCTACAACACGCCTCAAGCTGTTCAACTCGTTTTTTCAGCTCTTCAAAGTCGCTTTCGATCAAGTTCATCCCTCCAGTTATGTTATTGCAGTTAATACGAGCCACCACATTTAAAAGAGTATTTAGACCCTCATACACTGATCGTCTCTTGGCCTAAGTGAAAGGTACATAACGATGCGTCGTGGGCACAGAAAAGGGGCCGATCCAGCTGCGATGTAAATATAAGTCATCATGTTTCCAGAACATAAACCATTTGTCTTCCATTTGTGAGGTACAAGCCCGCGCGAATTTTACGTATATCGATTGCCAAGAAAATCGATTAAGGGCAATTGTCGCGCGCTTTAATGGAAGTGCCTCGGTTTTCCAGTCCGTTTGTTTTGCAGTTTTCATTTGTCTTACCGAACAAGCAAACGCAACCGCGGCAACCTTATCACAGTAATATCATACCAGCAACTGCTGAGACTATGCTTCAAAAGCAGAGGCCCGGTCGTTTTATAATTATTATAAGTCGCTGAGGCTAGGGGACAATTTTCGGCTCGATGGAGACAACGACGGAATCGCCTGCGAGTAGACGAGAAAGAATCGGATGACAGGATAGGAATTGTTAAGCCAACTTTCGCTTCTCAGATATGTTTCTTGGCAGGAGCTGTAGTATGAACCCAATCGTTAGGATGATGAAACGGTACATCAAAATGCCATTGAAATATGCGCTGCGGTTGCTTTTTATTGGTGCACTAGTTCTTGCATCCACCAAAGGTTGCACGTCGTCTAATGGTCCACCTGCCACGCCTAAGGTCAAAGCTACAGTAGCGGCAACGGCAACTGTGAAAGCAATAGAAACAGCTACTGCAACGCCCACAGTTCAAGGGTCGAATCAAAATGTGGGCACTGCACGGGCGTTTCGAATAGTCGCTACTGTACCGCTACTAAAGGAGGCACCATTGTCAGGGCGGTCATTAAGCAATTGATGCTAGCCAAATTGCTGGATTTCAGATGAGCGAAACGATTAGCACTATGGCAAACAGTATCACGAATAGGATGATAAGGGGCTGCAGCACTGCTAAGGTTAATCCAGCGATCCCTAGAAAAGTCAGTATGAAGAGAATTACTGCCACTGCCAGAAAAAGCCAGGCAAGTCTTCTAAACCTGCCGTAACGCGGACCGAACAATCGTACCATGAATCCACCTCCGCTGCCAATTTGGTTGAAGGATATTAAAGTTTTTGGAAAGAATAAGGGAAGGACGCCGAACGCTATTGAAGTTCTACTTCGCCTTCAGCTTCGCCTTCGTAATATCGGTCAGAGAC
>CAYHCZ010000211.1:0-2613 GCA_964355295.1 uncultured Methanomicrobia archaeon
AGCAGCAGCCACAAGGCCCTCCGACGTACAATCCCTCACTACGAGTCGAACCACCGACAGCTTTTACTGCCGCACTGCCTTACCAAGGCGTCGCGATCCGCTTTGTCGCGCAACTCGTTGATGTCGTCATCCTCGGTGTTGTTTTTTGGCTACTAGGCTTTACCGGCGCGGGCACAATCACCATTGATGCGTCAACAGCGCAAGTGACAATAAGTCCGTTCTTTGGAGTACTAATTCTGATCGATATCATCATCGCATTCCTTTATTACACGTTGCTTGAAGGACGAAACGGGCAAACTGTCGGCAAAATGGTCGTTAAGATCAAAGTCGTAAGAAAGGAAGATAACTCATCGATCTCCTATGGAGCGGCGGCAACACGCACAATACTGCGTATCATCGATTTAATCCCATTCATCGCTCCGTATCTCCTAGCGGCGGTTCTTATCTGGTCATCTGAGGACAAACAACGTTTAGGAGATCGTGTCGCACATACCGTGGTCGTTCAAGCATAAACCCCAGACGGGTTAAGCGGCAATAGGGCCGGACGCGGTGTTTTTGATGATGTAAATAGAGCGGCTTATCTATGTTTGGTTCGTGTATAGAGCGTAAATTGATGGAGATATCATGAAGGTTTTAGGTGGTCCCGCTTCGCAATTGCTTAGTTCGCGCGTTGCACGAGAGATCGGGTGCGAACTAGCCATAGTTGAATTCAAGCAGTTTCCCGATGGAGAACTGTACTTGCGCATTGCAGAAGAACTCGACGGCGATACGCTCATCGTTCAGAGCACCACGACCAATGACGATATCATCTACCTCCTTCAGCTCATCGATGCAGTCTCGGATGGTTATCTGAGGGTGGTCATCCCTTATTTTGGCTATGCTAGGCAAGACAAGCGATTTAAGCTCGGAGAACCGATCAGTGCCCGCGCCATTGCACAGGCAATTGACGCCGACGAATCTTACGTGGTAAATATCCACGATCCTGCTTCTCTCGATCATTTTCATCTCAGAAGCGGCAAAAAGCCAGTGAACCTTTCTGCAGCTGGCCTGATTGGTAAGTACTTGGAGAGTATGGAGTTCATGTCGCCGCTGCTAATCGCCCCTGATGAGGGCGCGACCGCGCTAGTAAGTGACGTCTCTGAGGCTATGAGTTGTGAATTCGACGTGCTGGTAAAGAAGCGGGTAACGCCCGAGCACGTTGAGATCCAACCCAAGACGGTGCACGTTGACGGACGCGACGTTGTCGTAGTTGACGACTTGATTTCAACAGGCGGCACCATGGCAGAAGCCATTAAGCTTTTACGAGGACAGGGGGCCCGACAAGTGCACGTTGCGTGCATCCATCCTGTGCTCTCACTTAACGCGCGGCTTCGCTTGTATAGCGCAGGGGTCGATAGCATCATAGCGACCGATACTATCGAGAGAGCTGAGAGTGTCATCAGCGTCGCGCCGTTAATAAAGGAAGTTATGGAAGGGCGCTAGCGATATCGAAGTGCATCCTGTATAATCTTCGCGTGGTCAAACGCTAAGGGGGGTAAATTCGTGATCTCCCAAAAATTCGCTTCTGCTGCGTCGGAACCACTTACTAAGGCACCACTGACGATAACGGCAGCGAATACTGCAGAAACGACGTGCCCTCGAGGGTCACGAAGTGGGTCAGAGTAGATGCCAACGAGCGAGCTTACGTCTACAACGAGTCCTGTCTCCTCGAGGACCTCTCTTCTGAGCGCCGCTTCAACGGTTTCACCATATTCCACAAATCCGCCTGGCAATGCGTATTGTCCTTGAAACGGTTCCTTCTTCCTTTTGATCAGCACAATTTTTCCGTCTTTTACGATGACAGCGTCAACCGTGAGTGCGGGATTTTTATGCATTAGACGTATGGTGTTCAGGTGCCATACTTGAGACTGCCGCTCACCCCTAGGACGGCGGCACGGAGAAGACGATAGGCCACACAGTATTCCATTACCGCAAAAGCTATTCAGGTCAGCTACTATGTACGCCTGATGTACGACGTTTACGCGATTCGGAAGGATTTCCCAGTTCTTGAACGCGTCATTTACCTTGATAACGCTGCCACAAGCCAGACACCAAAGCCCGCAGTAGAAGCGATAAACGAGTACTTCTTCGCCTACGCAGGCAATTACGGAAGAGGGGCACACCGACTTGCCCGGCAGACAACTGAGCGCTATGAAAACAGCCGCGAAACCGTGGGCAACTTTTTTTTGTGCGAACCTGTAAACGCCGTCTTTACCAAGAATACGACGGACAGCATCAACATCGTCGCGCATGGGTTAGAGTGGGCTCCTGGAGACCACGTCATTACGTCAACGATTGAACACCATTCCAACTACCTCCCGTGGGTCGCTCTCCATACACACGGGGTTGTACTCGATGTGGTTGAATCGAATACAGAGGGCATAATCGATCCCGCTCGGATTGACGCGGCCATTACTGACAGTACTAAGCTGATAGCTCTATCTCACGTGTCGAACGTCTTTGGTTCCGTACAAGACATAAACCGCGTCATAAAGATTGGACAGAGAAATGGCATACCAGTGTTGATAGACGCAGCACAGTCCGCCGGCCACCTTCGTTTATCCGCGAAAGATT
>CAYHCZ010000212.1:0-2598 GCA_964355295.1 uncultured Methanomicrobia archaeon
CCTAAGACCTTCGTGTTCCGAAAGACGGCTCCCAGCTCCTCATAGCGTACCTTCGCGAGGGGCGGGTACATCATCACGATAAGCCCGATAGCGATGGGGATAGAGGTCGTCCCCATAGATAGTTGGTTAAGCGCATCCGGGACGCCTGGGACAAAATACCCTATTGCTAGCCCTATGAGCATAGCCAGAAAGATCCAGAGGGTGAGGAATTCGTTTAGGAACGATAGTCGTCCTTTGGGTTTTTTATCCATGTAAGAAACCTCTCCTTTCGCGCATTTTCAATAGTCCGTGACATGAATAACTGCGTCTTGCAAAAACGCACTAGCCCGATACCGTGCATCGCTCGCAATCGCCATTGCGTCTTTGCGATTACATAGGTTGACAACAGCCTCTCTGTTTAGTTAATAAGTTGTAGATTGCGTGTCCCTTCGACGTAAGCTCATATCGCTTGTCTTTTTCAAAGACGAGGCCAGATTCAACAAGTTTAGCCATCTCAGAATCAACTAGCTGCGATTTTCTAGCACCGAAACTTTCAGTATAGCGCTTTTTAATCGCAGGATCCATAAGTCGCCATAGTAGGTCGTGAGCTTTAATATTTACATCTAAGTCCACGTAGTCACCACCTCCGAGCTCTAGAGCTGCAGCATAGTTGAGACGTATCGCTAGACGAAGCGTTCGTCACCAACTGTGTTGTAAGCAAGCTCATTTTCCCCCTGCATCAATTAAAAATGTCTTTTGCAGCTGTATGAGATCATTCAGGCCTTCAGGCTCGTGATCTAAGAGGGGGATGGTAAATATTGGCGTTTTAAATCGCTCTTTTATCTCTTTGATGTACTTTTCCTGCTGTCTCCGTCGGTTGTTAAAAAAGGTGTTCCTTCCAAACTTCTCAGGGAGTACATAATTGACAGCGACCAAGGCGGTCTCTATCCCAACCTGCTTTTTTAAGTCCTGCGAAGCTCTCCACGCTTCCATCATCGGGGTAAACTCAGGGTACATGACGAATACGAACGTACTACTGTCGCGATCGCGCATCACTTCTATAACATGAGCATATTTGGTCATTGTCTCATCTGAGGTTTTTTTTGTCAACGTTCCTAAGTCAATGAACCCCTTCCAGTCTGAAGGAAGCTCGAGCAGTCTTAATGTATGTCCCGTCGGCGCCGTATCAAAGATAAACACATCATAATCGTGCAGTTCAAAGTAGCTCATAAATTTCTCAAATGCGGCCATTTCCTGAGCGCACGGGGAGTTTAAATCCTCTTCAACGGCTTTTCTGATCTCTTCTTCTTTGTCTTCGACTGCTTTTAATATTCGCTTGCTATACTCCTCCCACGCTTTCTTTTGGTCGATTCTCGACGCAAACAAGTTGTTGAAACCAGCGATAGCGGTCGGTTCAGGTTCGATAGGCTGCCCAAAAATATTCTGCAGATGAGAGGCAGGGTCCGTCGTTACGATAAGCGTCTTAAGTCCTTTTTCTGCGAGGTATACAGAGGTTGCGCAGGCAACCGTACTCTTTCCTACCCCACCTTTGCCCGTGAAGAAGAGATAACGCGTTCCGTTGACTGGAGTAAAAAATGAGAGCAGGTCTTGCCTTTTCTTGAACACGCTGGATGCTCTTTGATCCCCCCCACTTGACAAACCCGTTGCAGCTTCTTCACTGACTGCCGTCTGCTCTTTCAGATTTTCGTACAACGTCTGTCCGACCGATTCCAGCAATGGTAGTCCTGAGATCTCAGAATCTCTTAGGGGGTAAAAAAGCTTTTTTCCTTGAAACTCATCTTCAATTCGCTTTACTATTGCTTGTTCTTCGTTCCATTTCTTCTTGAAAAAGCGGTCAGTACTTGCCGCTTCTGGGAGCATCCCATTGACTATAAAAAAAGATGTAACAATCCCCAATTTAGATAGTTCGGCGCTGCTCCGCTTCGTTTCCAGAATCGACGAATGCTCTGGTCGGAGTACAAAGACAAAAGACGTCTCATCGCTATCTTGAAGATGCGCGATGGCTTTTTCATACTTCAGCTTGGCTCCCTGCAACGAGGAACTCGGCCCTATACACGTCGATCCCCCTTTGTCCAATTCCGAACACCACCCGCTCGGAAGTTCCAGCAATCTGATGGTGTGCCCCGTCGGCGCGGTGTCGAATACAACCACGTCGTAAAGAGGGTCGTCCATAAACTCTATAAACTTGTCAAACGCTGCAACTTCTTCAACACATGGACTATTCATTTGCTCCTTCATCACCTGCAGGTTCTTTTCATCCAAGAGTGCTCGTAGCGGAGCGATCATTCGCTCCCTGTATTCTTTAGAGGCTATATCGGGGTTTATTTCGACAGCAGAGAGATTCTCAACCCCATTTATGCGGTGATCTTGTGGCCGATATCTTGACCAAATATGTCAGAGAGGTTGGGGGCAGGGTCAGTGGTAACGATGATCGTCTTATACCCTTTCTTTGCCAGCCACATGGCAGTGGCACAGCTCATCGTGCTCTTGCCGACCCCGCCTTTACCGCTGAAAAATATGAATTTTGTCTTGCCTTTTTGTGCAGGTTCGATCAACTCATTCATTTCCCCGCTCCGTGCTCCTCAAGGGCTTTTTTTA
>CAYHCZ010000213.1:0-2595 GCA_964355295.1 uncultured Methanomicrobia archaeon
ATCGAGGTCCGTGAGATTGAGCACTTCGACGGGAGTGTGGAGATACCGCGTAACGACGCTCACGACGCCGGCGGGGATTCCGGCTCGCGTCAGGTTGATCGCCGTGGCGTCAGTTGTGCCACCCGAGCTGACGTCGCGCTGGTAGGCGATGTGTGCCTTTGCTGCTGTCTCTTCAATCCAACGAAGCACCGAATCGGGGGTGATGAGCCCGCGACCGCCCCCATCAACGAGGGTGACAGACGGCCCCCTACCGAGCTCCAAGTGCGCCATCTTCTTTTCGATGCCGGGATAGTCGCCTGCAATATTAGTCTCGGTGGCTATGGCGACGTCGGGGTTCAGTCCAAATGAAGCCGTCTTAGCGCCCTTCAAGCCGACCTCTTCTTGCGTCGATCCGACCGCAAATATAGTCGTCGTCGCCTTCGTGCGTTTCATTGCCTCAATCATCATCGCGCACCCTGCCCGGTCGTCGAGCGCCTTTCCAGTAACGAGGTTGTTTGAAAGCGGCGTAAACTCGCGATCGATCGTGACCGGCGTGCCGATCGTCACGCCGAGGCTCTCGACCTCTTTAGCGCTTGTAGCGCCGACATCGATAAACATATCCTTAATTGGTATCGGCTTCTTCTTTTCCTCCTCCTCGAGAATATGAGGCGGCTTTGAACCGATCACTCCGGCTACGGCTCCGTTGGTTCCGTGGAGCGTGACGCGCTGGTTTAACAGCGTTTGTTCAAACCAACCGCCGATGCCGATGAAGTAGATAAACCCGTTTTCGTCTATGTACTTCGCGGAAAGGCCCACTTCGTCCATATGCGCTGAGAGCATAACCGACGGCCCGCTTCCTTTCTTGGTAGCGATGAGATTGCCGAACGCGTCTATCCGCATCTCATCGACATAAGGGGTGAGCTCGTGCTTAATGATGTCCCGGGAACTTCCTTCATGTCCGGAAACACCGTGTGCGTTTGACAGTCGCTCAAGCAAGTCCCGCAATCCGTTTAGCTTGTCTGACATCATTCTAAAGAGCGCATCCTAGCATTAATAGGTTTCTTACGAAAAAGGGACTCAAAGCCTGCGTTTTTTTACAGAGAGCGGGGCGCATCTTCTCCCCCGGGAATAACGCGTTAATTATATTTTTTTGCCACGTTTGTATATTAATGAGACGTGAGACCCGAATAGCAGGTGGCGTGAAGCCTGTGCATATATGCAAGTGAAGCCTCTTTTGAGAGCTTTGGAGTGGCCATCCACCCTCTATGGATGGTGTTGAATTCGCTATGAATTTTTTTCTTGGGCACCAGCAATGGCTGCTAATAATGCGAAGAGATGAGAGAAAATGTTAGTTCGATATGGGGGATTAATGGCGCTTTATCATAATATACCGCAAATACTAAGTTAGAGCTAGCTATGTATTAATCAACTTATTGACAAAATGCCAAAAAAGCGCAAGGCGTCAACCATTGAAGTGCAAATTGACAAGCATTAGATACAACGTGAGGTAAACATTTGAAGGGAGGGAAAATGCACGGTCAAAGGACTTGCGCAAATGGCAAGTTGTTGACATTCGTTTTGGAATCTTGGTATCTTTGTTTTGGTAAATGCTTGGAGGGAATCATTGGTGAACATCCCTTTTAACAAGCCCTATATTACCGGGAACGAAATGGGATATATCAAACGCGTCGTTGAACCTCTAGAGGGGATAGCTAGGATCGCAGGAGATGGCGAGTACACTAAGAAAGCGCAAGAGTTCATTGAATCACGCTTTCGAGCGAACAAGGCGTTGCTTACCACCTCGTGTACAAGCGCGTTAGAGATAGCCACGATGTTGCTCAATTTGAAACCAGGCGACGAAGTAATCGTCCCTTCGTACACCTTTGTTTCAACCGTTAATCCGATCGTTATGGCGGGGGCAAGACCCGTCTTTGTAGACATTGATAAAAAGACCCTAAATATTGATGTTAGCGAAATTGAACGAAATATAACGCCTAAAACTAAGGCGATATACCCCGTTCATTATGCCGGAGTGGCGTGCGACATGGGTGAAATTATGGATATAGCCGAGCGGCATCAACTTAAGGTGGTTGAGGATGCTGCCCAAGGGGTCAATGCTCAGTATAAACAGCAATATCTCGGGACCATTGGTGATTTTGGGTGCTATAGTTTCCACGAGACAAAAAACTACGTATGCGGAGAGGGGGGGGCGCTTCTCATAAACACGCAAGACAAACGTATGCAAGAGCGCGCAGAAGTAATCAGAGAAAAAGGCACGAATAGAAGTAAATTCTATCGTGGTGAAGTTGACAAATACACGTGGATAGACATCGGCTCAAGCTATCTACCAAGTGATATTCTTGCGGCTTTTCTCTTTGCTCAATTTGAAGCTTTAGATGAAATTCAAGACAAACGTATGAGGATCTACAATGCGTACTACAAATTGCTAAGTCCGTACGAACAAGAAGGATACATCCAAATTCCGACGATTCCCCCCTATGCACAACACAACGCTCACCTTTTTTACGTAATATTCTCAACTGCTCAACTAAGGGATTTAATGATAGCGAAATTACAAGATAGTGGTATCGAGACTGTTTTTCACTATGTGCCGCT
>CAYHCZ010000214.1:0-2588 GCA_964355295.1 uncultured Methanomicrobia archaeon
GTCCGCCTCTTAAATCGGCTGTAAAACGTCAAATTCGTAAACGCGAGGTTTATTATATCAACATTCTCGAGCGTGAAGGTAACGACGTACTCCTTCAAATTGGATGTGAAGCGGGAACCTATATTCGCAAGCTATGTCACGATATAGGTGAGGTGTTAGGAGTCGGGGCACATATGCAAGAGCTTCGAAGAACGAAAGTAGGCCCGTTTGATGAATCAAAGCTGATCACCTTGCACGATTTGACAGACGCATACCACTTTTGGATTGAAGACAACGATGAAACTCCGCTGCGCAACATAATTTTGCCGCTTGAGCGCGCATTAGAACATGTCCCAAAAATTATTATTCGAGATACTGCAGTCGATGCTATTTGTCACGGGGCCCGACTCGCTGAACCCGGCGTTGTTTCGCTGCCTCGTCTTGACGCAAAACAGCTGGTGGGGATCTATACCACAAAGGACGAACTAGTTGCCTTAGGCATCTCAACTCTTGAAGGAGGGATAGTTGCCGAAGTCAAAAGAGTTATAATGGTTCCAGGGACGTATCCTCGTTACTGGAAGTCCAGAAAGACCAACACCCCTGTTAGCGATACTTAAGAACGATCGCGGCTTTTGACAGAACAAGCCGGAACTGTAGGCGTTTGTGTAGCTTAGGTAACTAAGTTTCTTAACGCGATCGATTTTATCTCTATTGGCTGCCGCAAGCGATGATGATTTAACTTTTTAGGTTAACATTGACCGGATGAGGGTAATCGCCGTATACGGATCTTCAAAAACAGGAAAAACGACGACTGTGGTTGAGATCGTTAAAGAGCTGCGGGTGCGTGGGCACTCAGTCTCAACGATTAAAGACGTCCATATAAACGATTTCGTCTTCGACGCAGTTGGAAAGGATACATGGCGCCATTGGAAAGCCGGAGCCGAGGCAGTCGCCTTGCGGGCGCCAAACGAAAGCATTCTGATGATAAAACGGCCCGTGACGCTTGATGAACTAATAAGTCACATCCAAAGCGATTACTTGGTATTAGAAGGGTTTAGGGGGGCAACTCTTCCTAAGATACTTTGTGCGGCAGACGAAAAGCGCGCGGAAGCTGAACTTCAGGACACTGTTTTTTGTATTTCTGGGGTGGTCTCGATGCAACTCACTGTCTATAAAGGGATCCCAGTCATCAACGCGCTCCTCAACATCGGTGAGCTGGTAGATCTTGTCGAACGTAAAAGTCTAAAGCTGTAGCCGCTATTTCTTCTTTTTATGATTTATTCTCGCCTAATTTATGTATTAGTCGTTTCAGGTCGCTTCTCTTATTGATATTGTATAGGAGTGACTCGTCGCGAATAATAAGCATCGTTTCTTGCTGCAATTGATCGGGCAAACTTGCATCTACGATATTAATGCCACTGGGTACTAGGAGTTGCTCACCAGCGCGTAATACGAGGTCAGTACTAATATCAGCCTCGTCGAAAAAAGTAGAAGGAAGGTAGACTCCTAGCGCAGGACTCTCGACTCGTGAGTGATGTTCGACGATCTTGTCAATGAGTTGGTGATTAATAAGGGGGAGATCTGCTGAGATGATGAGGACTGGACCTTGAAGGCTTAGCCGTTTCATGGCCCATCTGTAATCGTAGATATATCCCAGTCCTGGCGCCTCAAGTGAGGGAAGGCAAGAGCTTCTAGCCCAGCGCATTGTGCACGGTGTATGGGGGGATGTTACCATCACGATACTCTCAATTTGCGATTTAATCAATGCATCGACGACGTACGCAACGAGCGGTTTTCCAGCGACCTCTAATAGTGGTTTCTCTACGCCGGTTAAATCGAGCCTTTCTCCTTTGCCACCTGCCATAAGGAGTGCGAGCACGCTATCACCTACATGAGTCCAACGGCTAGAAGCGCTGTTAAACGCCCTAATTCGTTTGATGATCCAATTACATCGCCGTTGACTCCGCCGAACGCTATGTTAGCGAGTTTCACCAATCCAATCGATAGAACAATAGGGGGCAGCAGCACAAAGATACCTTTGAGACCAAAAAACAGAACGGCAACAATCATGGTTAGCGTCAGTGCTACAATAAAAGTAAGCGGGCCACTTCTCTCAGAAAAACGTGATCCAAGACCTTTATGCGTTGCATTTCCGAACGAAGCGACTTCGACCATTGAAAGCTTTGCTGCAGCTTCGGCTGTAACGAACGCAGGTATCATAACGGCTGGTTTAATGGCAGTAACTGTAGAGAAAAGCAGAAGGAACGCGAGGGCACAAAACGATATCCCCCCCACACCAATATAAGGGTCTTTTATGACTCTAAGTCGCTCTTGTATGGTGCCGTGCTTGAGCAATCCATCTCCGACGTCAGCTAACCCGTCAAGGTGCATGAATCCTGTCAGCGCGTACAGCGCTACTAGGGTCAAGCCAGCACGTACAAGATTATCGAGGTGTGGGGTGAAACTAAGGGCATAACTGACTCCTCCAACCAGAAGCCCGACAGTGGTTCCTATAAGTACGTAAACCCACATGTAGCTAGCCAAGCTTTCGAGGTCTTCTTGGTGAAATCCTACCGGAATCGTCGTTAAGAATCCGAAGCCGGCTCGAA
>CAYHCZ010000215.1:0-2563 GCA_964355295.1 uncultured Methanomicrobia archaeon
CCAGCTTCTTTGATCTGCTGTATCGTATCGAAGGTGGGAATTACGAGCATGCCCTTACTCTGGCAGTCTTTGATGATCTTCGCAAGCGACGCAGGGTCCTTCGCCTTTCCCACTAACACAAGGACACCCGGTATAGTATCGTCGACGAACGAGATCCCCAACCTTCGGAGTACTTCGTCGGCGACGAACCCGGTGTATAGGGTATTCGCATATGGGTCAGGATTATCGATGTACTTGAGAGCCTCAACGATTTCTGCAGCGATCATCGTCGCTTCGCCTGATGCTACCGCGTTGTCAAACGTGCACTCCTCAGCAATCTTGCCTCTCACCTCTTCGAGCAGCCGCGGCAGCTGTGCGAGTTTCGTCACTTTTTCGCCTGTCCAGGCGGTGATGCACGGAAGATGGTACCCGGTGCTTGGGTACCCAATCTCCTTATCACGCCCGTATTGACGTATCGCCTTATTGAGGAGCTGATCTGCGTATCCAGTCACGACAATGGCCCCGTCAATCGCTTTTTTGTAGAGCGCAACCTGAGAGATTTTCAGCATCTCTCCTCACACATCCTCTGTCCTCATGCTTTGCACTTTTTCTATATCGTATTTATATATGATTATATATCAATATTTGTCAAAAAAAGCCAAAGCAATTGGTTTTAAGTATCAAAGCGAGTCCCTAATTTATTAGTCGCAAATAAGCCCTCTTTAGGGCGTTTTTTTGAATATGGCAGGTTGTGCTTTGCTCCGCAAAAAAGAATCACTTTGCAATTCTCACTTGCTTCTGGGTGTGCTCATTAAGAGCTAGAGAGAGTGCGTTGATTATTCTAAAGAACTCCTAGAAGTAATGCTTAGACAAGATGCCCAACGCAGGAACTTGCACAACCATTGAGCTCATTTGCCAGCGGAGCGAAGCGGGCTTCAGATCGCGCGCAAAAGTGTGGAGCAGCGTCAAATGACAATGGAGATATATATGATCATATATATGTAGATTTCACAGAAGGCATCCTTAGAAACGCAGCTATGAAGATTAGTGACCCTATAAAATCGCTTCAGCACTGTTCAGAGGCACGTAACATCAACGTGGAGGAGCGTAAAAGTGCGCTTAACGAAATTGCTGAGGTTATTGATGCGCGCGACACGTACAAACAGGCACGCACGCTCAAGGCAGTAGCCGACCAAACGAGGCTTAAAATCATCAAGGCTCTGAGCCAAGACGAACTCTGCGTTTGCGAACTCATGTTGCTGCTCAATGCACAGCAATCTGCTGTGTCACACCACCTACGCATACTCAAAGACGCCAACCTCGTGTTGGAACGACGCCAAGGCAAATGGAGCTACCACCGACTTGCGGGCGATCGTCTTGGAACGCTTTTAAGAGCGCTCGACGAGTTGGAGTAGCGCGAACGTGGTTTACCTCCGATTGCATTTTTTTCGAACGCATATACCCTTCTGACCAGTTTTACTGCACGTCGTTTTTGCTGGGTGGAAAGAATGAGTGCTACTGTAATGAGCGCTTTCAAAACATTGATATATATCAATATATTGATATTTAAGTAGACCTCAACGACAAGTCGCCGACGAACGATAGCCGTTCTCCAGGTATTCCTCAATCGTGGTTAGCGTAGCATAGGCAACTAGCAGATTTTACAGGTGAATAATATGACTCAATCGCTTGAACGATGCATCACTGTAGAGCACTTTTACTCAGTCAACAAACAAGAAGACGCCAACGCGCAACGTGGAACGACAGAGCTAAGCTTACGCGACGTCGTGCACGAGCTTCAGGGGGTTTTAGAAGAGGTTGCTTACATCGCATTGTGTGAGGTTACAGTGAGTGACGGAGATAGCCGTCTCGCAGTTGGCAAGAGTGAGTCGATACGAATTACGTGCAAAGAGCTGGGGATCGCCTCCTTACTGCTGGATGAGGTACTAAATCGCAACTTTGGAATGGGTCGCTGTGCTGCGTGCCCAAATAAAGAAAACTCTCAGGCGTGCTGTAGGACTTTTACGCACGGAGAACTTGACTCAAAATCGATGTCGATGGCGCTAATAGTAGCGGCCATGTTGAAGTTGACATTCTGTTCTGAAAATTCTACAAAGGGCAGTACCTCAAAAGATTCACTCAGGAAAAAAGCATAAGTAAGTTTAACATATTTAGATATATTCATATGTCCTAGATAGAATTTCTAAAATATGCATAACGAATAAACGAAGGTACAAATGACAAAAACTGATCTGATCATATATGAGGGCGTTATGTGCTGTTCTACGGGAATCTGCGGTCCAGAACCGGACAAAGTGCTTATAGAATTCAATGAGTCGCTGCAGAAAATACAGCATGAGTTTAATGAGATAAACGTAGTGAGGGCGAGCATTTCCTTCAACGTAAATCTGTTTCTCGAAAAGAACGAAATTATAGAATTGGTCAAAGAACAAGGGCCCGAAGTATTACCGATCACAATGATCAATGGAAGCATCATAGCAAAACAACGCTACTTAAGTTACGAAGAGCTAAAAAAAGCCCTTGAGGAGCACGGAGCGGGGAAATGAATGAGTTGATCGAACCT
>CAYHCZ010000216.1:0-2558 GCA_964355295.1 uncultured Methanomicrobia archaeon
CTGAGCAAATGTGGGTTCTTGAATCGTCGCTAATGCTTGAATCGACCTCGGTTGTGCGACTTTATCCCATTTCATTCAGAGGATTGCACTCAGGTTTCCGCCAACCGTTGCATTTGAAACGACACCAACGCTTGAACTTGCCGTTTCTTCGACTTTTGGTTATTTCAGCGTGCGTTCAAACCCGCAGCTTTGCCGAGAACATCCGCATCTTTAATTGGGGGTTTCTCGCATGCGCAAACCTAGCAGGTTGCGTAGCGCGTGCTTCACTGCACGTGGAGGATAAAGCAAGTTTTCTGTCTCAAATGGATTGCAGCGAACTGCCTGCAAAAAAAAGTGTAAACCTTTTCGCTTATCGCCTAAAGCATAATAGGCAGTCCCCATTTTGCCATACATGAGTGCTTTGGTTTCTCGCCCTATTTCGTCCTCGTATTGCTGCAACGCCTCCTCACAAATTGAAATATAGTCCTTGCCAGCAAGACGTAACCTGTTCTTTGATTCAGTACCGTAACCAGCTATTGTATTGTGCTCGTGTATCCGATACTGGGCCAACGGTTCCGCGATGTAGTAGAATTCATAGTTGCGCGCCAACCCCAGATAAAACTTGTAATCGTTCAAGTACGGTAAACGCTCGTCGTACCGTATATTTCCTAGATTTTGCTTCTTATAAACCACGCTTGAACCAAAAATGTAATTCCCTCCCAAAAGCGCTTGCCAAATATTCCCACTCTTTTTCGAGCTCGCGCGCATCCATTTATTAATGCTCTTTCCGGTAGATCGTCCACTGTCGTTAATGATTTCTCCGTCCGACCAGACGATTAGGTCCTCGTCGTGTTCAAGGACAGCAAGTTGCTTCGTAAGCTTATCAGCTACCCATACGTCATCAGAGTCTATTTGAGCGACGAACTGCCCGCGTGCCGCGTCAATGCCATCGTTTACGGTTTTCGAGATGCCCTTGTTAAACTCATGAAATATCACCTGAATCCGATGATCCTTCGCCGCATAACTGTCAATGATCTGTCTGGATACGTCGGTTGAAGCATCGTCCACGATTATCAGCTCAAAGTCGCCAAAATCTTGCCCCAAAACGCTTTCTATGCTCTCGGCGAGAAATTTCTCGTGGTTGTAAGACTTCATTATTACGCTAACTAGTGGCATTGTCGATCAGCGCGCTTGCGTAGTCTCCTTTACGTGAGGGAATATTCACGTGCACGAACTTAGTAGATTGGATAGTCTGCGCTTCAGTAGTAGTTTTGGGTATGAGGGGTTGTATCGGACTGCTTGCAAAAGACAGCGCAAGCCCTTTTTCTTTTGGCTCAGAGAATAATAGAGGCCCGCAAGGGAGGCATACATATTCGCCTTGGTCTTTGGCGTTATTTCGTGATCGTATTGTCGTATTGATTCTTCCAAAATTGTAGCATACTCTCTTTTTGCTATTTGCCTCCTTTTCATTACTTCTGAACTTGTGCCCGTTAGTACATTACTACTGTGTAATCGATACTTTGCTAATGGTTCGGCGATGTAGTGAAACCGGTGTTGTCGTGCCAGTTCCAAGTAAAACTTGAAATCGTTAATGTACATCAAGCTCTCATCGTACCGTATTTCGCCGAGATTCGTCTTTTTGTAGAGGACAGTCGACCCAAGAATGTAATTGCCTTTTACTAGATCTTGGAAGATGTCCCCAGTCTTTTTTTTCGAAACACCTCCGCAGGATTCACTAAAGCTTTTTCCGATGGATCGTCCTGCGTTATCAATCAGCTCCCCTTCCGACCAGACGATTAGGTCCTCGTCGTGTTCAAGGACAGCAAGTTGCTTCGTAAGCTTATCAGCTACCCATACGTCATCAGAGTCTATTTGAGCGACGAACTGCCCGCGTGCCGCGTCAATGCCATCGTTTACGGTTTTCGAGATGCCCTTGTTAAACTCATGAAATATCACCTGAATCCGATGATCCTTCGCCGCATAACTGTCAATGATCTGTCTGGATACGTCGGTTGAAGCATCGTCCACGATTATCAGCTCAAAGTCGCCAAAATCTTGCCCCAAAACGCTTTCTATGCTCTCGGCGAGAAATTTCTCGTGGTTGTAAGACTTCATTATTACGCTAACTAGTGGCATTGTCGATCAGCGCTAATGTAATGGGCGCAATGTAATGCGGCCTCGGCAAAACTTCTCGCAATAGGTTCATTCTTATCCTTTAAGTCCATTGCTCACAATTCGGATTCCGTCACCTCAGTGCACGCAGCACACCGATATCAAACATATCATATAGATACGCTTTATCGAGTTTATCTTTAAAAAAAACAAACAACGTGTTCTGGGACGGTCCGTTTTGGAGACTCTAGATAGGCGAATGTACCTAGGCGAATGTACCTTATACAGTCTCTCGCGAAGATTTTTTTAGAACCCCCAACAACCTCTAAATACGAATGCAAACCACCAACCAGTCTTCGATCTTCAGAAGCGCAATGAGCCTACATCTCGACGCTGTCCAAGCTGTTCTTACTTCTCAGCCTCTGCCGGTCTTGAACGCTTAAGCAAACTGAGTATTAACTGTTTGT
>CAYHCZ010000217.1:0-2553 GCA_964355295.1 uncultured Methanomicrobia archaeon
GTAATATTTCGAACGCGATATGCACGCATCCCAATCTTAAATGGCCAACGTAATCTCATCTAAAAAGCCGATTTGTTTAAAATACTCCCTTGGCACAAGCATAGCAGAAACTTAGTCCGTGAGTTTTGTTCAGGTATTATGTGCCGCCTTCGCAGGACGCAGAAAGGTTAACGGCGTACTGCCGCTCGAGGATCAGCTAATATTTTTGGCTAATGTTACTCTACGTGCACTTAGGGAACTTGCTCGCGTGCTTCGCTATTCACGATATAGAATGCAGTTGATACGTGCTCCATTTGTTAGGGCTAAATACTATTTAACCAGTGCGACGGAGCGCTGTTCGTCCGCATAAGAAAAGTTTCTAATGGGGCGAAGTTACTTTATGACATCGCAGGCAGAACTTCGGAATTATCCCTTTTACAGACATCTCCCTGAACTTGAGGAATTCGTTGTCGTTGACGCAATCTATGAGTCCGCGCTCGAAAACGTTTCCAAAATGCTTCTCTTTTGGGAATGGTTTCGCACAACACGGCACCAAAAAGCCATTCCACGTGACATAGAAGTTACCCCAGGGGTATTCGCAGTTCCTGAAACCCGGTGGCGCGGACATATTATAATAATAACCGACAATCACTCCTTCTCGATTGCCCAATTCTACCGCTTCTCGAACGGCCTCTTTGGAGGCTTCAGTATAGTAGAATTGGTAGTACGAAGTGTCCCAATTATTAGCTACAAGATTGAAAGTATTGAAGTAAACCATTGGTATTTTGAGGCTTTTCGCGAGCCTAATGATATCAGCCATCTGATCATAGTTATATCTAGAACAACCATATTGAGCAGAATTTTCGCTCGTCTTCCATCGACGATCTTGGCGATCTCCTTGGGGTTTGCCAAGTACTTTTCCCAGGTTGCGTTCCTTTTTATCTTTTCAAAAACCTCCCCGCACCCATCGATTGATATTTGCAGTGAGTCGATCTGGTCGGCGATTGCATTTACAATCTTTGGCGCGTCTGGTTTCATGGCAGTTGTAGAAAGGCTGATACCCACGAACTCGTTTTTGCTTCTTAAGTACTGAACGAACTCGACAAGGTGGGGGTAAAGCAAAGTCTCGCCCAAACCAGTTAGCCCGACAACATTGAGGTACATGTAATTTTGATCGAAGAGCCGCTCGGCGCTCTCTAGATCCATGTGCCCTCTGTCCATCTCTCTTCCCATCGCGTACTGTTGAGGACAGGTTATGCACTTGAGCTGGCAGAGAGTCGTCAGCTCAAGCATGATCGATATCGGGTGAGGGAGCCGGAGACGCCGCCTGCGCAGTGCAATCATCAAAGCTACGCGGTTTTCAAAATACCGAAAGAATGTTTTGCCGCGTGGTAGCTCTGCTGATCGCCTAAGAGACCTAACAAAACTTTTCATTTTCCTTATGTTTTTCTCATCAATCCCCATAGAAACTTTATACATAAGTGACTAATTGATACTGTTAAATCTTTCTCGTTTATGATGCTAAAAACGCTGATCCAAAAGACTTTATTACCTTCTCACCATCTTCCGAAGAACAAACACTGATGGTCGAAAAATAGGCCCCTCTTGATTAAAAACAGGGCTCGATAACGCATTTTCCTTTTTTCCGTCGCGTTTAAGTGCGAAGTTAGCTATTGCTCAGATACCCCCGAGCATCCAAGACAGGCAAGCAGTAGTATCCCACGGCAAATTTAATATTCTCGAGAGATTTCACATCTCGGGAAGCACGACATTGCCCCTCAGCTTAGTGAACGCGGATCTTAATTGAGTGTTTAGGAGCGAACACACGTGGAACCACAGGTCGTTATAATAATCCTAAACTGGAACGGGAAAGACGACACTGTCGAATGTCTGGAATCACTGCAGCAGATCACATACGCGAAACACGAAATACTCCTAGTCGATAACGGCTCTACAGATGGATCTATCGAGCATTTTAGAAAAAATGCACCGGAGCTGCCAATCTTGGAAAACGGCACCAATCTTGGATTTGCCGAGGGAAATAACGTTGGAATACGATGGGCGCTTCGACGAGGAGCGGATTACGTTCTGCTTCTTAACAATGATACCGTCGTCGAGAAAGATTTCCTGCGAGAACTGGTAGATGCAGCAGAAAAAGACCGCAGCGTAGGCTTCGCAGGACCGAAGACCTATTATTACGATTATCGCGGAAGACGAGATGTAATTAGCTTCGCTGGTGCCAAACTTCGACTGTGGCGCGGACAACTATATCGTTTCTGCGCCAACACTATTGACGACGGACAATGCAATGTTATGCGAGAAGTCGATGCCGTCGAAGGCTCGTGTATGCTGGTGCGGATGGCTCTCGTCAAGCAAGTGGGGTTGTTGAACTCAGATTATTTTCTTTATCTGGAGGATGCTGAATGGTGTTTCAGGGGTCGAAAGGTGGGTTACAAGGCGCTCTACGTCCCGCAAGCAAAGATCTGGCACAAAGTTGGTATGAGGGTGGGGTGGAAAAGAGATACGGCGTACTACTACGGTGGACGAAACAGGATATCGCTCGTCAGACAATAT
>CAYHCZ010000218.1:0-2529 GCA_964355295.1 uncultured Methanomicrobia archaeon
ATAACTGCGAAGTAGAGTTGAGAGATCAAAGTACTTCGATTAATGGCTAAAAGTGATTCGCATGGATGATCGCATCAGGATGAATGAAAACGGAACGCTGTATCTTGATTTCACGGAGCAAGAGCAACCCGAATAGGTTCTAGAAATTGAAGCATCACACGGACTGTTAAACTACCTTCTTATGGCAGTGATCGGTTTAATAGTGATATTTGGAATATTGGCGATGCTCTTTTTCGGGTTCCTGTTTCTTTTTCTCATAGCTCGTTATTTCTTTTGGCGTTCCTCCGAAAGATGATTCTTAGCGGCCCCTAATCCGATCCCACCAAGACTTTTTAGGCTTTGCTCCCGTCAAAAACCTCTGGGCCAGCACGGTATAGTGTGTTCCGTTTAATCTCTCCTCATGTCCCAGCCCATAGTTTCTTTTTTCAATTCTAAGACCGCGAAAGGCTCCGTTCTCCGAGTACTGCTGAACTTCATATGACGGCATGAAAAGTGTTGTGTAGAATAGGAATTGTTAAGTCTATATTCGCCTCTTGCATAATATCACATTTTTTAAATTGATTGTTCTGCAAAGGGTGAAACATGGTAGCTACATGTAGGCATTGTGGGGCAAACTTGCTTCCTGAAAATAAGTTCTGTGCTAACTGCGGACAGCCGGTCTATGCTGCGCCTACAACAAAGCAAGCAGTTTATAAAACGCCTCAAGCCCCTGCACCTTACCCGTTTACGCCCAGTTCACGTCTTGGTGCTGCCTTTTGGCTTGGTCTAGTAGGCGCTATATTTGGACTGCTTATAGGGTCATTACAGCTTGTGGGCGCAAGTAATACGCACGACCCGTTAATAACTTACGCTCAAGCAATCGGAGTGGTTGTTTTTTCTATCCTTGGCATACTCGGCGCCCTCAGAATAATCGAGAGAAATGATACGATTAACGCTGGATTAATGCTTCTAGCTGGTATTGGCATGTTAATCTGGATTTATCCGATTGGAATACTTTCAGCATTTTTATTTTTCATTGGTGGGGCGTTGATATTACTGAAAAAAGGATAGGAATTGTTATGCTTACGCAAGTGCGCGTTCGGTGGATTGGCCACCTGCTCTATGCTGAGTTGAACATCGCCGTGAGTCCCGACCTGTCGGTTGAAGCCGGCCATACGATTGCGACAGAAGCTCGCCATCATCTCTTGCACCACCTCACGTACCTTTCGAACGCGTTGATTCACGTCGATCCGCTCACCGCTTCGGGCGAAGAGCATCACTATGTAAGTGGACATGATTATGGCGACCAATCTCTGCACAGCCACAAGTAAACACCGAACTAGGGGTACTCAAAACTGCGAGTAAAAAATAACTGTCACGCGCTTAATGCACACTTCTGTACGCCGTTCGGCAATCGCAGATAATGGAAATTAACAATCCGAAGCGCCGTTGCACGACGGTGCGTTACAGCGCAAGCACGGCTTGTAACCTGCGGTGCACGCTTCTACAATGGTATTGAACGCAATGAGGTTTTCCGTATCAATATTCGCAACTTCCCAGCATCCCGGATAGTGGTATTTCTTGGTCAATGACTTTGAACTCGCATAGAATGGGCCGCTATAGGCATGACGTCTCGACAACTGATTCGCTGTCAGAGCTTGTGGTTTAAGCGCTTTAATTGGCGGATTACTCGCAACGTGCGTCGTGGGTGCCGTCGATAGTATAATGTCGTTCCACGAGTCCTGTGCTGACGAGTTGGGGCCCAGCGTGTCGATCGACAGACTTCCGGCGGAAAGAACGGCGACGCACACCAGCACAATACAGATCAAGACCACTTTTTTCATCAGGGTTTGGCCTCACGAACGCCGGGATTTCGCGACAACAAAACAAAACGTACAAAGAAGGCGATCTCCTTAAGCGTTTTCATTTGGCGTGCTATGTATATTAACAGATAGCTGAACGAACGCGGTAAGTGGCGCGCTGTATGGGATAAAGGTGTGCGGCACGAAGTTCAAATATGCGTTTATTGTAGGGGTAACGGGAGTATAAGTTCTAATACACGCCCTGAGTGCTTAGAAAAAAAGAAGCACTTGAGCGATTCTTTAACTTATTCAAGAAGCGTTATTATGCTTCGTAGTTTCACTTTCTGCTATTGCAGTAGAGGGATAACTAGTCCAATGATTAGGCATGTCACGCCAATGAATACAAAGGGCACTCCCCACTCCCAGTGAATTGATAGTACTGAGTACGATGCTATCGCAGTAATAATCACACCTGCAATTAGGAAAGCTAATCCGGCTAGTGAACCCAACGCTTTTTCGCCTTAGTAGTTACTCTTTCTTTCTGCTGTAGTAGTAGGTGAGAACTGCTCCAATTAGTAGGAATAGTATGCCAACGATTGCGAATGGCAATCCCCATTCAGTTGACGGGATCGTTCTGCCCATAATTTCCCACGTGTCGGCCTGACCCCCAGAAGCAGCAAACAATCCTATTGCAGTAATAATCACACCAGCAATTAGGAAACCTATCCCCGGCTGTTTAAGTAGTGAA
>CAYHCZ010000219.1:0-2494 GCA_964355295.1 uncultured Methanomicrobia archaeon
CAAAAAATTGCGTTTTTAACTCACAAGGCGAAGCATCTGGCGCAAGAAATCGAACTAGAAATTGATGAAAAAATGTGGGAGCTTAAAATTGAAAAAATCGCCGCAAGCGAGTTCAAAGCAGAACTCGTCGTCCGAGAACCAATGCTTTCAATTGATTCAGGCGACGTGACCTATAAAGGGATCCCTAGAAAATTCACAGTCAGAAGCCCATCGCTCGAGTATTTACTAGACGCCATTGAAAAGATCTTGATTGAAAAGATCGAGGAGATCAAAAGATCTTCCAGCATTTAAAAAGTTAGTTAGGAGGTAGCTCTCGACAAGATCTAGTGTTGTCGTGGGTCAGCGATTTCGCCCACGAGTGCTGTTGCTGCGGCTGTTGCGGGGGACGCAAGGTATACTAGTCCATCTGCGCCCATTCTGCCCTTGAAGTTTCTGTTGGAAGTTGAGAGACAAGCCTCTCCACGTCCCAAAACGCCGTTGTGCGCACCGAGACATGGTCCACATCCTGGACTACAAACGGTGGCACCAGCTTCTATCAGGGTTTCTAAGATCCCAGTTCGCACGCAAGTTAGCAACACGTGCTTCGATGCTGGAACGATGATCGTTCTCACGGCGACTGTCTCACCGCTTAGTATTGTTGCGGCCTCCTTTAGATCTTCAAAACGTCCGTTCGTACACGAACCGACGAAGACTTGATCGATCGGCGTTCCCGCTACATTTTCTACGTCTGTCACGTTATCCACTTCGTGAGGACACGCGATCTGAGGTCCCAAATCATCAACCGCAACGTCGAGCTCATCTGCATAAGAGGCGCCTTCATCAGCATAACATGGCGTAAAGCTCAACTGAGGTTGAATTCGTTCGAGGTACTCAATCGTTTTTCTGTCAGGCGGGATGATTCCTGTTTTCGCTCCAACTTCAATTGCCATGTTGCTTATACAGAGCCGTCCTTCTATCGATATGTCGGTGACCGTCGTGCCGTAGACTTCGAGAGCTTTGTACGATGCGCCGTCAGCACCAATCATACCTGCAATCTTGAGAATGACGTCTTTTGCGCTTACATTAGCACGGAGCTTTCCATTTATCACAATCTTGAGTGTTTCAGGCACTTTGAACCACAGCGTTCCCGTTGCAAAAACCTCAGCTATGTCTGTTGCACCGACGCCTGTCGCGAAAGCTCCTAGAGCTCCATACGTGCATGAGTGTGAATCCGCCCCGACGACTACGGTGCCAGGGAGCGCAAGTCCGTTCTCGACCATGAGCTGATGGCATATGCCCTCGCCAATATCGAAGAAGTGAGCAATACCTTGGCGCTTTGTCCACGCGCGGATTGTGTTTTGAAGGGTTGCTGCCATCTCCGTGCTGGCCGGCGCAATATGATCAAAGACTATAGCAACCCTATTCAGGTCCCAAACAGAATCAGCCCCCATCGCTTCGAATGCTCGTACTCCGAGTACGCTGGTTCCATCGTGGGCCATTGCTGCGTGAACACGCGCTAAAACAAAGTCATTCGCTCTCGCTGGATTTCCCGAAGCGTTAGACAGTATCTTTTCGCTGATGGTTCTTTGAACATCCAAGATAGATTCACCAATACTATTTGCCGCTCTATAGATTATCAACCTATGGATCTTTTATACTATGTCTGCTTGTATTTGTGACGTTATATACTAATCTTGATTTTGTCTCAGTTTCGCTAGACCCTCCTTTTTACACTTCAAACGGGGCTAGTAATCTATTTAAGTGCAGACTATGAATGTGCTTAGCGAATTTCATTCAGGTCGTCTATGGGTCATTCTGTATCTTCTTTTACATTGCCGAGAACAGGCGTAAACCACATTGAAATTTGTGACGTCACACTACGTGACGGGGAACAAGCGCCTGGCGTCGTTTTTGGTATGGAAGAAAAAGTTGAGATCGCTACAAAGCTAGACTCGATTGGGGTCGAGATGATCGAAGCTGGATTTCCCGTAGTTTCTTCAAAAGAAAAGGCGTTGGTGAAAAAAATCGCGAATTTGGGGTTAGACACTAAGATATGCTGTCTTTCGAGAGCGATTTTTCACGACATAGATGAAGCGTTGGACTGCGACGTGGACGTTGTTGGGCTATTCATGGCCACTTCTGATCTGCATCTCAAACACAAGTACCATCGCACATTTGATGAAATGTTGGAGTGTGCCCTTTCAACGCTTGAGTATGCAAAAGAACATGGCTTAATCGTGCGGTTTGCAGCAGAAGACGCGACTAGAACAAATCCTGAAGTACTTAAGCGTTTTTTCAAACAGGGTGAAGATCACGGGGCCGACTATCTCAGCATCGCAGATACGGTTGGCGCGCTCAGGCCGGCAACGTGCTACGATCTAGTAACTGATATTAAAAAGGTTACCCACACACCGCTTTGTATTCATTGTCACAACGATCTCGGTATGGCGGTCGCCAACTCTATCACCGCAGCAGAAGCTGGGGTGTTTCAGTTGCACACAACTGTCAACGGAAT
>CAYHCZ010000220.1:0-2442 GCA_964355295.1 uncultured Methanomicrobia archaeon
CTCGAGTTACACAGTTTTTCACTTTAAATGCGTGGCTTATAGAAGGCGAAACGCCATTAGACTGCTGTCAGCGCGCTTCACAAACCTTAAGTAGTGTTCGTACGTATATGCGCGCGACTTTGCTACTATGTAGCATGGTATTAGCTACGACGCTGAATGCAGGCGTTCGGCTATTGGAGGGCTTAACGTGATGATCTGGGGCATGGATTTGTGGGTTTTCACGGCATTTATATTGACCTATATAGCTATTATCTTTAGCCTTATCTACGGCTTGTGGCCTCGCAAAGAGGAGGACGAAAAAGAAGAACGTAGTGAGGAGGGCTAAATGGCCGACACAGTCACTTTTTGATCATGTTGATCGCGTACTCAGCGATCATGGTATACCTCGGCTATTGCGGCTACAAGGCAACAAAGGGCTACTGACTGGCTGGCTCTTCGCCGGTCGACGTGTCGGCGCGTGGGTCGTCGCGTTGTCGTACGGCGCGACCTTCATCAGCGCCGTTGCCATAATTGGTTTCGGCGGGCAAGCACAAGTCTTCGGCCTTCAGCTTCTCTGGTTGTCCACGCTGGTAATTATCGTCGGCGTTATTATTGCTTTCATCGTCTTTGGCTACCGCACGCGCATTATGAGCAAAACACTGGGCGCCCTGACTTTCCCTGAACTGATCGCCAAGCGATTTAACTCTCGCTTTATTCAGGGATTCGGCGGTGCCGTCATCGCAATCTTCCTCATCGCGTACACTGCGGCCGTTTTCAAAGCTACAGCAAATCTCGTGCAGATCACCTTTGGCATTTCGTATGAAACGTCGATAATCGTATTCACTATTGTCGTGGCCGTGTACTTGCTCCTTGGAGGCCTTTTTGCCGTCATGTGGACCGACAGCGTCTAGGGAATCATCATGGTCGTTGGGTTGGCCTCCTCCTCGCAATAGTTTTGTTGTCGCTTGGTGGTTTTATTCCAGCAAACGAGGCGCTGGCGGCACTTGGTCCCGCAAAAAATGCGCCAAACGGACTTACCTCTGTCTCGTCTTTTGGCTCAGTTTCTTTCATGCTCGTGACGTCACTTATCTTTGGTGTTGGTGTCGGCGCACTGGCACAGCCGCAGCTGGCGGTCCGTTTCATGACTGCAAATAACGACAAAGTGCTCCGTCAGGGCGTTCCAATTGGGGCAATATTCATGTTATTAACCGTCTACGTCGCTTTTACCGTTGGCGCGTATTCTAACTTTTTGTTTAAAAACAATGGTATAGCCATCCCGACCAGCGCTGATCTCGTTATCCCAACACTCATTAACTCAGTATTTGAGCCTTGGTTCGTGTACCTCTTCCTATTTGCTATACTTTCAGCGTCCATGTCCACCGCGAGCTCACTCTTCCACGTGAGCGGTTCTGCCGTTGGTCGAGATCTCTACGACAAAGCATGGAAGAAAGGTCTAGCGGGTCAAAAATCGATGTCAGTTACGAAAATAGCGACGGTAGTCGTCATCGCTGCCACCTTGGTGCTGTCACTATATCCACCTGACGCGGTCGCTTACCTGTGTACTTTTGCGTACGGCGCGATCGCTGCGACGTTTCTTGCCCCGTTCGTCGCTACTCTCTACTGGAAGCGGGCAACGCGCGAAGGAATCATCGCTAGCATGGTCGGCGGACTCGCTGCGACATTGCTATGGTACACCTTTGTTTACTCCAAGACGGCTTCAGTGATAACGCACACTAATGTAGCCCCGCCGCTTGGCCTGCTCGACCCACTCTTTATCGGCATCCCAGTCTCTTTCGTATCGGTTATCATCGTAAGCTTGATGACAAAGCAACCGGAAGAGGAGCATATTGCCCGGGCGTTCACCGGCATTTCCTGAGAATATCAGTTGCTGCCGTACAAAAAAACCCACTCGCAGCTGGGCACCGTCCTAAAGCAGAACTAGCTGCGAACACATTTAATCGTCATAACTGCGCCTTTAGAAATAAAGCGTGAAAAGAAGAAAAACGCCGCTCACTCCTTAAAGGGACAGCAGATCAATCAGCGGAAGTAAAAATAGTCATAAGATGCGCAAGCCAAACTGTTCAGTCGCTCTCCTGTTCAAATAATGACTTGTCAACGCCGCAAGAGGGACATACCCAATCGTCAGGAAGTTCACTGAACGGAACGCCCTCTACTTCTTCGTCATAGACATACTCACAGATGGTGCAAATCCATTTTGCCAATTAAGATCACCGCACCGCATTCTGTGATTGCGCACGTAAATAACTTCCCCAGGTGCGCTTGATAGTGCAAGGAGAGTGTAGCGTGCTTGGAGCGTGAGAAAATGATAACGCAGTTGCTTGAAAGGGGCCGTACCTTCTGATCCGGAGGCCCCTGCAACGTTTTTAGACTCCTAGTAATCTTAAACCGCTGCTTCCTAAGCCTTATCTTGTTTGACCGCTAACGACGTGTTGTGCCCATTCG
>CAYHCZ010000221.1:0-2441 GCA_964355295.1 uncultured Methanomicrobia archaeon
TTATTTGACCACGAATCACCTTGTCTGATCAAGTGTTCGTCTATATCAGGCGGAGGCGGTTGGAACACCGATCTAAACGACTAATCGACAAAAGCGTCTTCGACAATGAGTTTTATATCGTTGATCAATTCAATTGCCTTTTCTTCAGAAGCAACCCCGTGCACGTCAATTCGTCCATTTCTATAGATAGTGATGTCACACCCTTCGTGGGAAAACCGTGCGACCCCTAATTTTTCCGAGCACTTTGCTACACCCTGTAATAATGAACATAACTCGTGCATGGCAAATTCATTATTGAAATATCCCTCAACAATTAGTCCTCCGCTTATGCACGGACGCAACGTCTTCACGTCGTACGCTTTCATGGCACTAGTCCGTCTTGGGACACCGGCTCGTCATTCTTTTATAGAGGGCATTGCCCTCTGATGTTAACTCGAGATCGCCGTTGCGCCGAACAGCATACCCATCATCAATGAGTCGTGCCATCTCCTGCTCAATTATCTCGTTCTTTGAAGCGCCCCAACTCTTGACGTATTCCTGTTTTCTTCTAATAGACATGCGTCTCCAAAGAAGATCGTGAGCCACAATGTTGATGTCTATTTCCATGGTTACACGCTAGAGGGAGGGCCCGTATGCGTTATACCTAATCTTCGCGTTAATACACTAACAAGTAGCGTATGGCAGAATATAACGCCCACGTCTTTGAGAAACACACTCGTGAATACGATCGGTGGTTTGAGACTCATGCTTATGCCTACGAGTCAGAAGTGCTAGCAGTCCGAAGCCTTCTCCCGCGGAGTGGCAAAGGGCTGGAGGTGGGCGTTGGCACGGGACGCTTTGCTTCTCGAGTTGGCATCAAAGTCGGGGTGGAACCGGCACAAGCAATGGCATCGATCGCGCGGCAACGAGGTATCGAGGTTTACGAAGCAACAGCAGACGCCCTCCCATTTGCGGATGAGTCGTTCGATTCTGTGTTGATGGTCACAACGATATGCTTTTTAATTGACCCTCTGCAATCACTGCGGGAAGCGTGGAGGGTTCTTAAACCAAGGGGGCACATAGTAATCGGAATGATCGACAAGGATAGTCATCTCGGGAAGGCATATGAAGCGAAAAAGAATAGGAGCACGTTTTATCGATACTCCCACTTCCACTCAGTCACAAAGGTTATAAATTGGCTGCTGCGGTCAGGATTTGGTTCAATCAAAACGTGCCAGACCATCTTCACACCCCCAACAGACATGGTGGACATAGAACCCGTAAAAGATGGCTACGGTGAGGGTGGATTTGTCGTAATTGCGGCACAAAAAGAGGCGAAACTGTGAAACTAGGCATTATCATATATACAAACGATCCAGAAACTGTATGGAACGCCTTCAGATTGGGAAATTACGCTATTAAGGAGGGCGATGAAGTTAAAGCATTCCTCAGTGGAAAAGGAGTGGAGAGCGAATCCATTGATACCGAAGATTTTAACGTTATAGAGCAAATGCGTTCGTTCGTTAAGGGGGGTGGCGTCATATTAGCCTGTGGCACTTGTCTCAAAATTCGCCAATCAGAAGGTTCAGAAACGTGCCCGATGTCAACGCTTGCGGATTTATATGAAATTGTAAAGGAGAGCGAAAAAATCGTAACCTGTTAAACTCAGCCAGGTGGTTACCCTATAGCGCCCGGCAGCAGGTGCGGCAAATTATCACTAATGCAGGCGCAGGACGTCGTTGACGAGCTAGTTATCTCTCGATGGTTGGATAGCCAATCAGCTCTGGATTAACATCGTAGGTCCAGGGCGATCCGGAATTCTTCCAACCGTTCTTCATCCGCTTTCCGTAATTAACGCTTCCGGGGTCATTCACCTTGTCCCCCTCCATGCCATCGATGATGTTGTAGACGTTCACAAACCCGACGCTGGCAAGCGCGTTGACCGCCTTGGCGCTACGGCCCCCAGTCCTGCACATGACCAGGAGCATGTCGGTGAGCGTGAACAGACCCTTCACGTTGGGGATGAAATCAGGATTGGGCTCCACAACGAACTCGTTGTTGTCAGCGTCCCACTGGCGTGTTACAAAGACAAGGGGGATGTTCCTCGCCATTTCCGCATGGCCGACAAAAACGTACTCCTCAGGGGTACGAACGTCAAGGATGTTGACCCGCTCGGGCCCGGCCTTCCACCTCTTGTAAGCCTCTTGCGCTGTCACATAAAGTCCCAAGCTGGTCTGCCTTTTTTCGGACACTTGGCGGCTTGATTGAAAGGTTGATCCTTCGTGCGTCGTCATGATATTGTCTCCTTTAATCTTGTGCGGCGAGAGACCACTGCTGCCGCGTGGTTACACTGGTTAGTACGAGACACCCCGTCCTGCCGCACGCACATTTTGCTGAGCTTCATCCCGACTACCCGAGCCGCCGCGTAGACGCCTGCAACTCGGTCACCGCGGGAAGCTTCG
>CAYHCZ010000222.1:0-2412 GCA_964355295.1 uncultured Methanomicrobia archaeon
TGCTAGGTGACCACGGCAGGATTTTTGCTGTCCCTGAACTCGATGGAGCCGTTCCGGATGTCGATATGTCTCACGAAGCCGCAGTTGGGAAAATAGCTGAAGAAGAGATTACCTACCTTATGACGCGAGGGCTCAGCGAAGATGAGGCTACCTCCGCTATCGTGCGTGGCTTCCTGGACGTGGAAATAAAAGGGGTGCCTCCTGCTTTACAAGAAGAGATGCGGCGTGCTGTCCACACCACTGAGGGCATTGGCCTGTAGCACTTGAAAAACGATAAAAAACGCGATGTGGTCAGAAAGCGCCCACCTATTCCTTCAAAGCAAGATAATAGAGCATTCGTCGGTCGATCCGCTTTAGCCAACGCGCTTGATAGATAGAAACGTACAACGTGTTCTCGCCGATGCGTATTGAGACATCCGTCTCTTTAGGAGGGCTGATAGAAGTAGGCAGAATCAGAGCGCCTGAACACGTAGTTGTCACTCTGAAATCTTTCCGTTGCTCCTTTATGTAAGCGGCAACCGCCTCTTCAACTTCGATCTCATCCAAACTCATCGCTGATGCAATCTAGGATATAGTTCTAATTATGAATATATATCCATCGACACGTACCCCAATTCAGTTAAGGTGTCGCAACGCTGCAACGGGCTCTTGGTCGCAGCCCCGGCCGGCGAAATGTGCTTAACTTAATAAACATCTTCTGACTCACTGTGAATGATGAGCGGCACATACGTGACGAGCTGCTTGGCGTGCACCATGAGGAACAACCTCGTGCTAATGGTGGAGCAAGAGAACGGGTATTGGGCCGGGCGATGGATACTCCCTGGAGGTAAGCTGGAGCTGGGCGAATCCTTGGAAGACTGCGCTGCTCGCGAGTGCTTCGAAGAGACACAAGTAAAAGTCGCCGTCTCTCGTCAGGTCAAAGCGTACGTGTCCTATGACCCCAACACGGAGTGGGACAAGCAAGTTGTGCTCATTTGTTACGCAGCGGAGTACGTTAGCGGGTTTCCAACTATTGGACCCGGCGTGACTGGCGCCAAATGGGTCGAACTCGACAAAGTAAAAGAGATGAACTGGCGCAATCGTGAGGTGCCAGACATCATCCTTCGCATGATAGCTGATACATTAAAGTCCAGAAACCAAACCTAAGACGTGCTGCGCGACCGCATAACGAACTGAAGCTCTATTCGGGCCCAGTGGTTCCTCAACCAATCGGCAGTTTCGCCGCCGCAAGCGCCGTGCTCTGCTCGGTTATTTCATTCACTGCAGACCGCTGTTAATGCGAACTCATATTGAGCTCAAGCTGTCGCATTGAACCTAAAGTTGCTTACTTCTCCTTTATTGCTTTGATAAAGTCGTCGATCGGTATTGCAGGCATGGTTATTATTTGAACTGTGCCGCGAGATCCGAGCTCAACCGAAGCCCTTACAATGGTTTCATTGTTAGGCGCTTCAACGATGTTCACAAAGTCGTATGGCCCCACAACAGCATGCTGAGATATGACTTTGACTTGCATCGCTTCCATCTCTTGGTCGACTTCCTGAATGCGATTGGGTCGCAACTTTACCGTCTTCCTGCCTTCTGCTGTGAGCTTAGATAAAAGGATGTACGTAGGCATCGAACCACCTCCCCACGCATATAGGCGTGAAAGACCTTCTTTTTTTCCCTAACGCTGATATAAAAAGATTGCATTTTTTAAGCCGATGTCCGCATTGCGCAGCGTCAGGTTCTAGGTGACATGCAACCGTGTGAGGAAGACGGAAAGTGTTAACTCAATCTGAACCCATCATAGTTCGACGAGCTCGTACGAGCTTGTTCCTAGCCCTATCTCCTCCCCATACGTAATTTGTATCGATCCTTTCGTCTCGCTCCAGACGCCTTTGAACTTGTCCTTGCCAGGTTCCAGATTGTTGACAAGACGAGTGCCTGGTATGCCCCGCTGTCCATTCACCAGATCCACACTCGCTGCATCAACGGCGACAGGGTCAGTGGAGGCAAGAATCCCTACGTCAGGGACAATGGGCGCGTCACTCCAAGGAACACAATCGCAATCGGGCGTAATCTGCAAGAGGAAGTTGAGGTACCCGACGCCGCGCTTGCCCACGGTCGCGCCAAAGGCGTATTCTGTCAGCATCTCTACAAACCGTTGAAGATCGTGTTCCCAGTCGTATGAAATACAGGAGGTCGAGCACATCGCCATACACTCGCCGCACCCAACGCAGAGGTCGTAATTAATGCGCGACGCGGCACCGTCAATCGAAATTGCAGAGCGTGGGCACACCCCCATGCACACCCCGCACGCTGAGCACTTTTGCACGTCGACGATCGGCTTCATGCCTTTGTGTTGGTCTGCCTTCCCAGCGCTCGGAGCGCATCCCATCGCCAGGTTCTTTATTGCGCCCCCGAATCCGGCCA
>CAYHCZ010000223.1:0-2407 GCA_964355295.1 uncultured Methanomicrobia archaeon
GAAGGGCTCATCACGACATTAGGGTATAAAAAGGTCAGCGACGTTCGCTGCAAGGGTGTAAAAGCCCTTGGCAAGATCGGGATAGCCGGGCAGTGGAGCCCTTAACTAAGGCATTAGATGATACTTGCGAGGATGTTAGTACGAGTGCGAAGGAAGCCTTTCACAAGATGGGCATGAGCGGAGGCTGCGGTAATATACCCCTCACTATACCCCTCACTAATTGCGCCAAGTTCCATAGGTGCCAGTTAAGCTTGTAGGCCGATCCAAAATTACTTACCGTTTGGTACTCTAGCTACGTCAATTCAGACAATCAGTCTTCAACGTGAAACCACATACACCTGAACTTCATATACACATCATGCACGTTCTCAGGCAGCAGACGCTTGTAGTGCTTCCAATCAATACCGCTCACGCCGTGCGTCATAATGTACGCACGATTTGATTGATCCAACTAAATAGCGTCGGTGATAATTCGGGGACAATTAGACTCACTTGCGTAAAACGCCAAGCTAAGAGCATGAACGAGGACAGCAGGATCAAGCGTGGAACCGCTGCTTACGAATATGGGGCATACGGTCCGGGAACTCAGAACCGGGAAAATCCTGAGCTGAGTTCGTGCACAAATACGCCCACACTGCCTGTCGTCTCGGACAGTCGTAACTTATCTAGCAGACTCTGACTTGGCGTGCCGTAGATGTCGATCAGTGAAAGATTGATGAGCTCTTTAGGGAAGGCGGACCCCGTCACCTTCATATGAAACTCCGCCGAGGCGGAATCAGGGTGAACCTGGAGGACGGTCAGTTGCATCACGTTTTCGTTGAGATATACATTGTAGGCGATTATCCGGGGTTCTTTCGCCTTGACTAACTCAGCCAACTCGGCCATTGCCACCTTGAGCTCCTCGAACGTTCCTTCCCGAATCCTAGAGTCGCCCACAATAATGAGATTCTCAGACATGTTATCACCCCTATAACAGCTAGCACGCTGTGGGATAAAAAAGCTGTGTCTGGGCAACCCCACGCGAAACAAGTATTTCCCTCTACATGCGCGACGATTTGCAGAAGCTTTCTAGCTGCTAGAATTATGGAAGTACCCAACGCTAAGAAGAGGGCCGGAGCCACAGGACCGGGGCCCCGGTCTGCGACACCATTATTCTGAGGCGATCATACGGTGTTGCGCTCGTAAGGAAACGCGAAGCGATATACGCATTATCCGCTGCTTAAGCGTCGTTTCACTTCTTCCAACCGAAATAAAACCAAAGCGTATCGCGGCTTACGTCACACTGTCTGCCACCGGCTACGCGATGATCCCAGAAACCGAGATACGCAACCGCTCTGTGATTGAGCATGCTGCCTGCAAGGGCGCTCTGGAGGAAGATAGCACCACACTAGTTTGCAGTCATGTGCTGATATCCACGTGGAATGAATGATGACCACATCCATTATGTCCAATAAGTGACTGATAAGCAAGTCCTTCTGATACCGCCATAAAGTTTATATTAAATGATTAATAGTGATAGATCGATTATCGACCAGGATGGCAGCTCTGATGACAAGAGTGGCATTACTCCCCGAGAACAGCCCAGTGACAAACGGATGGATATCAGCGTGCGAGGCTACAAGCGCAGCTGAGGCCTTATGCACGGTTTATACTGAAAACGAAGGCTTCGTACCCGGTGAGTTGATGGGGAGCAATCTTACACAATTGAATAAAGCGTCACCTGCCGCAGTTGACGCTTTTTACGATTATCTACACAAAACGTGCCCACGGTTAACGGCGCTATTTGTGTGGGGTAGCGTTAGAACGTATCTGAGGAAGGATTCAGAACCTTCCGCTGGAGAAGATGCCAAATTGAGCGGCCGAGGTGATACCATAAGGAATTACGTATCCGAAATCCGCATCTGTCCGGTGTGCGGCAGGGCGTGGAAATACTTAAAACGATATCGAGTCGGACTGATGTTTATTAACGTTCCCGGAAAAGGACGACTTCATTGTGAAGACTGCATCAAATTGTCATACAGGCAAAAAAAGAAGAAGAGAGGTACTAAGAATGAAGGGCAAAAAACGTGATCGATCCAACACGCGAACGATCCTGCAGCCATTCTTACTTCTTCCACTGCACGAATGCACGAGAAGCGCCTCAGTTTGTCAGACTACTGAGGCTACGGGAACTCAACTAATTCTGAGCATAGACACGCGAGCAAAAAAAATTGTTCTCTAAAGAAAACGCGACGTTATAAATAAACAAGTCTCGTTTTTGTTGTACGCTCATTTGTTAAAAAATGAAGTAGTGGCAGTTGCAGGCGCAAACTAGCCGGTATGAAAACCTGCCTCGCAAAATACAGACAGATACACTAGACGAAAGTAGATTAAGAAATCGAAGACTTTGACAATTTTTTAGAAATCG
>CAYHCZ010000224.1:0-2405 GCA_964355295.1 uncultured Methanomicrobia archaeon
ACATCAGATAAGGAGCAGCGACTTGGAGACCGCGTCGCACACACCGTAGTGGTGGATAAGTGATCGCCGGTACCTCTCTCATCTGCGCTCACAAACACCGCTACCTTCGCAAGATGCGGCGGCTCAAAGCTCCTGATAACGCAACTACGGTCCTCGCATTTTTTATATTTTGGATGGACAATGACGATGCAATGGGTCATCTAGGTTGAAATATAGCCATAGCGATAGAAAACACAAATATAGTCTCTATCGCAAACCGAGTAAAAAAATTACATCGAATGTAAGAAAAGCTTAAAAAGGGATGTTTTCCCTACTCTTAACTAAAGGAAGTGAAAAACGTGGACGAGAATCGATGCGCGCAGTGTGGCACTGCGACGTCACCCGGTGCCAAGTATTGCGAGAGTTGCGGCGCGGCTCTTATCGTCAAACCAGTTCAGACAATGCCTGCGTTCGCTCCGGCGCCTGGGTATCAGGCACCCCGTGCTTACGTGCCATACACCACGACTCCCTATCAAGGGGTCGCTATTCGTTTTGTTGCGATACTTATCGATACTGTAATCATAGCGATCGTCGGAGGTATCTTATCAGCTATCTTCAATGCGTTCTCCGTCACGACGAATAATGCATCGGGCACGGTCACATTTTCGTTGGCCGGGGTTCTTGGCGGACTCGTTTCGCTTGCCGTTTTTATGCTTTACTTCACGTTACTCGAAGGGCATTACGGGCAGACCGTCGGAAAGATGGCAGTGAAGATTAAAGTTGTGCGAGAAGCAGATGGCACACCAATTGATTACTCGCAAGCTGCTGTTCGGACAATCCTCCGCTTTCTCGACGAGATTCCGTTCTTCGTCCCCTATCTGCTCGGTGCGATCCTCATCTGGTCTTCAGAAGAAAAACAGCGTTTGGGCGATCGAGTGGGCCACACAACAGTAGTAAGAGCGTGAAAGGGCATAGCCCCTCCCTTTTTTCCAGACAGCGTTAGCACGATTTTTTCATTTGCTAAAAAAGAGCGGATAACACCAATTTCGAACGGCCGTTATGTTGTTTACGGCATACACGTTCAAGACAGCCGCTGCTTAATGATCTAGCGTAGTAATGACTGATTTGGAAAAAGTCAAAATTCACAGCGGTTTTGCCTTGAAAGAAAAGGTTAAAAAGGAATGTTAGCCCTATAATTTAAAAAAAGGAGGTGAAAAACGTGGAAGAAAAATGTGCACAATGCGGTACTCCAGCAGCAACAGATGCTAAGTTTTGCGAGAGCTGTGGCGCACCGCTAGCTGCCGCTTCAAAACCAGTTGAAGGTCCGGCTATTACGCAGCCAGCTCCGACGTATACAGTACAAGGCACTGAAATGCAATATCAGGAAGTCGGCATTCGTTTTGTAGCGATTCTCATTGATACCATTATTTTGGGGATTATCGGCTGGATACTCTTTGCAGTCTTTGGTGCATCAGCTATTACTGTCGATGCAGTAGCTAACACAGTTTCGATTGCGTCTACATACTACGTGGCCATCGCTTTATACCTGGTAATCTATTTCCTCTACTTTACCCTTCTCGAGGGTCACGGTGGTCAGACAGTCGGCAAAATGGCAGTCAAGATTAGGGTTGTTAGAGGGGCAGACGGCTCACCCATCGACTACGGGGCGGCTGCGGTAAGGACGATCCTTCGTATCATCGATGGACTGTTCATCTACCTCATCGGGGCAATCCTGATCTGGTCCTCAGACAAGAAACAGCGTCTCGGCGATCGCGTCGCACACACAGTCGTAGTGCCAGCGTAATAGGGGCTTAGGCCCCTCTTCTTTTTTAAATGAGCAACGTTAAATTTATTTCGCGTCAGATTACGCATAGCAGGCACGATTTTTTGATAAATTATAAGAAAAGGTTAAAAGGAATGCTCGCCCTCGCTTAGCAAGAGTAAAGAGGTGAAAAACGTGGACGTGGACGAAGAAAAATGTGCACTATGTGGTACTCCTGCCTCGCCAGGCGCTGAGTTCTGTGTAGCCTGTGGAGAGACATTAAAGCGCAAAACGCCGCCGGTCGAACGGCAGCCCCAAAGCCCTCCGACGTACACGCCCTCGTCCGGAGTCGAACCACCGACGACTTCTACTGCTGAACTGCTTTACCAAGGTGTCGCGATTCGCTTTGTCGCGCAACTCGTTGATGTTGTTATCCTCGGCGTTGTTTTTTGGTTACTAGGCTTTACCGGCGCGGGCACAATCACCATTGATGCGGCAACGGCTCAAGTTACAATAAGTCCGTTCTTTGGAGTACTAATTCTGATCGATGTTATTATTGTATTCCTCTACTACACGTTGCTCGAAGGACGAAACGGGCAGACTGTCGGAAAAATGGTCGTTAAGATCAAAGTCGTAAGAAAGGAAGATAACTCATCGATCTCCT
>CAYHCZ010000225.1:0-2398 GCA_964355295.1 uncultured Methanomicrobia archaeon
TTGCGATTAAAGTATATCGAATCAAAACGAGCGACTTTAAGGCTATGCAAGATTACATTTTAGGAGATCATAGATTCGCGCACGTCAAAAAAACCAAAAAGGACGTAGTATTTGCATGGACAAAAAAAGAGTTTCGTAACTTGACGCGTGCGTTAAACGCGTGCGTTCGCGTCCCTGAACCGGTCAAGTATAGAGATAATGTCCTCGTCATGGAATTTATGGGAAAAGATGGGGTTGCCTTTCCACTTCTGAAGCAGGCGATAAACAACGTAGAGAATATCGAACAATTTTACCAAACGACAATCGAATTTATGAAGACACTCTACAGCGACGCTCGCTTAGTACACGCTGACCTGAGCGAATACAATATTTTAGTCGATGAACAATGCAACCCTGTATTTATCGATATGGGACAGTCCGTACTTATAGAGCACCCTCGCGCACAGGAGTTTTTACGCCGGGACATCAGCAACGTGATTAAGTTCTTTAACGAATATGGATTAACAGCTTCAGAGAACGCACTTTTAAGAGAGATTACAGAATGAAAGAATATCTCAAGATTCCCAAGGACCGCATAGGAGTCATTATTGGCACGCACGGGAGCACCAAAGCGGAGATTGAAGAAAAGGGTGAAGTGATGCTTGATATCGATAGCGTCGAAGGGACTGTTTCGATCGAAAGCGATTCGCTAAGTATTTTGGAAACAAAAGAGGTCATTCAAGCCATTGCTCGCGGTTTTAGCCCTGAAAAGGCGCTCAGAATTTTCGAGGATGAACAAATAACACTTGACATTATAGACGTCTCTAAGGTTGCCGATACGCCCAAAGAACTCAAACGTATTATGGGGCGCGTGATTGGAAAGGATGGTAGGACTAGAGAAGCGCTCGAGAATCTGACTGGCGCGAATGTGTCAATCTATGGCAAAACAGTGAGCACCATTGGGTACGTCGATCAAATTCAGACGGTGAGGAAAGCGATAGAAATGCTTACAGAGGGGGCCCCACACGCTTCTGTTTATGGCTTCCTTGAAAGAAGAAGACAAGAACTCAAACGTTCTCAAATGGACTATATAGAATGACGCGTACGTCCGCAAGAGAGACGTTCATTAGTCACACAATCGACGCACTTCGAGAAGCCGAGACACAGCTGCCTAGCGATGTTAGGGAAGCCCTCGCCAGAGCGGCCAAGGTTGAGACGAGTGAGCGGGCAAAAGAACTGCTGTGCGCAATTCTTGAGAATGTAAAGCTTGCAGCTGCGGCAGGTCTTCCTATATGTCAGGATACCGGCATTCCAATCTTCTCTTTGGAGATAGGGAGAGACACAAACATCGATTTCAACATCAAGGAGGCGCTAGCGACAGCCATTCAGCGAGCGACCAATTTAATTCCCTTAAGGAAACACGCAGTTGACCCGATAACAAGAGTAAGCTCTGACGAACCACTCTTCGACACTTTATACAGTATCTGCGATGGAGATGAATTGTCAGTGACTGTGCTCGTCAAAGGAGCGGGTTCAGAAAACGTAAGCGCCTTAGCCATGCTCGAACCTACACAAGATGTTACTTCGTTCGTCCTTAATACGGTGTGCGAAAGCGGAGGTAAGCCATGTCCGCCAATTATCGTTGGACTTGGCATAGGCAGCACATTTGACGGTTCTGCGCGGCTGGCTAAAAAAACCCTTTTTCGATCCCTAAACGAAAAAGAAAATGCATTTGAAGCACAAATGTTGGAGCAAATCAACAATCTCGGCATTGGACCTATGGGCCTTGGAGGCCGCACCACGGCTTTGCGCGTTTTTGTCGAAAAGGCCCCCTGTCATACAGCGATGCTCCCTGTCGCAGTGGCTATCCAGTGCTGGGCAGACCGAAAAGCTCGTTTCAAGATAAAGATATAAAATAAGCAGCATGTTAAAGTCGTCATGCTATGTCCTCTGTACTAAAAACCCCGGTAAGTCCCGACGATGTACGCCATTTCAAAGTGGGAGACGTAGTCTATATCAGCGGCGTAATCTACACGGCGAGGGATAAGGCACACGCTAAGATGCTTTCTGATCCCCAGAGGCCCTTTAGTTTGCGTAATGCATGTATCTACCATAGTGGCCCTCTTATCGTTAAAGATGGGCTTACTTATCGCATCATAGCCGCTGGGCCGACAACAAGTGCACGGATGAACCAACACACGCCTGCAATTGTGAAGAGGGGCGTGACTGCAATTATCGGCAAAGGAGGCATGTCATCAGAAGTCGTTCGCTCCCTTGTTGGTCGATGCTTCTATCTTGCTTTTCCAGGAGGCTGCGGGATATTAGCCAAAAAAAGAATCGAGGAGGTCCTAGACGTTTACTACTCCGAGCTCGGCTTTACGGAAGCGGTTTGGAAGCTTCAGGTGCGAGACTTCGGCCC
>CAYHCZ010000226.1:0-2395 GCA_964355295.1 uncultured Methanomicrobia archaeon
AGGCTTCTCTGGATACCTCTGTGAGCTACTCATCATTAAGTACGGCTCCTTTGTAGACGTATTGTTAAGCGCACAAAATTGGAAAGTGGGAACGTACATCACTTTGACCGGTGAACACGCTAGCAGCTCATTTAGCAGTCCGTTTGCGGTTATCGACCCCGTAGATGCAAAGCGAAATGTAGCTGCTGCTGTTTCCTCAGACAGTTTCGCTATGTTTATTGATGCTGCAAGAAGTTTTATAGACCAGCCGTGTATAAAGTGTTTTTTTCCCCCCGAAATCGTTCCCCTCGACGCTCGAGCCTTTCGTGCAATTACGGCCAAACGAAAAACGACGCTTTTTGGCGTAAAATTCACTTTGCCGAACCTAGTTGATGATATTGCGTACCCGCAGCTCGAGCGCGCGTTTAAAGGAATGTCAATAGCTTTGCTAGAACACGGCTTTTCTGCACTGCGAGGCGATATCTTTTACAATCAAGGAGAGGCGCTCTTACTGTTTGAGATGCTCGTCTGGGAACTCCCCTTAGTAAAGAAACATGTAGGCCCGCCGATAGACAAAAAACGTCACTCACTCAAGTTCAAGAAACGATACGCCAATGAGGCATCGCTACTTACGGGACCGTTCATCGAAGACGGGCGTTACGTTGTTGAGCTTCGCCGTAAGTATCTCACCTTCCCAGAATATTTGTCCAAAGAGTTCAGGAATATCCGGACGAGTAAAGCAATAATAAACGCTATGGAAAAGGGATTTCAGATATTAAAAGATGATGAGCTCCTCGAAAGCGACGAGATGCGGCTTTTTCTAGCCCGCTATTTTGGTAGGATGCTAAATAATTGCGATTAACGTCACACTTGCCAATATCGTGACTGAATTTTGGTCGCAGTGTCGACCCGATCAAGAACGTTGCTTGATATACCCCGCTCAACTTCGTCTTCATTGATTTTAGTAGGAAAATCGAACATCGAACCGCATATCGCGAGCACAGAATCTGCAAGCCCCTGAAGGTCGTAACCACCTTCTAAACTAGCGACGACCTGTCCTCGTGGAGTCACTGATTTTATCCGCTCGGTCAAACCGATGAATCCATCACAAGTAACACGCATCCCCCCAATCGGATCTTCGTAATGTATGTCCTGTCCGGCTGAAATAAACGTAAGATCCGGTCCGAATTGTTTTATTATAGGAATTAAAAGCTGATCATACGCATAGAAGAAACCATCATCGTTTACGCCTGGTGACAGCGGTAAATTAACGGTGAAACCCTCTCCCTCGCCGGACCCAACCTCTTGAAAATCGCCTGTTCCGGGATAAAAAGGCTGTCGATGCGTTGAGACGTAAAGAACGCGTCGATCATCATAAAAAGCTGCTTGCGTACCATTGCCGTGATGCACGTCCCAGTCTGCTATCAATACCCTATCAACGTCATGACTAGCGAGAGCGTACTTTGCAGCGCATGCGACGTTGTTAAAGATACAGAAACCCATAGCGGCAGTGCGAACCGCGTGATGACCAGGAGGTCTGACAAGAGCGAACGCGTTCTTCGTATCTGCCATAACGGCATCGACCGCACTAATAACACCGCCTACTGCTAGCAGCGCTACTTCATAACTTTTCGGTGAGCAGTACGTATCCAAATCAAGCCAGCCTCCGCCGGCTTCCGCGACTCGCTTGACGCTTTCTACGTATTGCGCATCGTGGTTAGCCCTAATGTATTCGACAGAGGCTTTGATCGGCTGTATTATTTCAATAAGTCGCGCGTATTCATCTCTGCGTATACGCTCGATAATCGCGTCTAATCTGCTGCTGGATTCAATATGGCTGCCCGTGTTGTGGTCATTATAGAAAGGATCGTAGACGATTGCACCTGTCATCACATAAGTAAAAAAGCCACGGAAGATTATTAACGTTCGCTTATTGACGCCCAAAGACGCTGACTCAGCGTTCAATACGACCGAGTTAGGTTAATTTACCTGTAAACCGTGTAAATAATAGAAAAATGAGCTCTCTTAAAGTCGAAGACTACATGACGCGAGACGTAATTGCCGTTAGTGCAACGGATACAGTAAAAGACGTTATAAGTCTCATAAAAAGCACAAAGCACGATGGGTTCCCTGTCGTCAAAGACAAGAAGATAATTGGGTACGTTTCGTCGCTCGACATCTTATTATGTGACCCCGCAGTCAAAGTTGCAGAAATTATGGAGGTAGATTTGGTCGTAGCTCGGTGTGATATGGATTTGTTTGACGTCGCACGCGTGCTGTGGAGATCGGACCACAAGAAAATGCCCGTAATTGACGATGACGGCTACGTAATCGGCATCATATCAAACACAGATGTACTGCGGTCACAGATCGAGCGCGCGACGCCAGCTAAGGTCTGGAAGCTGATGCGAACGCT
>CAYHCZ010000227.1:0-2341 GCA_964355295.1 uncultured Methanomicrobia archaeon
AGCGCCACGTCACAGCTCGTTTGGGAAGTTTTCACAGACATACATCGCTGGAGCGAATGGAATCCACTAATCCTTGGAGTCACAAGCATCTCGGGAGGAAATATTTGGGCGCCCGGAGGTGCGTTTGTGATGCGATATAAAACTGAGTTCACCCCAATTCAAGCGACCACTCGCTCGTTTGTGCAACAGGTACTGCCGGGAAGGAGGATTGTCTTAAGCGGGGAGGTTCTTGGTTCGAGAGGGACGATAACATACGAATTTCGGCCCTTCGGTCCCAAAACGATCGTGTCTGCGACTGAAGTGTTTACTGAGACCAATTCCGATTATCGCGACTACTTTATCAGCAGTTCAACAGAACGACTTTTGAGGGTGCAGCTGCGTGGATTGAAAGACTACGTTGAGGGCATCGGGCATCAATCCCAGGCGAGGCGAATCTAACCCTTTTTTTAACTTAAGCGCGTTGCTCGGTCACGCGCACGTTTGATTAAAAAAGGCCGTTGATACAATCAGGAAGGGTTTGATTGCTTGCGACTAGAGTACCTAAGCGGTGAACGGATACCTAGTTGAATACCAACCCACAGACAAGCTGAAAATACGAATGCGCTAACCAACGTGCTTACGCTTATCTTTATACTTCTTATCTTCTGCTACGATTCTAGCTACTTCTTCTTCGTCGCGAGGTAATTTTAGAACAAAGGATCCGTGGCATGGTTTGACGTAGGTGACCATAATATAGGCGGGACCGACTCCAACAGGCACCGGCGGAGCTCCAATTAATCGCCGGCCAAAGACCGGGAAAGCGGCACCTACGTAATATACTTCATCAGCGTGTTCGCTGATGTAATGCGTCGTCTCTTTGAAAGAGGCATTCCTCAGCAAGATCTCATAGTCCATTTGTTCTATACAACCTGCCATTTTCACTCCTTGCAAACTGCTTTGAACAAACGTGTATTCCTTCTCCTCACTCGGGGAAGATAGTCAGAGCGTTTCTCTGTATGTCTCAACAAATAAGACGAGCTTACTATACAAACCTCGCAATGCTGGCACTCTTAAAGAACAACGCTCCTTTTTATAGGAGCTGCATTTTGCAGCGGTTACGTAAGCTCCAGCACTTTTTGCAGCTTCTCTTTGTTGAACCCTACGACTACGGTGTCACCCACAACGACGACAGGAAATGAATACGCGCCGGTTAGTCGAAAAACCTCGCGGAGAACTTCTGTACGTTTATCACCAGTCAACAAATCAACGTCAACATACTCGAAATCAACGTTGTTGTCGTTCAGAAACTCCTTTGTCATGCGACAGTGCGGGCATGTACTGAGTGTATAAGCCTTTACCTTCACGGACTATCCTTTCATTTGGCTGCTATTTAAGAGTTTGGAAGCTAGTAACGCGCGCCAGCAGCGCTCTCCAGCGGTTGTTGCGAAAGAGGTACTAGGATGGTGCAGAAGTGGTGAATCAATAGTGCAATGCAAGCTTAAGTAGCTTCAGGAGGCTTTGTTGGGTTGCTTGAATTAAGGCATCAGCAGAGGGTTCATAAAGTTGGGCGCCATATTACTTTGCGAAAGATGGTGTTGCAACGATATGGGAGAGAAACGTGCGCGCGTTTATACGGGCAAGCCAGTTGCGTGACCAGATAAAAGTTGGGACAAGTGGATGGGGCTATGACGACTGGGTCGGTCCTTTCTATCCAAACGACGAAAAATCAAAATGGCTTGATTATTATGCAAGCCTCTTTCATACGGTTGAAATAAACAGCACGTATTATAACATCCCTAACCAGAGGCTTACCGATATCTGGATCGAGAAGGCCAAAAAGTACGATGGGTTCGAATACTCATTAAAGTTCCCGCGATTTTATGATCTTAATGATCTAGACGCGTTAGCCACCGAATTTGAGCACGCCGTCGTCTCTCCAATTCATCAAAATGAGTTGCTTGGTGCCATTCTTGTCCAACTTACCCCTTACGTCAAACGTATTGAGCACGGTTATAGGACTGACAACTTGGAAAAGCTTGATGCATTCTTTAACAAGCTCAACACAGACGAATATGCCTATTTTGTGGAGTTTCGACACGTATCGTGGCTTGATGTGACACGGCAAGATTTGGAGCCAGGCACTAAAGAGGTGCTCGAACGAAACAACGTCGGGCTATGTATTGTGGATGGGCCGTCATTTCCCACAGTAGTCACAGATTCCGTTACAAGGACGGGGGCGTATATACGGTTGCACGGTAGAAACACCGAAGAGTGGTTCAAAAAACACAAAGCTGAGGGCCCCGATCGGTCGACACGGTACGACTATACGTATACCGAGGAGGAACTCGAGCCGTGGAAAGAG
>CAYHCZ010000228.1:0-2332 GCA_964355295.1 uncultured Methanomicrobia archaeon
GGATGCCCGATGGGCTGTTCGTTCTGCGCCTCAAGCGCAATGCACGGCCGAAAAGCCCGATTCCGATCACCCGAGAACGCTGTGGATGAGATGGAACGAGTTGTCGATGAGTACAAAGTACGGACGGTCGGCTTTATGGACGATACCTTCACACTCTTTCCAAAGTGGGTGTATAGCTTCTGCAAGGGGATAATCAGCCGCGGCATTGACGTCGTATGGGGATGTACGGCAAGGGTTGATCGCTTCAATAAGGAGATACTTTCTCACATGTGGGAGGCAGGCTGTCGCACGCTTCTTTTTGGCGTAGAAAGTGGAAATCAAACGATATTGGACAACGTACAAAAAGGTACTAAAGTAGGACAAGCGAAGCGCGCCTTTAAAACAGCAAAAGACATCGGGATGCATACGATCGCTTCAATGACTCTTGGGATGCCTGGCGAGAATAAAGATACTATCGACCAAACTATCGGTTTTGCAAAGCGAGTGAATCCTGACTACGCCCTGTTCTCATTAGCCACCCCCTACCCTGGCACCAAGTTCTACGAGCTTGCGAGCAAGATGGGACTCATCAAAGTGAAGGACTGGACACACTTTACGCTCCTTATGCCGGTCCTCGAAACCGTTGACCTCACGCTGAAAGAACTGCAGGAAACCCAACGGGAAGCATTTAAAGAGTTCTACCTGAGGCCCAATTACCTCTTAAAACAACTTAGCCGAGACAAGCTCCTTTTCGCTTTGGTGATGTATAAAGTGTTTAAGGAGTCGTTCAAGATGAAATCAACGCCCATTCTGGGCACGTCGGTTGATCCGCACTCAGAAGAACAATAGCGAGCATTGGGGTATCGGTTCACAAGATAGACTCAATGCCCTTTGCCATCTCGAAACCGGCGCTACGTGTATTCAATTTATTCTTAAGCTCGTTGTACGCTTGAAGGTTGTTGATACATCCGATGTCGGGAGCTTTAATGTCGTTGAAATAGGCGTATGCGCGGGCGCGACAGCCGCCGCAGACGTACCTATACTCACAGGAACCACAATGCCCCTTCAGGTCGTGACGTTCTCGGAGCGACTGCATTACTTCTGAATTCCTCCAAACGTCGACAAAGGACTCCGATCGCAAATCGCCGACTGCAATCGGCAGAAAGACGCATGGCGTAACAATTCCGTTGGGTTGAATAGCGCTATACATCCTGCCTGCACCACACCCACCGATATATTCAGCTAGCAAGCCTACCTTATCGCTGAACTCGGCGGCGCCAACGTGTGCGAGTGATATAACCCCTGTTTGTGAATTCATCATACAGACGCGTGAGAATTGCGGGGCCGTTGTAAAAATCTCGAACTTCTCGTTTTGACCGCTTAAGTGAATGTACATCTGCTGTAAGATATCCTCCCGCGTTTCTGGGGACAAGTCGACATCAATTATATCCGAGCCCCTCCCCATGGGAATAAAATTGAAGATCAAGGTCCTATCGACGCCCAGTTTCTTGCTGAAGGCCACGAGGTCGTCCAGTTCGCCGTAGTTCTCGTTCGTAATCGTGTTAGCGATGCACGAATATGCGCCCTCTTGTGCAACGACGTTTTTAATTCCTGTTACCGTACGTTCCCACGTGCCGCTAACGCCACGAAATACATCGTGTTTTGATGGGTCGACTGAATCAAGGCTCATCTCAAAGTACTGAATGCCAACGTCCATAAGCCGTCGAACTACGTCTTTTGTAAGTAACGTGCCGTTGGTTGCTAGTGAAAGATACAACCCTTCGCGTGCAGCGTGACGAGCGACTTCCCAGAAGTCGTCTCGCAAGAGCGCTTCTCCCCCAGAGAATGCAATAGCGACGACGTCGTTATCAACAAGTTGATCAACTATATTGAGGCGTTCTTCGAGACCGAGTTCGTCACTTGACATCTTACCGGCACGTTGATAACAGTGCTTACAGCGCAGATTGCACGCATTCGTATAGTTCCAAACAACTAAAAAGGGTGCCTGGAGTTTGAGCGGCTTGCTTATGCCGTACTCTGCTATGCTCTTAACGATATTCGATAGGCCTCGTCGCGTAACTTGCTTACTGAAGAACGCTTGCATCTTAGGCCTATCGACGTGAAATGACATTCTTCCCAGCTCAACGAACGCACAGATGGGCAGCAGCTTGATTTTCTTTAACGGATCTAGGTCGTTTTGGCCACTATACAAACTTAAGGCGTCATAGACCCTCTGCTTGTCGTCAGCGCACAAGCCGCGGATAACCTTTCGAAGTAAGGCGTTACCTAAAAAGACGTTCACCGTATTGAGGGCAGAATACAGCGGTTCAGAGTCGTGTATGTTGCGTTTTCG
>CAYHCZ010000229.1:0-2302 GCA_964355295.1 uncultured Methanomicrobia archaeon
TATACAATTGTCACGAAAGAAACGAACTACGTGTGAATTGTTTTTATTGGACATAGCCATATGTTGCTTTGTTCGAGAGTTTCGTCACTGCTATGAAAATTGAGGTATTCATTCTTATCCTGAATATTTCAGCACATGCATTACCAATAGCTCAAGAAATTGTTACGTGTAACGCTGCTCGCAGTTCTGTTGTATATTGACGTTGAGCAGAATAAATCTTACTCTGATACAAAATGCATTCCTCAAAGTCAGATTAAGAAAACAAATTAAAGAACAAATCTAATATAAGCGTTAAAATGTTGCAGCGATACAAATGCGTGAAGCTGTCAGCTTTGTTAGCGTTACGTCGCAAGTATGACCACCACAAAGCACCTTGCGCTCATATTTGCACTCCTTTGACTTGCTCAGATATGCCGTAGCGGAGCGTCAAAGGTGAAATCTCAGATAGGATCCGACAGCAGTTGACGTGCATTCTACGTAATTTCCCAAAATATGCGCAGCTTCGCATCCCGTGCAGTGTGACGCTGCGACGAATTCTACACCACGTTTGCGGAGGAACAATGCAAGTGCCCTCACATCATGTTGAGACGCGTTCACGAGATGCAAGCCACCGACTATACCGTAGAGCGGTTTCTCAGTCATTGCCTCAACCTGCTGAATTGTGTTTCGCACGCCGGCGTGTGCACAGCCAAGCAAGAGCAATGCCTTCTTAGATCCTTCAACGACTACTGCAATCTCATCGAGAACGTCGTCGATCACTCTGCCGTCAGCGTCGAGCGATAGCCCTGTCACACGTTGATCGACAGCGAACGGTCGAGCAATCTGCCCAGTCGTCCATATCCCTTCTAATATCTCTCGTGGATCATTATCTAAGTGAACCTCAACACCCTCGCGCTCCAATTCCCCTTTGGTAAAGGGCATACTGACGTTACGAACATCATTTCCCGTTATCGAGAATCGCTGCGTAAAAACATCGCTGTGCGCAAAAATAGCCGTCTTTGGGAAAATGCGTGAAAAGGGTATCAGACCGCCGGTATGGTCGTAATGACCGTGGCTTAAGACGATGGGGGGGGCATGAAGTGTTTTGCCAAGTACGTGTGCATTGTGAACAGCAGATAAGCCTTGACCAACGTCAAAGAGAAGTTGTTGCTCATCCCTTTCAAGCAAGATAGATAGTCCATGTTCAGCAAGCAATCCCTTTTTATTGACAGCGTTATCTGAAAGCAGCGTGATTTCGGCGTCCATCTATGCGTTAACCCCTCCTCATTAAGCATGTTAATCTGATCGATAAGCTCTTACTCTTTTCGAGCAGGCACTTGACCTTGCGCAGGGTCTCTTCAGCGTCCATCGCTGTTGGCATAGGTCCAATTCCTTCGCTGGAGGCCTTTTACGCATTAGCTTGGTTTTGCTTGACGCTATATGAATAAGAAGGTCGCAAGCGCGCCCAATTATCCTCGCATCATCCACGTGAGAAGAATAAAGAAACGGTTCTTATCTTCATGATCCCAGAATGAAGGATTTTTCTCGTCTGGGATTTGCGCAAAAGTCTGTTCTAGTAACGTCTCACTAACAAAAATACACACCCGATACGACTAAAAATACATGGGCTGAAAGCGTTTTCCACAATTCAAACAGAATTCATCCGCCATAATGCATCTAAGCAGGGGTCACGCACGGCATTGGTTCCTACTCGTGCAGCCTTCGTATCTGCTCGATTTATTTTACACCAAATATAGGATTGCGATTAAATTCCTTCTATGCTCTTGAAACTCTTTTTCTCTAACGACACCCTGATCGCGTTGTGCCTCTAGTTTTCTGATTTCATCGAGTACGTTCTCCATTTGTAGCGCTTAGGGTCCATGCGCTTCATCGTGCGATGGCTCCTCGATAGGAGCACCGCAGTTTATGCAAAACATTCCATGATGCTGCACAGTTGCGTGACAAAATCTGCAAAGCTTCTCATCTGTCATAATCCCCTTTTTTTCATCGTTTTTTCGTCGCGCGTGAGTACGTCAAGACAGACACTATTAGCGCGATCGCAAGGAGTGCACCTCCTACGCCAAATCCAGGCGTTGAAGTTTGTGCTGCTGTACTTGTTTGGTTAGATGGCTGCGTGGATGCTGTAGATGCTGTGGCAGATGTTGTAGCAGCAGAGGCTGCACCAATATTTGTATACTTCTCAAAAGGCTGGACCAAGGGGTACTTGTCGCCATACACGGAAGCGGGGCTACCAATCCCGGTGCTGTTGGCGTCACTACCCTTATAATCTGAGTAATAGTTGCTTAAATACCCCGTTCGCTCA
>CAYHCZ010000230.1:0-2290 GCA_964355295.1 uncultured Methanomicrobia archaeon
CCCAAGGATTGGCGCTGCTTGAACGCCACAACTATTTCAATCCACACTTGCTTGTAACCACTCCATTCAAGCGAAAGCTTCGGAAGGTATTTTTTCACGCGCTACTTCAAAGAGTCGCAGTGCACTTAGTGAATACGACAGACGAACCGGAGCAGAGTCAGGAGCGCATAAGAACGCTTGTCGGATTGTCCTAACTCGCCCGTTCTGTGCGTGAGCACGGACGGTGCACGCTGAGCCTCAGGAGCGGACGACGATTATGCGACAGGAGAAGTGCGAAACGCATAACATCTCGCCCACGCGACGATGAAGTTCACCAACAAAGTAGGTATACACCCCTACGTCGCTTTTAGGAACTTTTTTACGCTCTAGTGCTTGTTCAAAATATTCTATAGCTTTCAGTCGGTAGAAACGCTCCTTTCTAGGATCGTTTGAGTCATTGCAGCACCACGCTGCACGTAAGTAAAGGTCACCTATGGCCAGTGGGGACCCTCCTTTCCACGCAGCAATCCACGCAGCAAACTCGTACTGTCGTTCGGGCGCAGCGAATTCGTAAGGCCACTCTGGCCTCACGTTAAAGTCTTTCAAAAGCGGCATGATCTCTTCGCGAATACGTTCTTTTAACGCCGGATCGATGCGTTTTCGTTTAAAGGCATCATCATAACCTGTATAACACGATGGGCACGTATGGATGATCATATACATGGGGTCGGAACCCCCTGCAATTTGACGGAGATCGGTTGTTGAACCGTACGTGCTGGAGATCATGACATCTAAACTCTCAAACTTTGTTTTACAGCAAGGACATGTTAAAGAGATAGGTATAGGCAATGTCATGTTTCGCTACCTGATTTCAGTGAATATCTAGAAATTACCTTTTTTGGCTAATCAGTGAGGGCTTGCATTAGCGCCCAGAATCATCTTTACAGCGCTATTTCTCGCCCTTTCTCTGGAATGATCACGTTATCATGTAGGTTCTTAAAAACCTCAGGATTCTGCGTATGGACCGGTATAACGATTTTTGGCTGTACGGTCTGAATGAATTCCTTGATCTCATCGTAACTTAGGTGTCCGGAAGCGTGAATCTATCAAACTGTATACAACGGATCATTGGTCTTTCTCACGGTGATATCGTCCACAGAAAATGCTTCAAAAACCCCCAAATCCTCCGTCTTCACACGTCGACATTAATCTTGTTGACCACGCATTACTTGGCCTAATAAACGGTACCCGTCTATATCAGGCGGAGGCCAATAGTCAGTCTAGATGATTGGGAAGTCGTTGTTTTTGCTCAAGCTACGCATACAGTGGCGCGCAAAAAGCGTTCCGCTGTTTTGAAATAGGCACTTAACTACGGCTTGTCACGTAACCAAAAAATGATGCAAATCTAGCGATTATAAATTAAGGAGCGCGTTCTTATCACCTATGAAGCAGATCAAAGCATTAGCGGCCATCGCACTTATATCTCTCTTGCTCGTCTCTATCAGCGGCTGCACATCGCCCAACGGAGGTGCAAGCCCAAGCCCAACGCCAAATGCGTCTGCAAGCGCTGCAACGGGTAGTCCACCAGCGTTAACAACTCCGACGTTGAGCGTAACCCCCACTCCAAGTCGTATCGTACTAATCAACTCGCCATCTAACAACAGTCTTGTAAGTCAAAGCATAACTGTTCAGGGATCGGCAAAGAGAATTCCCGGAGACCAGATATTGTGGATTCTTGTCGTTCCGCAATCGGTAGGGCGCTACTACCCGGTGGAGGAGTCAATACCTATCAAACCGGATGGCACGTGGTCACATATGGCAGGCGTTGGTAGTGCCGATCCGGGAGATGTCGGTCAAAAATTTGACATCATAGCAGTATTAGCAAACAGTAGCGCTGATGCTGCATTTAGGAATTACGTCAGCGTAGGAGTAGCGACTCAAAATCTCCCTGGAATGACAATTCTTCCTTCAGGCGCGAGCATTCAAGATAAGATTACAGTTACAAGGACTTAGCGTCAATTTAGCAAAGCACGGAAGACGCACCGCTTTATAGTCCAGCGTAGAGCTCGAGCTTCGGGCATCTGCAATCAAGGCGCGAACTGATAAGAGACTTCCTACGAGGCAGCTGTTTTTGTGACCGTGATCACATCCTGCATAACTGCTCCCTGTGGCAGTTCTTTGAGTCCGTCGCACAGCTTTTTGCTTGCACAGCTGTCGAGATAGCCGTGAATAGCATTCGACGCGTTGCTGTCTGCTAGTACAGCGATTAGCTGAAACTGACGACCGATGTCCGTTGCGTTCTGTTCGCCGA
>CAYHCZ010000231.1:0-2280 GCA_964355295.1 uncultured Methanomicrobia archaeon
GCGATTCAATTATCTTCGGATCGGCTTCATCTTCGTGATTCCAAATGGCCCAACTTGAGCAGTCACCGTATCTCCAACGAAGTCTTCGATATCGTGTTTCATCCATAGCAAAAAGTTCCTATTTTTCCTTACAATTCCTACTCTTTTTCCGCATTTCGTTTTTTTAAATTTAAAGCTGCGGCTGTATTTCCTATAGTATGACTGTGCAAGATAGTAAGGGGCAATTACAGGCGTTGCAAAGTGCGTGAAGGTAATAGATGCCCTCCAGCACAGTTCGCGCGGTTACCAGCGCATTTTGGTACAGTTTGTTCTCTGTCAGGAATGCGATGCTTTTGCCAATCACTTAACCACATTCGTGCCTTGTTTGGATCACGAACGCGTTTAAGCGGTATTTTCTGTCGTTCTATCCAGTTTTGAAACGAATTGAACATAAAGAAGGGCTTGGCATCGTCTTTTTTGTCAAAATCGTTGTCTAAAACCTCGCTAATTGCGCCAATAACTGAAGGGTGCAATGGCACGTAATGTTCGATCCTGTTCTTTTCTTGTTCAGCAAGCACGTGAAGAACGGGCTCGTCCTCGCTGAGTGCGGTTCTAAATTGTCCAACCGTCAAGCGTTCTAATGTGCTCGGTCGTAACCCTGTATAAGAAGCAAGGAGCGCAAAAGCGCGGTAATTGCGTATCTTCAAAGGCTGGATTCCCTGTTCTGCAGCAGCGGCAATGTGTTGAAAAACAACGCTAATGTCTTCGCGAGTGATGATCCTCTCGGTAAGCGCTTTTTTGATTTTCTTGGTCTTCGGCCTTTCGAGGAAGAGTTTGAAGGAGACGTATCGTGGATCGATGTTCGTTTGGGCTAAGAAATTGAGGAATCCGACTGCAAAGCTCAGCACCTTTGAATGTGAGTCTGCCGAGGTGTATTTCTCAAGAACAAACGTCCTAAGACGTGTCATTGTCTGATGAGAGATTTCGCCTCTGGTCGATTCCCAAACTGCATCTGAAGATCTCGTGATCCAATCCTTTGATTTCTTTGTAAGACCTTCGCTACGGTAAGTGATATAAGACTCAAGTTCGGCCTTCGTGAAGTTCAGCACGAGAGGGGTGCGACCGTTGCGATCGTCGACAGTGCGTGAGGGCTCATCAGCAGCTGGGCGATCTTCAAGATTAACGATTACTTGCCTGTACTCTTCGACCCCACCACTCTGTGACTCGTTTTTGGTGACCAAGTCTGGGACAACTTCGCTGGATATCCGAATATCTACAGGGCGTGTCCCTAACTTTGGCACGGGTAAAGAGATTTCACCCTGCGTTTCTCCTGATGCTGGAACGAGATTAACTATCTCAACGGAGCCTGGCTTCAATCGTTGGACTTTCTCGGATCTAGGTTTTCTTTTCAATGAGTCTTCCCGATCTTCAGCATCGTCAGGAATGAGTTCTTCGGCAAGGAATTCGCGTGAGTGGACATTGCCGTCTTCGTCGGTGAAGTAGAAGATTTCCGAGCCATGTTCAACCTCATCTTCGGGAGCTAGATCGATTCGTTCTTGCCAAGAAAGATCGGGCTTATCATTAACAACGTCCGAGTTGTGCAACTTTTCGTCAAAGTTGTGCAACTTTTTATCCTTGTTGTGCCTCTTTTTGGCCATTATCCACGTATCCGCGAAACCCTCAATGGACGGCTCTGGTGCAACCGATTGTAAAATAAACGATGGGCTCGGCCGAATTCGAATCGGCGACCTTCGCCGTGTAAAGGCGATGTCACAATCAGTTGTTAAGTAAAACTCGCGATTTGTTTTTTGAGTTAAATGCCACTTCAGGATAATTACAGCTTACAGACGCGACGACCAGTCTCTTCCACGTGTTTGTCCTAGAGCTAGGTATTTTGAGTTTCCTTTTCTTCACAGAGGGCTTCGTAGTCACAGAATCGGCACTTCTATAGATCTTGAAGGAAATGGAGACCCTGAAAAGGTCCTTAAACTCCCCCAATAATACTTACTCGACATGTCATCCTTTCGATCATATGGACACTAGCACGATTCACCAGCTATGCACATGAATCGAGACACCTCAAGTGAAACGGACTGACACGTCAGCTTGACTTAAAGGAGTAAGTTCGATGAAGCCATGGTATGAAGAAATGTTCGAAAACTCCGCCAAGAAGTATGATCAAGACCTGAAGCAATGGTATGAAAAACTGTTCGAACGCCCTGATAAGGACCCTGACAAAGAGCCGTATATCAAAGGAACTGAAGGTGAAGTTGACTTCATTGAAAGCGAACTCGCGTCTAA
>CAYHCZ010000232.1:0-2260 GCA_964355295.1 uncultured Methanomicrobia archaeon
TTCGGTGCGGATATTCTTCTCCTCGATGGATTATGCGCGTCAGCTTACAGGACTCAAACCAGGACAGTTTTACGTCCAAGGAACAATCTCTGATCCATCTTTTATCAAAGTGAGACGACGAAAAACGCCACACGGGGGGGCGACACCTACGATAAAAAGTCGTCCTGATCCCACAGCAGATCAAACATCACACCCAGAAGTTCGCACATCTCAGGATCTCGATGAGGACGAACACGCCCGGGTTCAGCGCGCCCTTGATACCACGCGGGGAGATAAGAGAGTCGCTCTTATACACTACGACGACAACAAGATCCTCAATGCCTTAAATAGCAACAAGCGCAAGCACCTCATTTTAGGCAGGAGTGAGAGTGTAATGGACGTCAAACGCCTTATGCTGCCCATCTTTTCTGTTAATGTCCGAGAGTTGAAAAAACGACTTATAGGTACAAAGTTCGTTGATTACAGGGTCTTGATCGACGCTATCACAGGGGATATACTCAGCCCTAATGGCGTGCAGCGACGCTCCGAGAATCTACGTTATCTCACTGATTTGAATCCTATCCAGCTGAAGGTCATGGCCTTCTTTCTCACCAACAAAGGCGCAAGCTATGCAAGCCTACGTGAAGCGCTGCCCGAGAAGCGTTTCAAGCCAAGCTTAAAAAAGCTTGAAGAGATGCACCTCATAGGATTAAAAGACGACACTTATTTTCCTTTGCTTGATATCTCGTATCCAAAATCCCTCGAGTCTCAGAACACCAACGCTTTAAAGATAAACAATGGTCGCGCCGACAACGTGACTAAGCCTAGAATTTCAAAGCAAAAACTGAACGGACTTATTAGAGGTTTATATCCAGGATGCGAAGTTATTGGTATAGATGTCGTATACTCGACGGTTCTTGATGTCCTCTACGTCCGTGATAGCAAAAAAAGACGCGTCAGAATAGACGCATTAACAGGAAAGCGGCTGCATAGCGAATAGAACGTATTAACGTCTAATCAATCGATTTGCTGCCCTATTATACGAATTGAACTGTTCTTAATCCTATTTCGAGCCGATATGTTTATCAGTAGGGGTGTGATTGACTCGAGCATGTACGACGCCTCGAGCGGCCCGGCATCGAAGGGAGTGAGCCCTTCTATGTCCTTGATTAGTTCCATAACGACCTTTTTTGGCTTTTCTGAACCACAAACGAGGACATCTAGGCCAAGGCTATCTTTGAGATTGATCAGACGCGCGGCAGGCGTTGTATGAAACGCCGAAACGACCTCGTTGTCTGACAGGGTGCTTTGTATCTCCATCGCAGCGCTCCCATACTTCTCAGAAGGCTCATAGCGCAAGAAACCATCCTTAGTCATAGGAACGACGGGCGATACTACTATCGCTTTTGGATCAAGTTTTTCTTTTATGGCAACTGCAGTTGGCATTGCGTACTGGTACTGAAGCGCTAGCACTATCACGTCGCAGTCTGTTATCGCTTGAACGTTTTCTTCGCCTGATAACTCACATGTAATGCCCTCCCCCAACAGTCGCTCCTCACAAAACGTCGCCGTTTCCTCAGCCTTATCGGCGCTTCTTGACCCTATCGTGACGTCATGTTTCGGAGCCCAACGGAGGGCTAGTCCTTCTCCGATATTTCCTGTGCCACCAAGCAACGCAATGCGCATTATAAAACCCATTTCAATAAATTGGCAAAGGTGAATTATAAGCTTTTGTCCTTGTTAGCGCACACGTCCGCCGTGCAGTACACCAGCTTACCGTACTAAAGAAGCAGTAAAAAAAGCCCTTTAATAAATCAAACGGCCTAATAAGGCGAGTTAAACTAGTCAATTGGGGCAATAAAAAGAAAAGGGGGGAGATCCATCCAAGAACCCCTCACCGCCTCATCAACAGATAAACCAATCCCGCCAGTAGAGCAGGTATCCCAAGCCCGAGTAACGAAAACTCTAGCACGGGTTGCGCGGGTAAGCTCGCGACGCTGTTCGTTTGAGCTGATGGAACCGAAATTCCGGGCACGGAGTCGTTTACTGCGGTCTCAGATATACTTGAGCTCGAGCTTGGATCGCTTGACGTAGCAGCTGCCTGTATTACCTTTGGTGTTGCTGTAGCCTCTACCGATGGTGTTGCTGCAGCCTCTACTGTTGTTATAGCCTTTACCGATGGTGTTACTGGAGCCTTCACTGTTGTTATGGCCTTTACCGATGGTGTTGCTGTGGCCTTCACTGTTGTTATGGCCTTTACCGATGGTGTTGCTGTGGCCTT
>CAYHCZ010000233.1:0-2222 GCA_964355295.1 uncultured Methanomicrobia archaeon
TCACTTAGACGTAGAGGTTAGTTAATTTTGACGTTTTTCGACCCGCATGCCTTCAATATTCCTTCCGTTGTATCTCGGCTGCCGACTCCCCACATTTGCTTATTCGTCAGATCCGCATCATGATCGATGTTTCGACAGATAGACGAAAATAGCGATGGCGATGAGAAGCAGGGTTACCACGATTCCGACGTATAATAGCACGTTGCCCCCTTCTATGAGGCTTTCGGACTCCTCCGAGACGTTGGTCAGGCCCTGTTCAATGTCACTCATATCGACGCGCGTAGCTGTCCAGAGGGAGAGCACCGCCGCGCCAATGAAAACCGCTGCCAATATGAAGTACTGCCACTTCACGTCACTCACCAGCAACGCCTTCTGGAGTCAACAAATCGTTTCGCACCTTGCCTAAGTATTCCACAACGAATCCCGTCACGATCGCCTCGCCCACAGCCACAATCAGGTTCAGTAGGGGAACTTGCAATATGTACACGAGCAACTCAATTCCTGAAAGGGCGCTTCCCTGTATTCCCGAAACAACGATGATGAGCACCGACATAATGTTGCCGACGAGCAAGCCGCCAAACGCTGCGACCGCGCCGCGAGTGAAAAGCTCAAAACGGCGGGTCGCGTAGTAAAAGAGGTAATACGCGCTTGCGACCTCGCTGACGTTCACAAGGGTGTTTGCCCCGATCAGCCCCCACCCCCCGTGGCCGATGGCGGTGCTGAGGACGTTTACGATAAACACAACCAGCGACCCGAAGACCGGACCGGCAAGAATGCCGATGAGCGGGGTGAGGTTCATGTGCACCCCGCCGGCGAACGGTATGTTCACTTGAAATATAGCAAACGATACCGCAGCGAGCAGCGCCGCTATGGTGAGCCGCTGCGTGGCGTAGGTCTGTCGGCGCGCGATGAGAAGTGCTACAACAAGCACAATCAACGCAAGCGCCCACCAGATAACCACCCATTGGATCGAAAACACTCCGTCTGGGAGATGAATATGTGCCATTGGCGATACCTAATATGCAGTGCCTCAGCGACGAGGACATTCTGCGTATCTTCTTACTCTATCCATATATAAAATTGTTTATTTATAGAGTAAGATATCTTCCTTATAAAGACGAAAACAAAATCCCTGTGTTCAGTCAGCTGCACTTCTCGTGCTGCCGATATTCGATGCAATCTCCAGTTTAAGCGCTTTAAGAACTGCATCAAGCTGTGCCGCGGAAATCTGCAGCATCTCGTCGATCTCCTGTTGCTTTTTCCATTCGGCGATGCCTTTCTTCACTTCAACAAGGCGTTCCCGTGAAACGTAGCGCCACTTTCCGTGCTGCCGGGAGGGCTCAAAATAGTAGTAGGGGCCGTGCAGCGTGCCCGTCCTACAACGGCAACTACGCTTACCACATCGGATATGCCGTTTTCGAAGTGAGCCAGGAAGCGGGTTCAGTTTGGCGCGCTCGTCAGTTAATATCGAAATATGCTCGAGGAGATCGCTACTCTCGCGCAGCAAGCGCTTCACGCGGTCGACTTCTGAGTCGGTGCGATTGTCCACCTCATGTCCTCCTTCATTTGACTGTGCGATGATCTCTCACCATGCTGGCGTTGTGGTATCTATGTAACTAACTTTATTTCAACCGATTGTCAACGCCGGTTGGGGGGCTTAAAGGCGAATCACAACAATTAAGTGCCCAACGCCGACCTCATCCGCTATTATGCTAGCCACTGAACACTGCTCGGACTTATATGCACACCTTACACCCGCAACACATGAGCTATTGGAGATCAATCGCAGCAAAATCTCATTCCACCGTGCAAAAGTACATTACGACTACCCGACTATCCGGCTACGGCACACGTTCTCGAAACTTGCTGGCCTATCCACACGAATCTATCAGACTATATACAACGGATCATTGGCATTTCGACGGTAACATCGCCCACAGAAAATGCGTCAAAAACCTCTAAACCTCCGTCTTCACGCGGCGGAGATCGGGCGTTCGAATCGCCCTGGGTCCACTCGTTTCTTTTTGCAAACAGACACGCTAGAGCCGCCCGTTCAGAAGCCCTCGAAGACGTTAATACTACGATCAGGCAAGGTCGAATCGGTCGAGGTTCATGACTTTGTTCCACACGGCTACAAAGTCGTGCAGGAATTTCTCCTGGGAGTCTGCACATCCGTAGACTTCCGCCAAGGCCCGGAGTTGGGAGTTCGAACCGAAGATTAG
>CAYHCZ010000234.1:0-2215 GCA_964355295.1 uncultured Methanomicrobia archaeon
TGCGCAAGGTGCAACAGCCTTGAAAAGATGGTTCGCGACGTGGTCGCCGAACAAGATATTGACGCCACAGTGAATAAGGTCACGCAACAACGGGATATATTAGCATACCCTATTTTGGCGGTTCCTGCGCTGGTCATAAATGAGGAGGTCAAGGCGTTTGGTCGCCTGCCAAGTAAGAAAGAGATTGCAGATTGGCTTATTCAAGCACAGCAAACCCTAGTGAAACAATGAATGACAGTTTAAAAACGTTAACAGCTTTAGCTTTGCTGAGCGTTCTCATAATAAGTATGAGCGGCTGCACTGCTGAGACCTCAGGAGACAAGCTGAGCTTCGCAGGAGGATGGTCGCACCCCTCTGATATAACCACGCTCTTAAAAAAGGGACCGGTCCTGTTATATTTCGGCGGCGACTGTAAAAGCTGTGCGGATACGAAAGTCATCATTTCACATCTCGAGACCAAGTACAACGGGACAGAAGTCACGATGCGGCGGCTTAACACATCAGGCGAAAACGCAAACAAATTCTCGATTTACGGCATTCAGACCATCCCAGCGACTCTCGTGATTCGGAGTGATGGCTCAGTTGCTAAGGTTGTTGGTACACCGGATGAGCAAACCTTAATAAACACCATTGAGGACGCGCGACAATGGAAATAAACCCACTAATCGCTTTTGGGGCAGGACTTGTAAGCGTCTTCACTCCGTGCGTGCTTATCGTACTTCCAGCGGTCATGGCATCATCGACGGGCCGTGGGAAATGGCGACCGCTCGCAATCGTACTGGGACTTAGCATGTCATTTACCGCTATGGGGTTGTTAGCGTCCGCATTCGGCTCAGCGTTTCAGAGCGTCAAAGGGTACCTGGACATATGTGCCATCATCATCGTGATGACCATTGGCGTGTGGATGTTGTTCGACTTGCACTTACCATATAACACCCCGCGACTGGGGTTTGTCGATGCTGTCTCGAAACGATCGTATAACCTCCCGAGTGAAGGGGTCTTTAGCGGCTTGTTGCTCGGGATGTCGCTCGGGATCGCCTGGTTACCGTGCACAGGTGCAGTGTTAGGCGCGATACTTACGTGGGTCGCAGCACGTGGAAATGTGCTCACTGGTGGATTACTCCTTATGGTATACTCGCTCGGATTCGCTGTCCCGATGCTAGCCGTTGCGTATTCGACGAAGCTGTCAGCAACTCTCGTAGCTAAGACTGAAAATACTATGTGGATAAAACGAGCGGCAGGATTGGTGCTTCTTATCGTCGGCGTCTACCTGATAAACCAGCGTTTTATGTTATTAGGCTGAGGAGGTTTGCCCAATGTCACGATCGGCCCAAGGACTGACGGTGCTGATATCAGTCATCGCTATCTTATCGCTAGTAAGTTCCGCTATAATTTACACCTCGGCAACCACGATTGTACAACCACAGCCTAACACGGTAAGTTCGGGTGACAAGGTTTTAATATCAGCCAACATGGCACGAAATGCGAGCACGGTCACGCTTTCATATTACGCTGATTCCAACAAGAACGGCAAGGAAGACGACAGCGGTGCTTTGATAAAAATAGCGAATGTCACTGACGGAGGCGCAAATGACGCTGACAACTCAACCAATGGTTTTGTGCTTTTCACGTGGCTAACTCCGCAACTCTCCCCTGGGCAGTATATCCTCAAAGTTGAAGATCCATACGGGCCGACCAGAACTACCGTTTTGACTGTACAGAATGCTCAGCTCAAGTTGATACCAACCATAGTCGGGCCAAACATTAAAACGGACAAAGGACTCATCAAACCAGGAGACACTTTTTCTGTAAGTACCGAGGTGTCTGGTAACTGCCGCCTTTGTCATACAACAGATAATCCAACAACACAAAACCCAGGCGTAGATGAACAAAAGGTTAAAAAGGCTTTTTCTGCCGATTTAAGCCAAATTACCGGAAATCCAGGCGATACTGCTGTTGCTCCAGATTACGTACATCACCTTATAGTACAATGGATGCCTGTTGCGAGCAAAACGCTTGCCGATAATCAGACAGTCAGTGTCACGGTAACTGGCACAAATCCCGCTGGCAACTTAACAACACAATCGACGGCATTCGCTGGTGTCAATAAAGCAGTTAATGTTCCGCCCAAGTCAACAAACGAAGAAGACAACAACAAGGGCAATACTTCTTCAGCACAATCAAGTGGTTCGACAAGTAGTCCACTGCCGGGTTT
>CAYHCZ010000235.1:0-2176 GCA_964355295.1 uncultured Methanomicrobia archaeon
TTGCTGTGGCCTTCACTGTTGTTATGGCCTTTACCGATGGTGTTGCTGTGGCCTTTATCGATGGTGTTGCTGTGGCCTTCGCGTTTTGCCCTGAGTTCATATCAATATGGGCTGTCTTAGAGCTCGGATTGACAACAACGGTCCCGTATTGATATTCCCGTTGCCACGTGCCATCCGCATTCTTCACAGCTTTGCCCAATGCCGTTCCTAATTGGATGCCGTAATCGTCGAACCACTGCGTGCCAGTCGGAGCGTAGAAGAAATAGCCGTCAGTAAGCAGGGCTGAACAATAACAGAAGTACCGGTCAGATGTACTCCCCTGTGCGTAAAAGAGTGTCAACTTACCCTTGTTAGACGCGTCAAGAGCAAAACCGATTGAGTTATCCCACCCCTTATAAAACGGAAACCCCTCATCCATCCACCCGTCGAGAGCGTCGACGTACCCAGGAATGAAGTAGGCACCGTTGTAGATTACAGTCTTGCTGCCCGCTGCCTGTTTAATGCTTTTATAAAGAGCGATCATGCTTGATTGCCAAAGACTGTCTGAGCCGGACCAGCTTCCTTCCCAGAGAACGTTAGGTGAGGTCAGGCCGGTGTCAAGCACAAGTCCATCAAAGCCTTTTTGGAGGGCACTCTGGCAGATCTGGACACACATAGCCCGCCATCCTGAATTAGTCACATCCATAAGGGGTTCATTGTAACCGCTCGAATGCGTAACGCCTGACGCATCTCTCAGGTACCATTCTGAATGTGGCTTTCCCTCCGACCCGCCGAAGAGCGGATTGAAGTAAGCGAAAACAACTGTGTTCGGATTTATCGCCTTAATGGCTTGGACGTGCTGCGCCGTCTCTGTGTAGTGCAAGGCAACGACGTCGTAATTAGCGAGGTTTGCAGCTGTGTCAGCTTGCCAGCTACTCTTGAAATCTATATATGTGTGAGGCGCGTTTGCGCCGATAAGACTCTGCGCGTTGCTGCCGCCAGAGCTAGATGTATTTGACGCTGCCGCGGCAGGCGCGATTGCCAACGCTGCAATAAGCGATGACACTGCCAATAAAAAAAGCACGTTAATGGCATATTTTTTCGCATCTTTCAACTAAACACCTCGGTCTGGTAGTTCAGTCTATAACCACGACGAATAGCTATTTAAAAGTTCCTGTCAAACATTTTTATAAAAATGCCAAATAATTAAAAAAAAAGCTTAGATTTTATTTTAAATCCCAAAAAAAAGAGATGACTATTTTTGACATAACAAGCGCCTGCCTAAAATGTATTAACGGATAAATTGACCGTTATCGATTTTTGCTGTTTTCAAAAAAGAAGTTGACTTCACATGGCTAAAAGCGTCAATTTAATAAGCAACCATCGCCCCTATACCTCAAACGGGGTCTTAATATGCTTGGCATATCTGCATCTTACCTACTGCTTGCCCTGATATTTACGCCAACGCTGCTTTCACTAATCCTGTTAATTCTTGGAAGCTTCACGCGTTCAAAAACTATTGACTATGTTTCGACGGTGATTGCGCTAATGACCCTTGTTTTTGCGTTAGTCCTCGCCTTTTCGTATTCAGGGGTGGTAACCGCAGCCGTGCCAAACGTGCTAGCTAACGGCGTACAGCTCTTCTCGTTTAGCTTCGATGCGCTCAGCCTGCTTTTCTCACTCGTTGTAGCGTTTACGGGGTGCGTTATCGTCTGGTACTCAAACAGCTATATGCAAGACGAAACTGGAAGGGGACGTTACTATTTCCTTATGCTATTTTTTGTCGGAGGAATGCTGATCCTCGTCAACGCTGCTAATTTAATCGTGTTTTACGTCGGCTGGGAGATTGTGGGCATTTGCTCATACCTGTTAGTCGGATTCTGGTATACTGATCCCGCAAAGACCAAAGCTGCAAAAAAAGTTTTCTTCTTTACTCACATGCCTGGAGAGGCGCTGTTGCTGTTCGCCGTGGGGGCTTATGCATGGACAGGCAGCGTAGATATTAACACGTTCTTGACATCGACGCTGCCCAGCTGGCAGATGAACATCCTGCTTATTCTTGCTTTTATAGGCATCTTTGCCAAATCTGCACAATTACCGTTCTTCTCGTGGTTGCCCAGCGCAATGCAAGGACCCGCACCAGTCTCTGCGTTGCTGCATAGCGCAGCAATGGTGCCTGCCGGCGTATATTTTGCTG
>CAYHCZ010000236.1:0-2169 GCA_964355295.1 uncultured Methanomicrobia archaeon
TGGCAGATGGACGAATTTGTGCAGCAAGGCGAACTGACAAGAACCTTTGAGTAGTAACGACCTTTCATCTCGACACTGTCCAAGCGCACTTTTAAGCGGCACAAATCGTAAAAGCAGTGTATAACAGGTCTTGTTTTCGATACAGTCGCTATTACCTTTTACACAAGAGATGTCAACAGTGACAACGCTTTGCCCACGACGGAGTAAGATGCATCTTAAACGGCCGCTATTAGCGTGATCCTTAACCGATTTAACAATCAGGCAGCAAAGCTGTAAGCCTCAACACACAGCAGAGGTTTTAATAACGGGGAGTAGCGAAAGGACTACTGTGATGACATCTGAAAAGAAGGAAACCGTGAACGTCTATACGTTGCCCGTCTGCCCCAACTGTACTGTCCTGAAAAAGTCCCTTATGGAGCACGGCATCTCCTTTGAAGAGCACGACTTAGACTCGCCACAGTCCCGGACGACTCTGCTTATGAAAGGCGTCTTTACGACCGTAGCACCGGTGCTCCAGGTCAAGGACACGTTCTTGACGTTTGAAGATCTTTTTCCAAATGACGAGTTGAACCTCGATATAATCTTGAGCTTATTGCGGTGCTGAAGTAGCGCAGCGGTACAAGGTGTAACGCACAGCACAAGCGCAATACCTATGTTTTTTCAAAGCCATTTACAAGTCTTTTTTTATTATTGGGGCACGATCAGCGCAAATTGTCATAAATCAACGAACCAAGAAGCTTAAAAACAACGTTGCTGATCGATCTCCTCCTCGTTAGTTGAGAGAAGTGCTTATAACCTTAGCAAACAATAGCAGTGTCACCAAAATAGCTCGTGGGTATTACCCACACAAAGGTCACGTGAAAGGAAAGCGAGGGGTAGACGAAGGGCTTCAGCTAGGGATTCAAAGACGCCAAAGCCCTCACACCTCCGTAATTCGTACCGTCTACCTCCTTTAATTCGTTTTCGTTTTTGTTCTGACCAAACAGGGGAATAGATGGCACAGATTCACGGAAAGCGGCACGTCAAGCTCGCGGTGTTCGGGTGCGTAAAGTGCGGACGTTTTCTGTTCGCGCCGAGTTCTTTCCAGCTCGATCACGACGTAGTTGTGTGCGCGTGCGGTGCGTCACGTTATAAGACAACGAATGTACGTGCACCCGATCACGTCCAGGTTTATTGGGACGCCCAATGTAAAGCGGCCTATTCGTCCTATCGACGACGACTAAAACACTATGCGCTCCCGTCGGTTCACGTCGAGCGTTTAGCCAGCGACGTGTTCAACAGGGACGTCATAAACGTTGACTACGAGAACTTAAAAGAGGTAAGTCCCGATTTCGCTATAAGTTCGCTTTCGTTACAAGACTCCGAGAGCACTGTCAGGTCGATGAGCTCTCAACGACAAACGGTCTCGATTTTGCACGCGTGTCGCTCGGCGCTTGTTTCAGGGCTTAGCCGTGTGGCTGACGTGCGACGAGAAAGCAAAGGGAAAGCTTCATAAATTTTTCTAGAGTGCGTAGGAGCACGAAAACGTCGCTGTGGCACGAGAAGCGGCTATAAAAAGTGAATCATTCCCATTCAAATGGCGCACTGACGATCAAGCGATAGCGAGGGGTTATGGATGCGATACAAATCCCAACATTGATTTACTATCGCGTTGTATGGAGTAAAGTAATAAGCAACAACTGTCACATCGTTAGCAGGAGTCAAATTCAGCGGGAGTTTTTCCCGTCGCGCATCTACATACACTTGTGTAATTATTCGTCTAAGTAAGAGTTTGACATTTATCACCAAACGAATCGACCGCGCTTCGCTCCTGCGATATTAGTCATAAGAAAGGTGGGCTAATGGCCATATCCACACGAAAGAGAAACAATACCTCGAAGAAGTCATTGCTCCCGATGCTTCAACCCCGCAGCCTCCAGACGACGCTCTTTGGCGAACAGGCCGAAGACATGCCCAACGTCCGGACGAGTGACGGGTTTATCCTCCCGTGGAACAGCGAAGCGATCATAAAGCAGCTCCTTCGTGAAACGGCGCTCGCGCAGACGTTTTATGGGAAGCGTGGCATGAAGCGTGCTGAGGCGCGACGCATTGCGGATATCGTTGAGAAGAAGATCAAACGGATGGACGCGCACGAACTGACCGGACCGCTGATTCGTGAGTTTGTCAACG
>CAYHCZ010000237.1:0-2169 GCA_964355295.1 uncultured Methanomicrobia archaeon
AGAGTGTACATCATCGAAGAGCAATTAAAGTCTATCGCTTTTTTTTGTAAAACACTATGCTGGTAACTTATTTGCTCTATCAACGAAAGCAGTAGCCACTTTCTTGCAGTAACGCCTACGTTAGAAGCATTCATCAAACATGTTAACGCAATTCAAACAATGAATGCTATGTGGAACTCGTTACCCCTGCCAGTTCACGTGTGCAAGGCTTGCATACACCCTTCCATAGCGTTCTGCCACCTTATTCCAAGTCGTAATTCGATCACTCAGTGGGCCTATTTGTAGGTTGCTCTCTTTAATACTGATAATAAGCTCTGCGAGTTCTGTGGCGTTTGGTGGATAGTCGATGCCGAAGCAACCCGGCTCGTCGAGAAACTCCATCAGAGCCGTCCTTTTAGCTACGATGCAGGGTATCCCTATAGCTAGGACTTCACCAACTGCAATGCCATAGTTTTCGGAGCGAGAGAGCAGAAGAGATATGTCCGCTGCCCTAATTTTCTCGTATAGCGCTTCGCCAAATAAAAAGGGGTACCAGGAGATCGACGATTCCACGCCCAGTTCGTTTGCAAGCTTCCACAGAGCAGCTTTGTAGCGCCCCTCTCCAATAATAGTGAGTGTCGCCCGTTTGTGAAATTTGTTTTGGAGCTCGTGAAGCCCTTCCAATATGTATTGAACGCCTTTTAACTCTATTAGCCAACCGTAATAGATCAACGAGATGCTCTGGTCGTTACGCTTGGCTTCCCTCGAGGTTTCAATGCAGTCGACCCCGTGAGGGATAAGATCAATCTTACCACCCTCCACGTCGAATACTCGCTGTATGTTTTCGCGTTCAAATCGCGATGAGCAAATGATTTTGTCTGGAACGTCAAAAGAGCGCTTCCCGAGCAACTTGTCAAAGACGTTCCCAAGGTATTTTCCCGAGTAAGTATCGTGCGATTCGGTGCCATAGTGCGGCGAGAAGACTACAGGGCACTTCTTGTTCTTCAAGAACCACATGAGTTCGCTGCTAAGCAGCGTCCCGTAATGGTGCACGTGCACTACATCGGGGTTCAGTCTTCTGAAGTGCTTTTTCAGATAAAGGTACATCTCGGGACTTAAGTTGTGAATAAGCTCGCCCAGTCTCGACTTTATCCGTATTATCTTGAAGCCGCCATAAATCTCTTCTGACGGCAAATCCACCGGGTTGGTTTGAAGGACGCTCATTTCGTGTCCTTCTCTTGCAAGGTTCGTCGCTATCTCCCTTACCGCTTTGTTTACCCCGCCACCGCTCGTAGTTTCCATGAAGTTTGTCAAAAGCACCCGCACGTTTGCATCCCTCTCAACTGCTTAGACTCGGTTGCTCCTCGCTTATTCTCAAAGACGACCCTTGTATGTCGTCTTTAGCAGGTTACGCCTCCTGCCAGATATAATTTCACGATTCGTGTTAACAACGTTCATTCGGTCTCTCCGATGCTTTCGGAGCGGCCTTTTTGTGCGACATTGCAACGTGCTGCCTGAAGATTGAATTCATTTTAGCGATCTTAAATCCCTCGAAAGTCTTTATTTATCAACCCTATGGTCTTTCGTGACGCGATCGTCATCGCGTGACTTGCTTATGTAGGCTGTTTCCCAAGGCAAGCTGTTAGTTTGTTTTGTCCGTTTCTTGATTAATCTACATAAGGCTTTCTTGAAGCATTTCGTTACGGGTCTCATTTGTTTCTCGATATCAATAAAGAACTTACCTATCTGAAGTCGTGCTGACGGTTGCAGATGATCCAAACAGCAGGCTATGTGATGATGAGGTTGCAACGATCTCGTGATTGAACACTTGATGACATTGGCTTTTTTCGTAAGGAGCAACATTACTTAATGGAGGGTATGGGGGCGTTTGTTTGCGTGATTATAGATGCTTTCACGTTGAAGTCATAATAATTAAACGCTCAACTTTGCAAGATGCCCCTATTTCTTCTCAAATCATAACGAGCCAAAAGGAGGATCAGAGAAAGAACTAGTGCATTGAACTGAGACTCTCTAAACATTCTTTGATCCGTGAACAAAACCCTGGGACATGATTTGCATATGCAGCTTCATTTTGGTGAGACATAGTCGTTAGTATAAGAAGGCCTAGATTCGTGCGTAGGCATGTGTCGTATCGCGTTCCGAAGGACGTATTTGGCCAAAAACTCGGAC
>CAYHCZ010000238.1:0-2149 GCA_964355295.1 uncultured Methanomicrobia archaeon
GTTGTCGCAGAGCCCCTACTGCCCCCACTAGGGCAAAAAGCGTAGTATTACTCAAACTAATTTCAAAAAAAAGGAGGGGGGCGTGTAGAGCTGGCGCACGCCCCTCATATTTAGTCGTAAATACGATACTGGGACTCCTAATCCTCGTTCCAGCCCATTTCCTCGGTCTTGGACCAATAGACTGGATGACATTATTATAAGTGCGATAGCAAGGATACCAGGAGCTATCCTACAGATTCCTTCACTCCGCCGACACTGTGTAAAAACGAACGCCATCCCACTCTTAGTTCGCATAAGTATTTTATCTACACCGTCCAATAGGGAGATGGAGGTGGCAGCATATGGCACTTGGTTCATTGTTGTGGTGGGCGATCATCTTCTTGATCATTGCAGTCGTTGCCGGCCTGCTTGGACTTGGAGGCGTCGCAGGGCTGTCGATCGCGATCGTACAGATCATCGTAATCGTGTTTATCATCCTGTTCATCATTTCGCTCGTGGCAAGCTTCACGCGACGTTGAAGGTAGCGGAGAATGGGGGACGAAAAGGTAGAAACAAAGCGAAGAGTGAAGACAAGCGAAATGCAAATCACAGCTGTAGCGAGAAGGAGAATAACTGTGACTAGCGTCGGATACGACCCTGCGTGACTGCTCTCCTATAAAGAATAAACAAAGTCTTCACTGTGGACTTTAAGACGAAACTGCATATAACCCCGCTGGGACGGAGGTTGAAGGAAAATATATGGGATTAATAAGATGGCTTTTTAGGTACTTTTTCTTTATCTCCCTCGGCTACAGTATCGTGAAGTGGGCGTTTAGAAACAGAGACATATTAATGCGAACAGTGAGACTCGCGCAAAGATATCGATAGAGGTCCTGCAGACTCTATCAAATAGGTATCAAGCTCTGAGTGGCGCAAACGTACAATAGGGCGCCTCTTTTTTCTTTTTTTTCTACGGGTAAGAGTCATTAGTGGCAGCTGATCCTCAACATTTATGTAAATAGCTGCTTCAGAGACGCTTGAGCGGCGAGGCGCAGCCATCGGTCTTGAGCAGCATGGCGTTTTGCAGCTTATCGATCGCAGTAGTCTATCTGCCGCCGTAGACTGCTATAGTCACCACGTTGAGCTCGTTGTTGAGCGCTTTTTACGCATTCACTTCTTAAAGTTGGGTCGCTACTGGTCCCTGTGAGCTTATCTGGATGAAAGAGGCTAAGAAGGAAGAAAACCAAACGGTACTTTAAATGATGTCGCAGGACAGAAAAATAAAGAGGAGATGATAGAAGTGCGGTTGGAAAACGTAGTGTATCTCATTATTGTCGTGATAATATTAATCATCATTTTACGGTTAGTTTGGCTGATATAAAAAGGAGAAAAAACCAAATCGCCTCGTGGTAAGTTTGTTCCGGCGCTGAAGGCGAGCGTGAGATAACGGGATGAAAGACACGGAAATGCGAGAAGAGAGCGAACAGTCAAAAACAAGAACGAGAAGCGTCGAGCAGGAACTCTACAAGGCGCTAACTTATGCAGGGGAGGTTACGACGATGGTGGATTTCGGAGATTTAAAAAAGAAGGGCAAAGAAGTTGTTGGAGACGTAGAGAAGAAGGGAAAGGAAATTGAAGGGGAGGTAATTAAGCAAAAGAAGATAGCGGAAGGGGAGGTAATTAAGCAAAAGAAGATAGCGGAAGGGGAAGCTGACAAGCAGAGTGAGTAGGAAGAAATCGATACGAACTCATCCTTAAGTAGCAGATGGCTGTGGGGTTAGTGGACGGCATCTGATGTTAGTTGCTAGACTAACTTGTAATTGCCACGCTTCTGTACTAGCCTCAGGTTTTACGTTATAGTCGCTGCCGGTAGGGTATGCCGCGCTAACTGTTGGTTGCACCCCGCCACTCGGCTTATAAACGGCTTATCTGTTTCGCATGGCGTCTACCCAGCTAACCCCGTTTCCACACCATAACCTGCAAGAGTCAACGGGATCGCACCATCAAGTCCGCGCTCCCGCGACTGTCAAGAGATACGGTGCTTCTGACGACAGCCGTTTGATTCGAGGCTACTTCGGCATTAAAACGGCATCAATGATGTGAACGACACCGTTAGTGCACTCAAGGTTGGCATCTAGTACCACAGCATCGTTTATCTTGATCCCGTGCC
>CAYHCZ010000239.1:0-2129 GCA_964355295.1 uncultured Methanomicrobia archaeon
AAAGCCCGTGATTTTTCTTAAGGTGTGCTGTGTAAATTTCCTGACGCGTATAAAGTTTTGAGCGCGAAATCGAATCCCAAGTATTAAGGACAACAGAAATCCGACTAAGATCGTGCCTGACAGAATTCCAGAAATTCCCGTGTGAAAAATTAGAATTAACACTAGGCTGACGCCGACTGACAGTACTGCAAATGAACTCCTAAAGATACTGACTATCCTCGCCTTCCGATGTGCTCGCAGGACCATCATCGTTGTCTCGAATAGTGCGCTAGCGGCCACAGACCCTATAACAAATGTCAAATAATTAGCAGTGACCTGTGGAAGTAATCTAAAGCTAGACAGTATCAACAACAGTATCGATATGCTGATTAGAAGTATTACCAGCGTGAAAAATGAAGTGGAAAGGAACTCTTGTAATGCGTTATCGCGCTCGAAGGCAGAAAAAAAACGCAGAATCGAGGCGTTCATCCACGAATAGACAAATACGGAAAGAATGGCAATCGTCACTATCAGCAACGCATAGTCTCCGTAATCAGACGGGGAGAATACCCTAGTGTAAAACGCCAAGGCGAAAAAACCGACAATTGCAGGAATCAACTGACTTGGGATGTAGATTAAGGAATCACTGATCGTACTGATAACGAGATCAACTACCTTGACGGACGCTTCTATTTCCATTGCGGATCTTCAGCTCATTCGGGCGCAACCTTCCGCGATGCTTCCGTTAAGCTTCTGTGGTAAACAATTGTATAGCGTGCGCTTTTCTTTGTAGTTAAAGACTTTTATTCGCTAGTGGTTTAGCTTTCTCGAAAAAGCAGAGCATTTCGGTTTTTGACTTTGATGTGAGCTTCACATATTTGATGGGTCGTGGTGGGCTGGGGTGGCCGGGGAATGCTTGCTTCTCGGTGTGCTTATTATATCTGTGCATTTGCAAACGCTCGAAATGATGTCGTGCTGTTTGGAATGCGTTCGTTGCTAATTGTTGCTTTGATCGGTTCTTCACTCACGTTCGTCGCGAGCATTTTCTCGCTTGGCGCTCCCCGCACATTACGTTTCTGTCATGTTGTAGGTGGCGACTTTGTCGGAAAATTCTTGGCCGTTGCGAGAACTGATAACACCACCTCTTTCCGACAACGTTCGAACTAGATGTGCTAGATATCTGCTCGGATTGTGCATGGACGCCCGCGCGATATATTCGCAGATATTTACCACCGCGGTAGTTAGCTCTATTCAACTAGTGGCGGAGGGATGCATATGACGACTCGAACGTCGGCATCTACACAAAGACTGCCAAGAATTAAGGTCACCTAAACTCCTAATGGCTTTGAATGTGTTAGAACACGATTTTTCAGCAGCCGTATCACAAGCTGGTAAAACCACTCAAGCGGAGGAACTCATAAGGACGCGCTCTGAGATTGACCTTTGGTCATCTAGCTGTTGTTTTGGAGGGCATTATTAATGCTGGGATTCGCGTCTTTTTCGGGTTGTTATATCTGCAGTCCAAAATCGACAATGAGATCACGACGCAGCTAACGAACAAATTTAGCTGCATTCAAATCAGTACGAACATAGGCTTGCAGCTTTTGAGGCACGTCCTTGTGTTAAAAGCGTGTGAAACTGGTTGCAAACATTAATGTAATGCTTCGACTATCCGCAAGCATATGCGCACGCTCGTGCAGCACAAGCCCTACCACCTCGTGCAGATTGATCTCCTAAAGGGCTTAGCAATCATCTGTATTGTCATTTTGCACTCGTTGCCGTTCGTTGAACTGAGAGTGGTCACTTTTTCGATATTCTATATCTGGCAAGCTGTGCCCGCGTTCTATGTCATCATGGGACTCAATGCTGGCATGTCTCTACAGCGAATGGGAACGACGACGTTGAGCGGACTCTATTCATTAAGATACATTACCAGTCGGCTAGAGAGATTCGTTTATCCCTTCTTGTTGATCTTTTCTTTTACGTTTGTCGTGTGGATAACGATCAAGTACCAGTTAGCAAGTTCGCTTGCTGCAGCCGAAATCGCGGGCGTTCTCGGGAGTCTGTTTTCTGTTTTCTTTGTGGGAAATACGTGTGTCCCGATCCTATTTCAATTCGTGCTTATCTTCCCGGCGTTATATTGGGCATAT
>CAYHCZ010000240.1:0-2097 GCA_964355295.1 uncultured Methanomicrobia archaeon
GTTAAAAAGGAGATGATGACTTCATCAAGGTTGCTTACGCTAAATGTTAATGAGAACGCTATCTCACAAAAAATAGAGTTTCCTAATCGCCTACTGATCGTCGCTGGAGCAGGTATTGCCAGCTCGCGAGCTGTCGCTTTGTGTTGCCGGCAAGATCGAAAGCTAGTTAGTGCGAAGCGGAGTTATGTTGATCCGGACTTAGAATCTCGCTAAATTCACACCTAATTGGTTATGACGTAGTCGGGTCGACATACAAGCCTAGCGTGCACTGACAAACGAGAAAACTTATGCGGGGGGCGGAATTAACCATTCAGAGTAGGGATCTGCACGAGTCCTCAGCACGTGCGGATAACGTAGCCATCTCAGGCCAGCCGGACTAAGATCCGAGTCATTTAACTTACTAAAACAGCACGCGCGCCGTAAAAACAGCCGCACAATGGAGCAATTAGTGGAAGATCGTCGAAGCTACTTATATAGCCCATTTTCGCTGGTTGTCACGGCATTCGTCATATTCATAATTGCCCTACTGTTTGTTTTCATCTTCCTGGGGCTAATCGGAGCAGCGTTTGGTCGAATCGGGTTTTCTGCTCAAGCCATCGCTTTTTTGCTTTTAGCGGTGCTTATCGGGAGCTTTATCAACATACCGTTATTCACCCTCGAATCTCACGAGCCTGTTATGGCAAACGCCTATGTCACCGTTTTCGGCGTACCTATTGGGTTCCTGCTGCGGCTGAGGGCTCACGAAAAACGGTCGTTACAGTAAATGTCGGCGGCGCCCTCATTCCATCCATTGTCTCGCTTTACCTCCTCTGGCGATTTCCCGACATTTTAAGCTTTTTGATCGTCGGGGTGACCCTGGTCGCTATTATCTCCCACCTTATATCAAGACCTGTTAAGGGAGTTGGGATAGTCTCCCCTTCCCTTATATCCCCCCTCATCGCAGCCGTTTACACTATTGTTGTTTTAGCGCAGTTTCCAATCGTCGACAACGCCTTTGCTTTGGGGTACATCTGTGGTGTGCTCGGCACCCTCATCGGAGCTGATTAACAAATTTAGGCGCTAGTAAAAAATCGGAGCGCCCATTGCTTCCATAGGAGGCGCTGGGACCTTTGATGGAGTGTTTCTATCAGGCATAATAGCCGTGCTCCTCGCTCAAAAGCGAACGTGTGAGCGAACCTCTATACGCAGCAAGAACTCACCCCAGAGCCAACAAACAAGCTTTATGTAGCTTCTAACCATGTCTTATCGGCACGTGTTTTTCGCGGACGCCACCTTAAAGTAAGCTATGGCCTACAATCGCCTTTTAAAAACGAATATCGTGCTGCTTGTCCTCGTCTTGATTAGCATTGTTGTTAGCTCATTCGCGCTCTATACCGGCCACACCAGGTTTATCGGCCTCCTCGGTATCGCACTACTCGCCTTGTTCCTCGTTTTTTGGCGCATCTATATTTTGACACGAAAAGTAGCGAACGTTTCAGACAAACACCTAGATATTGACTTCGACCCCGGAAACTTCCTACGGATTCAGCCGCCGCAGAAGTGATTTAAAGGCAGCAAACAGAGTTTGGTGCGTTTCCTTTGACCCGCTCACTAGCATGGCTTATGCTTTCTGACCCCAGTGAGCGTTTCCCATTGTGCAAAGCGATGAGTGTTTCGACAGGCGACAAGCAGAAACGCCCAACTGTCCGGCCGATTAATCTCGCTAATATGAGATAATAAGCAATTCTCGGTTTCTAATGAGCAAAATCAACGCTTTGGTGTAGCAATTAGCAGGATCGCACCTTCGCCTATTACCACACATCGCAAGTTAGTTACACAGGTCGGCTACTTATGTGACAAAACAGCGCATGTGTTGCAGCGCGGGTTGCGAGAGACCCTCACCTTATCAAAGTCCATCATTTCGCCGTCATAGATGAGCATTTCGTTTTCCAAAACGGCGCCTACGCCCGTCAGTAACTTAATAGCTTCCGTTGCTTGGAGCAAAGCTATTACGCCTGGGGTCGTCCCTAACACTGGAAATACCGCGGGCGGTGGAGCGCGAGGATAAATGCACTCAAGGCACGCTGTCTTGCCAGGAACGACACTTGCAATACGCCC
>CAYHCZ010000241.1:0-2090 GCA_964355295.1 uncultured Methanomicrobia archaeon
GCGCGACGCGGTAGCCTGGCTTCTTAAGTGAGACAATAACGTCCATGCCGAATATACCTATTTGGGGGTCATACGTCATTCCTGAAAAGTCTGTATGGTCTACAATGCCAAACGAAACATTGCCATTTTCATCAAACTGAAACTCGTGCACGAGATTCTGCCTAGTTCCAAGCGCGCGTTGAAGAAATGTGCTCGCTCGTTTACTTCGCAGAGTCGTCTTACAGCCTATATCCTGCCCCTTCCTTATTCCAAATATTGGCTGCGTCTTCTTAGCCGACGTTCGCACGGTTGCTTGTCCTGTAAGAGTCCTGACGATGTCCTCCGCATTGATCAGCTTTTGTCCCCCCTCTCCGACACTGATATGGACGACTACTTTGTCGAGTGTCGGCCTCGTCATGGGGTTGGCATCTAGTGCTTGCGCCGCTTGGCTATCAGCCACAATCAGCCACCGCCGTTGCCAATAACAAAGACGTACTCTTTTATCGTCTCAAATTGTTTGTCACCGTGTTCAATTCTCACCAGGTTCGGACGCGAGCTCGCTACCGTTTTTAGTTCCATTATCGTGCCCGTTTCACCTGAGTGCTTTCCTCCAACAATCATTGCCTCGTTGCCGGCTTTGCATTCATAATGTTCGAGGATGTCATAACCAGGTAAAGAAAACACAAGTGAGTCCCCTGTGCTATATTTTTTCTCGAAAAGCATATTGGTCCCGTCGTGCAAGTTGTACTGCAGTTTGCCCCCTTTTATGACCGTAATGTTATCGATTCTGACCAGCTTACGCTTCGCTTCCTCATCACTAATCTCAGTGAGTTGATACTTTCCGCGAGGATTAGGTAGCATACGATAGTTTTTGCCTGCGGCGGCGACTACATCAAACAGTCCTACTTGCACCTTGTGCTTCTTTATTATGCGTCCATTCACCGTGACATTTCCACTATGTAAAATGCGCTTCGCCTCTTTAGCGTTATCAGCAAGGTGCAAGATGTCCCTTAGTACAACCAATATCGGAACTGCATCTCTCGAGTGTGCGCCAGGAGACGCAGCAACAACCCACTTGTTTGCTTTTTTTGCGATTGGCCAACTCTTCGGTGCTGAGATCCGTTTTTGATGCACGTTATGCCCCCTCTAATTTGCTCATTCGGCGTTTGTCCTTGAGTTCAAGTTTAGTCACTATCACGTTTGACGGATGAATGGGCCGAGATACTTCAGACCCATCGGCCTTGTGCACCGTCACTCCATCTACTTCTATAGTTTCATCCTTAAGATTGACCTTCGCTACTTTCCCTTCCCGATCGCGAAAATCCCCGCGAAGAACCTTTATTGTGTCCCCTTTTCGTATCTGAACGCTTCGAAGCTTATGTTTGTCTGCAAGCTTCTTTTCCAGACGAGCGTGCAAATACTTCTGACGAATGTGCAGGGGGGCGACAAATCGTGCCTTCCGTTGTTTTCTCGGTTGCGCAGAACTCACCCTATTCACCAATCTAATCCCTCACACGATAATTTGGGCCATTGAAGCAATCTTGCCAAAGCGTTCCGCGACTTCGCGGGCAACAGGCCCCTTAATCTCTGTTCCGCGGGGCTCCCCGTTGTCGTCAGTAATAACGGCTGCATTGTCTTCAAACTTCACCCTTGTTCCCTCAGGCCTTCTGAATTCCTTTTTCTGCCGCACGATAACGGCCCTGAGGATTTGTCGTCGCATGTCAGGCGCCCCCTTCTTGACCGACACGACCACCATCTCACCTAATCCCGCCTTGGGTTGTCGCTTCTTGACCCCTCTATACCGTTTGACGGCGATAATTTCCAGCGTCCTTGCCCCCGTGTTGTCGACGCAGTCAAGTATCGAGCTCGTTGCAAGAGATCGTGGAATTTTTGCCTTTATGCTCTTCATAGTACCTGAATCACCACGAATGACTTAGTTTTAGACAACGGCCGACACTCTGCCAGGCTCACGCGGTCCCCCGTTTTTGCCGCGACGCAATCTGGATTGTGAGCGTGTAGTTTCGACCTCCTTTTTTCGTATCTTTCATATTTCGGAATATATTTGAGGTACTCTCGTTGCACGACAACTGTTCGCGCTGCCTTGTCGCTGA
>CAYHCZ010000242.1:0-2075 GCA_964355295.1 uncultured Methanomicrobia archaeon
TGGCGATGGTCGTCATGATGTCGATTATGACCGGCCTTCCGCACGCCATTTCCTATGAGCGAGAGATCGGCACCCTTGATGGAATGCTCGCGGCGCCGGTACATCGAATGTCAATCCTCGGCGGCAAGGTCATCGCCCAGACAACACGCGGAATGCTTCAGGGGATAATGATCCTTATACTTTCGATAGTCCTCTTTGGCGTGGTCGTACAAGGCAGCATCATACTCGTTCTGGGACTCTTGATGCTGAGCGTTTTTAGCCTTGTTGGCTTGGGCATTCTCATCACCTCATTTGCGAGTACAGAAGAGACCGCAACGATGATCACCATGACGCTCACGTTTCCCATGATGTTCCTTAGTGGTGTGTTTTTCCCACTGCAGCAGATGCCACAGTTTATGCAAGTCATCGCACACTTGCTTCCGCTCACCTACGCCGTCACCGCGCTACGACGCGTCGTGGTGCTCGGCGCGGGCATTCCTGCGATATCGACAGAAATCATCATACTCTTTGGTTTCGGGATCGTACTGTTATCCGTGGCGCTATTCGCATTCGAACGGGCGGTGAAGCGATAAGGAATAGGACAAGGATTAGCTCATCGAGCGTGCATGCTCTCGAATATTTGAGGATATGCCCCATGCAACGTCGTATTGAGGTGTGACAAAAAAAGAGGGCGCGCGAGCTTAAACATACCCCGCACATCGAGTCGTGCAAGGAGGGAAAAAGATAATAGCGACAGAAAGTGCGGCGTTCTATTTTGGACGTCTTGTTGGACGCTTGAACGAAGTTCCGTCCCCCGAGTGCAGAGAGAGCAGTGAGCGCCTAGTGTGCGTTGTTAACGAAGTGCTCCACCCACACGACTCCACGCACTGCAGTCGCAGAGTCTGACACATTTCGTGCGCTACAACCAAATTGCATCAGGCTCGATTGTATATATTAAACGTTTCCTCTATAGCGTACGATAAATAATTAAGCAGTTTTCATCCTCGTTAACACGGTGCAAACGACGTGACCTATCTTTTCAACTTCAGCGCTGACGCGTCCGGCGTATCACCACAAATATCGCCGTAAGAGCTCCAAGAGCAAAAACAGCCTCGAATCCAGGAAGCAGATTGGTACTTGTGACGCTGGAATTGACTCCAGCGACGGTTGTCGCAGAAGCACTCACTTCAGTTGTCGCACTTGAGATCGCAGCTGACGTCGTGCTCAGCACAGTAGTTGGTGAGGGAGTTACAGAAGCCGTGCTTGCGACGTCTGTCGCGACTCTTGTCACCGTTACCGAATCAACGGCCTGCGCACCTGCTGGGAGTTTCGCAATTCCGGTTCGCTGCGCTGCATAATTGTTGAGGACGTTGCTGGCACTTGGATTGGCGACGACTGCGTGAATTTGGAAGATTTTACCGACGCCGAAGTTACCTACTGAGAGACGAGTTGACCACGTCGCATCACTACGTACTGTGAGCGAGGGAGCTTTCGGATAATAGGTGCCCGTCGTAGGATCGTACGGCACCACCCAAAGTGTATACCCCGTTAAGAGCTGTGCTTTGCCGTTCACGGGTTGAGTGGGTCCGGCCTTGCCGTTCTGGGGAGGAGCAAGAATCTGCACCACATTTGTTTTTTTTGTGGTCTGTGCGCTCGCCACCACGCATACGGAGGTTAACAAGAGAGCAGTGATAAGTAACAGAATGGCCCATTTTTGCGCGCTCATATTGATTCCTCTCAGAAGCTAGCTGCTGACTACCACATAAATCTTTTTAAATGGTTCTGAACTAACTGCCGTGTATTCTGAACTGTTTAAGAGCCCTCTGAACGGCCTTCAGGATTGTGCTCCTTTGCGAGCGCGCCCACGCAGTTAATTATAAAAGGCATCGTTGTGACTAGTAGCTGGAGATTGAGGTATCGAGAGGCTCTAAAACGTAAAAGGTTCTCCCAGTCTAAATCGACAAAATATCCTGGTAATTAGAGCGGCTTTTCGGCACGCCGTGGTCGCGGCGGGCATCATCTGCTGAAGAGGCCGCGATTTATAAACGTTCATACATGATCACAGAAAGAACCGACGTTGTCATAGGGCTCGAGGT
>CAYHCZ010000243.1:0-2029 GCA_964355295.1 uncultured Methanomicrobia archaeon
GACCGATCCCTTCAATAAATTTGTCTAAATTGTCTAATTTAGGCACAACAAAAAAAGCTAGCGATCCATCCTTTTCTGTCTGATATATTGAAACGGTTTCACCAGCGAGATCTTTTAGCATTCTTGGCAAGCGAACGATTGGGTAGGAATATGTGGGATTGGACGACTGAAGTGATATTTTCGTAGTGAAGATTTTCTTCATAGCCATCACAGATTAGACTTATAATTAGATAATGATTATTAACCAAAGCTTCTGGCTTGAGGGTCGTTTTTCCGATTTGCGCTATTGTTTTTTAAGCAACCGGGCCTTTTGCTCCTCAAACTCCTGTTCTGTGAGGTGTCCATCCTCTACCAATTCTGCTAACTTACGAATCTCATACGAAATGTATACGTTCTCTGCGGGTTTCTGCTTCGTTGTTTGCCTTTTAGCCTCTAATCTTTGAAACTCCTCCCTGAAGCCGGCGCCCATTATACCTGCAGGAAGAGCGATGAAAGCAACGCCTGTAAGAGCGATAATCGCACCGATAAATTTCCCTAATGGCGTTACGGGTACTACATCACCGTAGCCGACCGTTGTTAATGTCACAACAGCCCACCACATCGCCTCAGGGATGCTATCGAAACTCCCACTCGGGTTGTGAAATTCTACAAGATACATGATACTCGCCGAGAGAATAATGACGATAGTAGCGACAAAAAAGACGATGAGCAATTCACCCCGTCGGGCATAAATGACTCTTTGAACCGTTTCTAAAGACTCGTTATATCTTCCGAGTTTGAAGACGCGGAGCACACGCAATAGTCGGACACTCCGCAAGAAGAGGAAGTCTATAGCGGTGATACCAGTGTATAACGCAACATACGAGGGGAAGATGGCAACGAAATCAATGAGCAAAAATGGTGTAAGAACGAAGAGCAGCCGTCCTTTTAAAGGGTTTTGATACTTCGGGTTAACCGTGCATGACCACACTCGTAAACCGTACTCAACGGTGAATATGGCAAGGGAGACCACTTCAATCTGGTAAAATAGCGTTTGAAACTGGCTAAGCTCGTGAACAGTATCAAGGATTGCAACGATGACATTTAGTAAGATCAACGCTATGAGAAAAATAGTCACAGCCCATTCTAAGTAATCGGCTGTCTCTTCAAAATCTAAGGTATCGTAGATTCGTTCCTTCAGGTTATCGAGCATATACGGTCAGTGAAAACGTCGCAATGTATGCTATGTGATTTGCTCACTTCTCGCGTGTTATGTATAGAACGTTAAGATCAGCCTAAAATAGGCTAATCAGCCGCTGGCCTTATTAGATTATTGAGTTGTAGGACACGTGCATTAAAGCTTAAACCTTATCATTTAGGCAGGGCCGATTTTGTTGCACTTATGGTGGATTGCACCTACTACACGGATGGTAGCCTGCCGCCCGAGCCTCAGCAGAAGAGCTAAAGGTCGCTTTATTAGACTCTTTCATCTGAGCGACATACGAACACCAAGGATAGTGATAGACTTTGCTTGATGATGCTATACTGTAAATGAACGGACCGTTCGCTTGAGGTGTTGATGTAGGTATAGCCGAGGGCGCCGTTGGAGCCTTTACAGTAGGCGTTGCCGTAGGCGTTGCCGTAGGCGTTGCCGTGGGCGTTGCAGTCGGTTGTTCAGTCGCCGTAACTGACACCGTTGCTTTGACGGTCGGCGTTGGCGTCGCAGTATTGTCTACGCAGCCTGTGGTGGATGCGAGAACGAGTGCGCCGATGAAAAGCAAAGGAAGCGCATATTTCAACGGCATTTTGATGTACCGTTTCATCATCATAACGATTGGATTCATAATATAACTCCTGCCAAGACACTTATGCAAGAGGCTATTAGAGGCTTAAGATTTCCTATTTTTTTGTTTAATCTACCACTGATCGATTAATGTTAATCGATGGTAATCGATTGTTCATCTATGGCGGTGCCGTCCCCTCTATCGTTTCGACATTATAGCCAACACCCATTTCAGCTGAAAAAGGATTGGTCGGTTCGTTGATGCCG
>CAYHCZ010000244.1:0-2018 GCA_964355295.1 uncultured Methanomicrobia archaeon
ATTCTTCTTTATTTGTAGGTTGTGATATGTCACCGCTTTCACTTCCGTGTTTAACATGTGTTTGTTAGGATCGATTCCTTCACCCCAGCACTGCGCATTCAATGATACACCAGTGATATTGACTACACTCTTTTTGATAGCAAAGCGATTGACTTCGAACGTAATGAGAAGCTCCGCAAGCCAATCGTAAAGTAAGTCTTCGTAACTGTCGGAAGTCATCTCGATTGTGGTGGTCTTTCTAAGCGCCACACGTTCGAGCATAATTAGCGTGCTCTCAAGCGCTTCTGCCGCATTCTCGAATAGTGTGTTCAAGTCCCTTCCGCAAGCCTTAAAAGTGAGATCGGCCGTGTGCTCAACAAACTCGTATTTTAGCATGCTGTTATTGTGTAGGATATGAACCACAAGTTAATATATGTTCATCAGCTGGGGCGAATCAATGAGGCCATTTGTTATCATTAATTCAGCTATGAGTGCTGACGGTAAGATCTCAACTGTAACGAGAAAACAGGTTAGAATCTCTGGAAGCGAGGACATGCAGCGCGTGGATGCGTTAAAAGCACGCAGCGACGCCGTTATGGTCGGAATCGGAACAGTACTCGCGGATGATCCGAAGCTAACCGTTAAGTCAGATATACTCAAGCGTGAACGAGTAGCGAAGGGGAGAAATGAGAACCCGCTAAGAATCGTTGTTGATAGCAATGCGCGAACTCCAGCGACTGCAGCAATTCTGGGACCAAACGCACTGATAGTGGTAGCGCAACAAGCCCCACGTCATAAGGTCGAAGAACTTAGAACAAAGGCTGAGGTACTAGTTGTTGGAGAGGACAAGGTGGATTTGGGCGCGCTCCTTGCGAGATTGAAAGATCGAGGAGTAAACTCTGTGCTGGTTGAAGGTGGCGCAACGCTCAATTTCGCTCTTCTCAGTTTGGGATTAGTTGATGAGATCTACACCTATGTGGGGAACATCATAATCGGGGGCAGCTCAGCGCCGACGCTCGTAGATGGCGATGGCCTGACTTCTGACTTCGTCGAGCTCAAACTGAGGCAAATCAGTCAAATAGGGGGTGGTGTGCTTGTTATGTGGAAGGTCCTCGCTCCCAGGCATTGAGACTTCTTTATGCATTTAGGTGACACCCTCAACAGCTCCTTCCACTACGGCGCGACCTCGTAAGACCCTAATACTGACAAGCCCGCCCACGACTATATTCAGGTAATAAGTGATGATTCTCCACCCCAGAATGAAGATGCCTAACACTGAGGTGCTCACGAAGGTTGAATAAATCGTAGCAGTACTCACTTCAGCAATACCGCTATTTCCTGGGGTAAGCGGAATCGTTGCGATCATCATCAGGACTGTTTGGGCAGAAAAGGACGCCAAAATCCATGGTTGTGATCCGAGGCCAACGAGGATGAGAGAAGCAATAGAAAACTGTAGAAGCCAAAAAGCCGTCGTAAAAAGAAAACCTTTGGTCAAAGCTTGTCGTTCATCCTTCAGATACCGTTTTGTGCTATTGTGGAAGACATCGATCTCTCGTAAGAATTTTTGCATAGACTGGTCAGCCTTGTCAGCGCCTTGCACTTTGACGAATAACCAACGCGCTCTTCCTACGAGAGACTTCAATTTTCGTGGCTTTACGATGACATAAAGGAGGATGAAAAAGAGTATACCGAAAACTAGGGCTGCGCCGCCAAAAAGGGCTACCAAACCTGCACCACTCTCGACATACTTGGTAAATAACACAAATCCGATCGGCGCTGCTATGCCTAAGAAAAGCGCATCCAACATTCTCTCCCCCAGAACGACAGCAGAGGCGTCCCCGACAGAGAGGTTGCAGCCTCTTAACAATTGCACTCTAGTGATTTCCCCGCCGGCGTGTCCAGGGGTGATTGCCGCGGCAAACAGATTTGACAATACTATCTCGACTGATTTTTTAAAAGGAACCGCGCCCCCGAGTGCATCTGCCATGACCTTCATTCGGGCGCTCCAGACAAGCCAAGAACAGAGCTGAACAATCAAC
>CAYHCZ010000245.1:0-2018 GCA_964355295.1 uncultured Methanomicrobia archaeon
CTTGGGATTGACTACGCGATCATCGGCTTTGCGGACGCGCCCATCGTCCATAAGCAGTTTGGCGACAATTTCACCCAACAAGAGCGCGAGCATGTATTTGAGGACATATCTCAGTTTATTCCTTTCGGGGCGACGGCAGACGCTGACGCTCTTTCCCTGGGGATTGATCTTTTCGAACAAGAACCAGAAGACGTGTATCGCCTCATAATCGTTGTCTCGGATGGTGAGGGAAATGTCAATAGCACTGGCCATACTTTCAAAGAGCTGCAAGACGTTGCAGCAATGAACTCTATTCAAGTCGTTGGGATCGGTATAGGGGAACACGCCAAATCAATTTGTACGAGGTACGACCGTCCGATACAAGTTGCGACGGTTGATGAGTTACCTATGACACTTGGCATCGTTCTTGAGAAAGAGGTGACCGCAGATTCGTAATAATGACTCGATGAAAAAAAGCGCTTTAAGCGACGTTCGACCACATTCTCAAACCACTGACGATCGATTTAGTGACGAACTCGGCGCGTTAGTCGCTCGCGTTTACTTGAAACTCAAGCAAGACTTTCCCGAACTGTTCACAATTAGGGACCTAAAACGGGCAACTGAGGCACTAACGCTGTTCTTAGCGTCCGGCATATCAGAAAAAGACGCTTTTGTTGACACATGTCAGTACGCGTTTATACAGATACAGCTCGAAAGTGAGGGGATCGTACGATCGATAATAGAACAAGATGAAAACATTAAGGCGGTGTTGTCGGATTTTGAACCTCGGGATCTGACGTCGCTAGTTCCTCGGTTACCTGCACTCGTCACGTCTATTTCCGCAGGTCTTAACTCCTTTTTGCAGGTTATTGTCACTTATAGCGAGAGCCCTACCGTGAAGACACTGCTTAACATGCTAAACAGTATGGCGAGTGCGGCAAACAAACAAACCAGGATCACGGCACGGAAAATCGCCTACGACTTGCTTTTTGATGATTCTTTGCGCGATGTCATCGTGGAAGAATTAGAAGAGGACTTGACTGATGCGGCGTGGACCACGCGCCAAGCGGCCGTTATCGTTCTTACCTCTTTGATGTGCGACCGTATTAGGGAAGGAAAACAAATCGACGTATACCTCTTGGAAACGTTGCTTCATGATGACGCGTGGGCAGTGCGTCAAGCCACGGTCGAAGCACTGGGCAATATCTATCCGACGCTCATCCAACGAGACGTAGACGTCGATCTCAAAGGGCTTGAAGCAGCCCTTCAAGATCGATCGTGGGTCGTACGCAAAGCGACAGTGAGCGCGCTGAGCCGCGTCTACGCAGCACGCATTGAACGCGGAATCCCGGTAGCTGTCGCCCCACTAGAGCGCCTGCTCACCGATCACGACGCGGAGGTCCGTCAAACCGCTTTAGGGGCGATGGGTGACGTGTACACCCTACTCATCAAGCGTGGCGAGGACGTTGACATCGCTGCTCTCGAGGCAGATGTGGCAAACCATGACGAAAAAGTTCAGATGGCGCTCATAACGGCCCTTGGTAGTATTTATGTTGCGCTGCTCGATCGTGAGGTAGTAAGTTCCCTTTTAAAAGTTGAGCGCGGCATTAGCAGCGAGTTTCTAGGAGTCCGTAAGACAGCAGCTGCAGTTTTAAGTGTGGCGTATCCCGCGTTTATCAGACACGGAGAAGCGATTAACTTAGAACAGATTGAAATGGGGTTGGATGGGCTTTTTGATTACATCAGGCAAGCAACAATCGAAGCGCTGGGGATTATCTATCCAGCGCTTATCGAGGTCGGCGTCGACTTAGACCTGCCCCGTTTGGAAACCGGGCTGCATGATGAGTACTGGGCAGTGCGTCAAGCCACGGTCGAAGCACTGGACAATATCTATCCGACGCTCATCCAACGAGACGTAGACGTCGATCTCAAAGGGCTTGAAGCAGCCCTTCAAGATCGATCGTGGGTCGTACGCAAAGCGACAGTGAGCGCGCTGAGCCGCGTCTACGCAGCACGCATTGAACGCGGAATCCCGACAG
>CAYHCZ010000246.1:0-2012 GCA_964355295.1 uncultured Methanomicrobia archaeon
CCACCACTACGGTGTGTGCGACGCGGTCTCCAAGTCGCTGCTCCTTATCTGATGTCCAGATAAAGATCGCCCCAATAAGATAATCGAACAAGCCGTCGATGATGCGAAGGACGGTACGCACCGCCGCTTCGCCGTAGTCGATTGGCATGCCATCTTCTTCTCGCACTACCTTGATATTGAGAGCCATCTTTCCAATCGTTTGTCCATAGCGTCCCTCAAGCAGCGTAAAGTAGAGGAACCAGATAACAAGCCCTATCAGGGATGCTAGGGCAATGGACCCCCAAGAAAGAGCTGACATATTTCCAGCGTTTGCGGTCATAGCTATGGCTGCGACGCCGAATGGGAGTGCGATTATTCCTACTGTCGTCCCAATAATAAAGTAATCAATGATTATAGCGACAAAACGAATGGCAACACCTTGATAGGGCGTTGGAGCACCCGTGTAATATGCAGGCGCCTGATAGACTGGGGGACCTTGTGCTGGCGGTCGCATGCCTTGCGCGGCGATCGGAGCGCCGCAACTTTCGCAATACTTGGCACCAGGTGATGTCGCAGTGCCACACTGTGCACATCGATTTTCGTCCACGTGGTTCACCTCTGTTGTTAAGATTATGTTTTTACTATTTCAAGCCTTGTTTTCGCTTACAGAACCCGAAAAACGCGTCAAAACGCGTCTGTACACTCCTAAAGGCGTTGGGTGGCTGACCTGAATGGCCTTTACCATATATTTAAACAACTTTGTTTGGCCCTTGACCTTGCCTTCACTATATGCTTAAGACCAATACAAATCTTGACCGAAAGACGCGACTGTAATATCAAGTGCCGATTTCACCAAAACGAAAACAGATGGGCCGGGGCGATTCGAACGCCCGACCTTCGCCGTGTAAAGATGACCTCGTCCGAACGGAGTTTCGTGCTACTTGGATTGTGTGCGCACCGAGTTAGCCAAATTTTGGTGTGAACCGTTTCCCGTTATCACCAGGATAAGGTTCGGTGTGACGGAAGCGGTTTTCCCAAATCTCCAAAGGTATCGAAGGAAAGACCTGACAGACACGAGGGCTAATGTAATTCTTACAACTTAGACATAGCGGAACTTTTTTTTGTTTCACGTTCGCCTCATACGGTGTTAGAAAGGGTGTGTTCGTCGTGCCCCGGTTACACGGCTTCGGTCTTTACTACGTACTTCCGGTATAGCTCTTCGAGCTCGGGCAGCTCCTCCACAGGCGTCGGAATCACCTTCGCATCGTTTTCCAGCACCTTTTGCGCAAGCTCTCGGAAAATCGCCGCCTCCTCTGACTGGGGCGCGTATTCGACCACAGCGCGGCCTTCAAGTTCACACGCCTGAATAACGGAACTGCGCGGAACAAATTCCACGAACCCGCTGCCCAACCGCTGGGCAAACGCGGGAACCACAGCCCACTCCAACGCCTCATCGCCGTTGCTATTGCAGATTATCCCTGCCAACCCGGTATCGCCACGGCGCGCAAGACGCTGCACCGCCCGCGCGATGTTGTTTGCCGCGTAGATGCTCATAAAACCTCCTGAACAAACGAGGTAGATCTCGCTCGCAAATCCTTCGCGGATAGGCATCGCAAACCCACCGCACACAACGTCGCCGAGCACGTCGTAGATGGCCACGTCAATTTTAAAGGTTTCAAACGCCTTGAGGTCTTTCAAAATCTGGAGCGCCGTAAGGACCCCACGTCCCGCACAGCCAATTCCCGGCTCCGGACCTCCCGCTTCAACGCAGTAAATACCACTTGGCGTCTTGAAGACGATGTCGCCAAGCGAAATGGCGTGCGCGTCCTGCCCATGACGGAGCTTGTCTCTGTAGATCTCGAGAACAGCGGGAATCAGGTGCCCGCCAGCGAGTATCCTCGTTGAGTCTCGCTTTGGGTCACAGCCGACCTGCATGACGTTAACCCCTCGCTCATTGAGGGCCGCCGAAATGTTCGAGGCGATGGTGCTCTTTCCGATTCCTCCCTTACCGTAGATTGCGATTTGTTTCATTG
>CAYHCZ010000247.1:0-2009 GCA_964355295.1 uncultured Methanomicrobia archaeon
GCAATACTTCTTCAGCACAATCAAGTGGTTCGACAAGTAGTCCACTGCCGGGTTTTGAAGCAGTGTTTGTCGTTGCAGGATTGACTTTTGTAGCTTATTTGTTGAATAGAAGGCGATAGGTTGCATTATGCGAAACCATCAATGCAGCAAAGAAAGGAAAAACGACATTTAATCAGGTTAGCTAGGGATTAAATGGTCCTGAGTGACTATACTTTGAGGCTAGTTCGCGCAGACTGTAATCCTTCATCTCCAAAGATGAACGCTTTCGTAGATCTATCTGAAGACATTAGCGAGGTACTTCCCTATCTTAACACCGTTCTGAAAGGATTGCAGTATGAACAGGATGAGAAGCTCTTAACCGTGAAGAGAGAAGGACGCTTAGTAACCTTCAGGCCACGACAGATAACAGTGACAAAACTGGAGGATGAAGATGAAGCAAGGTCGGTCATAGAAGAATTGAAAGAGATTGTGAATGGGACCTATGTGAAGAGGGGTCCTATCAAACCGACCTATAATTCCAGATCGATACCCCTGCCGCTTGATATCTTTAAACTCCTTCCGGGAAAAAACTGTAAGGAATGTGGGGAACCAACCTGCATGGCCTTCGCTTTAAAACTGGCTAATGACGAAGTGAAACTTGTTCAGTGTCCGTTGCTCTTCAAAAAGGAATTTGAAATAAACTGTTCCAAACTAAAGGAGTTAGTGCCCGATTTGGAAATATAACATGGCAAAGAATGAGTCTTTGTACATCAGAAAAATAGTAAAATTGGCCTTTTGTCTTCGGACGATGCCATTTTTTGTCGAACCTTCATAAGCTCAAATAGGCTATTTATCACAGTGATATCTTTTCACGCTTGTCAATAGCGGAAGCAACACAACAAGACGATCGTGGCTTTTAAACCCCCCTGCCCTTGTTCACCGCGCGTAACGTACCTCTCTTACCCCACGTTACCTCGAAGCCTCGTGCGGTCAACACGTCAGCAATTTTTGCGCCGTCTCGAGCATACTTTATGACTATGGTACCGACCCGATCCAAAACGTTTTGCGGGGTATGCGTAAGGATGTCGAGTTCAGCGCCTTCACAGTGCATTTTAAGGAAATCGATGCTGTTGAGCCCATTAGAGCTCAAGACATCCTTGAGAGTTACAGATTCGACGTCAATAGTGTCAACAAAACCACGGTCTTTCGATGGATAGAACGTGTGCCCGTAACTCTTTTTCTCAGAAACCCACAGTCCCTTATTGCCTCGCGCATCACTGACCGCCTGTCGGAGCGCCGTGACGTTGTTAAACGCGTTAATAACTATGTTTTTCTGCAATAGCTCAAAATTGCGGGGATGCGGTTCATAACAGATCACAGTGTCGCTTGACGCGCTTGCTTGTATGCCAAATACCCCTATGTGCGCGCCAATGTCTACCACCGTCCCGTTTACGGGCCATTGTGAGTAAAGGTCGTTACGAAGGATCTCGTTAAGGATTGATATATCCCCCTTTTTAGGACGAATAACGTATTTTAGACCATTTCGCGTGGTTATCAGTGCCTCGGTCTCCGTCGATGCAAATGGAGAGAGACGGATGAATAGCGGCAGATACCAATTTCGCACGAGCACGATCAATCCAATGAACGCGTTCATAAGCGCACCTATTCCGTTGACGTTCGAGAACAACCGCTTGAGTTTACTCATTGGAGTCACTTTAATGTGCAGACGCAAGAACAGACACACTCAAGACAAGGAGACTATTTTACTCGTTGTTTCTTACCGAACATCAAAAGTAACACTATAACAAGCCCTGCCACAGCAGAAGCGACTTCAAATCCCGGTAGCAGTGTCCCACTGGCGGTTTTGCCAGAGACGGCCGTCGAATTATTGTTCTGACTGTTTGACTGTATTGAGGGGGTGGTTGTTTTGATCGCGCTGACAGGAGTGATCGTGCCATAATTCCCCATAGATCGTATAAGAGGGAACTTGTCACCGTAACTAGAAGGTGTGCTGCTGATCCCAGTGCCGT
>CAYHCZ010000248.1:0-2000 GCA_964355295.1 uncultured Methanomicrobia archaeon
ATCTGTCACTTTCTGAACCGATTGCAATGCTTTATACCGATGACCCCACGTACGCTGAATACCTGGTAGCTTCTTTTGAAATGCTGTGGCAACAGTCAGTTCCTGCTGCACAGCGAATTGAAGAGCTGCTAAAACAAGGTCCGCCGCGGGCTTGAAGGGCGTTGCGCGGGGATAACGAAAGGCTTGCCACCGCTTGCAATCAACGTGTATCGTCTGCACATGTGTAGTAATCGATGTCACGCGGCTTTATAAAGCTCGAAGGTTCCTTTTTTAACGATGGTCCATAAGACAATCCTTGAAAACGTTAAGGACGTTATAGCTGCAGGTTCAACGCTCGTGGAATCTGCACAGAACGACATCATATGGCTTTTGCCACCTCAGATGTTGGTCTTTGCCGGTCAATACGGCTTAAATGACAAATCGAAGACGCTTATCGGTAAAGGCGGACGAGTAAGGGGCATCACTCAGATTTCAGAAACTTACCTTCGAGTCGTGCGCGAATTGTTGGACATCGGCGAAGACGTGCGCCACATCGATCAGTATCAAGGAGAGTTCATACTGGTCGTCGACAGGAGAGAAAGCATCAGTTCGATACCTCAACAGATAGTAGAGCTCGGGGATCTCTCGCTTGATGATCGCGTCGTAGGGTTCTGGACTGATGACCCGTCTTATGCTGAATACCTTACCGCCGCCTTCGAATCCGCGTGGACAGAAGCAGTCGGTGCAAACAAGCGTATAGGTGAGCTCTTGGAGCAGGGCCGCGCGCAGGCATAGGCGACATTGGGGCGATGAGCTTCTTTTGAACCCGAATTGTTTCACGCAGGTGCTACTAGGTTGTTGAAACTACCCGTTATTTATTGTTTAGTCGACGTACGGTGTGATGACTGATGACCACTGACGACGAATTCACCGAGCGTTTAATTGGCTTCGGGCTCAGCGAAAAAGAGGCACAGACCTACCTTCACCTGCTTAAGTACGGCCCCAAGACCCCCTCCCCCCTCGCAAAGTCACTAAAGACCTATCGTGAGGACGTGCACCGCACGCTTACGAGCCTGATTGAAAAGGGGATGGTGCGCCCCTCGCTCGACTCGCCGACGATATACGCCGCAGTGGACCTCGAGTTGGCTCTTGAATCTGCAGTGAAAAAACACGAGAGCGAACTGCGTGAGATGGAGGTGCGAAAGCGCGAGCTGCAGGAACTCTCAAAGCAACAGCGGTTCCGACCATCTGACGAGATTACTACGTTCAAGATCATCAAGAGCATCAAGGAACTCGTCGCTGTCACTATACCGCTTGTGGACTCGATGCAAGAGGAGTGGCTCGTGGCTGCACCTGGGCTAGCGACGGTGATTGCCTCATTGTTTGGCGTCAACGATGCCGCCGCAGCGTTCATTCAGCGGGGGGGCAAAGTAAGGACCATAGTCGACATCTCATATCCAGTGATCGATAACGTGCGGGAGCTTTTGAATATCGGAGAAGACGTACGCCACATCGATCAGCACGGCGTGATGTTTGTAGTGTTCGACCGCAAACATAGTATGACGGCGATTCATAACCCTGCCAACATCTCACTGAGCGCGCCGATGACCGCTCTTTGGACCGACGACCCTAGCTATGCCACGTATCTCACATCTACTTTCGAGATGTTGTGGGACAGAGGCATCGATGCCAAGGAACGGATTCAGCAGCTGCTTAAGCAAGGTCCTCCGAAAGCATAACTCGCGTTGTTTGAGTCAACGGCAGTTCACGCGTGTAGGGGACGAAAGCTTTTATAAGCCAACGATGTGATGCTCATCCCCAGGAGCCAAAAAATGCAAACGTTAACCCCTAAAGAGGGCCATATGCTCGCCGCGCCTATGATTTATAGCCTCGTGACGTCGCTCGACACTAACGGAAAACCGAACGCCCTCGGGGTATCGTGGGTGACCCGCACGTCGATTGACCCTTTCTTATTGATGATATCGATCGATCATTCGCGTTATTCGCACGCGGGAATTGAC
>CAYHCZ010000249.1:0-2000 GCA_964355295.1 uncultured Methanomicrobia archaeon
GCCCGCCTTCTGCGTGATCCGAAACCCGTTCTCGTCGGCCTCTGCAAGCGTTATGTTCTCAAACCGCATTGCTCGCCTCCCGTCAGGCGCAACCTCCCGCGTCCAGACCATCGTGACGCGGGCCGGCTTAATAATAGGCCAGTTATGGCGCACCTTTTCGATGGTAATGACCCAGAGCAGGAGGTGCGGATGGAGGGCCGGAGAGCCCAGGTAGATGCCACGCCTGCCGTCAGGCGCAACCGCCCAGGTGCGCAGCTCCCACGGAGCGTCATACACCAAAGAAACGAGTCGCTTGACCTGCACGATGACGTCAACCGTCGGTGCAGCGACCTTCGTGTTCAGATGGCGCAGCGCCCACACCGCGGCCGCCTCTTCCACGGTGGCATCAGGCCAATCGCTCAGCCGTCCGCGCCCTGCGGGATTCTGCTCACGTAGCGGGGCAGGAAGAAGCCCTTCTGCTGACCACCGGCGGATCGTCCCAGCGGGGATCGTCACGCCGAGCGTGCGGAGTTTATCGGTGACATCTTCTATGTTCACGTAAATCACTTATATTAAAATTCATGTCGAGCATATATAAAGGTTATCCATTGATATGCCCAGCATGCGCTTATTTTAACTGATTCGAAAACTGCGGCCTCACGTGCTCTATCTGCTTGACATAAGCGTTTTTTAACGCACGGTGAGATGTGAAATGCAGCCGCCCTCTAATGTGACCGTAGGGATAACCCATAACCCACTGAACTGTAGACAAAATAAAATATAATTTAAATTATAAATATAAATAGATAATAATAATCGGTCGTCTAGTGCTTTGATCGTTGTCCGCACGACACGACGTGGTTTTATGCCACGGGTAACGATATACAATCGGTGACGTGGAGATGGTTAAGTTTTGGTTAACTTTTGGTTAAGTTTTTGTTACGGTTATCGCGCGGTCCTGCGAAAGCGTAACACATCGGTGAAGTATGCACGCAACCTAAGCATCTCCGACCAGCTCATCCGTTACCGGCTGCTTGGCGCGGTTCTTGACCTTCAACGCAAGCCACACGAGAGCGGCAGCGGCGACCAGAATCGTCGTCCCAATCCAATTGTCGGGCCGCACGAGATCAAGCTGCCACGTCTCCCAGCTTAGCGGAAACGCTAAAAAGAGCCCTCCTGTCACGCTGATTAACGGTGCGTCGAGTGCGTAATGCGTGACCATCCCGAAGGCAAACAACAGGAACACGCGTATACGCGTTCCCTCTTCAAAGAGGAGGGCACACAGCCCGCAGACAAGCATCGTTCCGACCGGGATGTGAAAGAGCATTAGTACATCTTCAGCATGAACGCTGAAGAGCTGCAACGGTAAATACAGCTTGAAGATGTCCGGCAGTAGGGCGCCGATCATAACGAGCACCGTGTTGCGCCCACCGAACACGGGCCACTTGAGCGCAAGGAGCGTACAGAGAATAAAGACGAACGCAACGTGCGCCATCCAGTCCATAGCTACGAACCACCCCGCTTTCGTGCGAACGGATCCCGCGGGCGCACAACCCACCCTCGCCGGTCAAATCGCCAGCTTACTAAAAAGAGCACGGCCACGAAGATCAGCGCAACAAACGACCGGACATAGACGAGAGTGTGGAGGATGCGTGATGACGTGTAAACCGTCATCGGGCGCAGCTGGTGTCCGGGCTCGAGCGTGCCGACGACAACAGCGACGTCTCCCGGCTGTACCGCCTTCGAAGAGAGGATCGTATAGGTGCCCTGGCCCCCCTCGAGCTCAAACGACTGAGCGCTCGTTGAGACGACACTGCCCGATATATCGACGATGCGCCCGACGTACGCGTCGTAGTTAGCGTTCACCTCATCCTCACGGGGGTAATCAAGGTGGTTTGTGACGTTTACGTCGTAATACGCTGCTAAGACGATGATCGCGCAAATGAGCACCGCCGCAAGAAGCCTGCGCCGCATACTAGCGAGGTGTCTGACCTTGTGATATATACTTTCCGCCACCTAAC
>CAYHCZ010000250.1:0-1983 GCA_964355295.1 uncultured Methanomicrobia archaeon
AAAAACCGCAAAGACTAAGCTTCAAGTCGATAAACGGCCGCTATAGCTCTGGTGCTTAGGTAGCGTCGCGCTAAAGGAGTAGTTATGATCTTCACTGCTGATGAAATCCTCGAGACGCTCGACATGATTCTTAGCGAGCATCTCGACATACGGACGGTCACCGTAGGTGTGAACTTGATGGGGTGCGTACGAGACGACCCCGAACGAATGGCCAAGGCCGTGCAGGATAAGATTGTATCCACAGCGAGCAATCTGTGCTCAGAAGCCGATCGCGCGGAATCACGGTACTCCTTGCCCATCGTGAACAAACGCATCTCGGTAACTCCAATCGGCTCTCTAATCGACGTCCATCCGCAAGCTGGTCCACAGATTGCGTGTGCGATGGATCAAGCTGCGTGTGAATTAAGCGTTGACTACATCGGTGGCTATTCAGCTCTCGTTCAAAAAGGCTTTACAGTTGGGACTGAGGCACTTGTTGAATCGATCCCACAGGCGCTAAAAATGACTGAAAAGGTATGCGCCTCTGTAAACATTGCAACTACTAATGCGGGCATTAACGTCGGGGCTGCGCTAAAAATGGGCAACATCATTAAAGAACTAGCTCGTATCGATCCGCAGCTCTGTACCCGTCTGGTTACCTTTGCTAACGCGCCACCGGACAACCCCTTTATGGCAGGCGCATTTCACGGTCCGGGCGAACCTGAATCAGTCCTGAACGTGGGAATATCAGGCCCTGGCGTCATAAGAGCGGTCGTTGAGGACATGGGAGATTGTAACCTCAGTGAGCTTGCTGAGGTCATCAAACGAGCGGCGTTCAAGATCACACGCGTTGGTGAATTAGTAGGTAAAGAAATAGCAGCGCGATTGGGTGTGGATTTTGGTATAGTTGACCTCTCGTTAGCACCCACCCCTCAGAAGGGGGACTCTGTCGCACAGATCATCGAAGCAATGGGCGTTGAGCGTTGTGGGGCTCCCGGAACGACTGCCGCGCTCGCGATGCTCACCGATGCAGTAAAAAAAGGAGGCGCGATGGGTTCATCGCGCGTAGGGGGACTTAGTGGGGCATTCATACCGGTTAGCGAGGACGCAGGTATGGCCGAAGCACTTAAGATCGGCGCGATTCGGTTGGAAAAACTCGAGGCAATGACCGCCGTGTGCTCGGTTGGTCTCGACATGGTGTGCATTCCTTATGACACATCTGCCGAGTCGATTGCGGGAATTATTGCAGATGAGTGCGCTATAGGAGTCATCAACAACAAAACTACAGGTGTGCGTCTTATCCCCATCGGAAAAGAGGGCGACTGGATTGAGTTCGGGGGGTTGTTGGGGGCCGCGCCCGTAGTGCAGCTCAACGCTTTCAGCTCGAAAAAATTCATTCGGAGGGGGGGGTCGATTCCAGCCCCACTTACGAGCCTCACCAACTGATAAAACGTTTTTTCGTACCGTGAGCCCGTCTTTGTGATAGTTGAGCCAGTACTTTCTAACAACGTGTTTAACGGGCCCGCTGGGATTTGAACCCAGGTTCTTGGATCTCTCCACAATAGCTCCGAAGTCCAAGAGGATAGTCCACTACCCTACGAGCCCTGCATAGAACAAGGGATTTATGGGTATTGAACTTTACCCGGAAAAATACAAATATACGGGCACTCATTAGATTAGCGCACGTATAGTGTTTTAAAAGTCGAAAAAACTCGCACGCGGCTTATAGCACATGACCAGCATTGAAACGCAAAGGAAACTCATTGAAATATTGCGGATCTTAGATGCGAGTGACGATGCAGTCGGAGCACGAATGATTGCTGCCAGCTTAAGTCAGCGAGGATACCCTATAGGGGAACGCGCGGTAAGGCACTACTTGGTACTTCTTGACTACAAAGGATTTACCATTAAGATAGGCAATGCAGGCCGCCTAATAACTGAGAAAGGCCTCAATGAGTTAAACGAGGCAATTGTTGGAGACCGCGTTGGATTTTTAATAACCAA
>CAYHCZ010000251.1:0-1978 GCA_964355295.1 uncultured Methanomicrobia archaeon
CACGAACGACGAGTGTGCTTGAATACACAAACGGCGTTCCTTCACCGCCAGCACGCTCCATTTCCGACTCTTCGCCGCCTACCTTTTTTCGCACAGGCACCGATTCGCCAGTCAATAAAGACTCGTCGACAGAGAGGTTGACACTTGAGAGGAGTATACCGTCTGCTGGAACGCGATCGCCTTCGTAAAGGACGACAAGATCTCCGCGCACAACTTCGCGACCGGCAATCCGCTGTGCCTCACCATCGCGAATAACAAGGGCGCGCGGACTTGAGAGATCTCGAAGCGCTTCTAACGTACGTTCCGTCCGCCGCTCCTGGTAGAAGGTGATTCCCATGATCACAAAGACGAAGCTTAACAAAATGAGCGCCTCTTGACGGTCGCCGACAAGCAGATAGACGCCGCCTCCACCTAGAAGGAGCAAAAACATGGGCTCGCGAATGACCCCAAGCACAATCGCTAGGATGCTGCGCGGCTTTTCGGACGGAAGCTCGTTGTAGCCTTCCGTCTCGAGTCGTCTCTCTGCTTCTTTTTGCGAAAGTCCTGAAAGTTCGCCTAAATCTATATCAGGAGTCATTCTTACCTGTGTACGCGCGTCATCACTTATATGCGTATTTTTGAGAGCGTGCGTTTAATGGCCTGTGTAAAAGATGAAGGCCTCCCGCCCTGTAGAGAGTCTCTTTGCGACTGGCATAACTTTATGTGATAAGTAGGACTAGTTCAAGAAAACGGCGAAACGTATAAACATCCCAACTGTAGAGGTTGGTGATTCCGACGCACGTTCTTTGCGAACAGCGAGTTTTTCCCGATCTTTGTTTCAGGAACGTTCAAATATATAGATAATATTATATCTTTAGATATATCAATAGGTCGTATGATATGGACGACGTAGCAATCAAAGCCACAAACCTCGTTAAGAAATTCGGCGACTTCGCCGCCGTCGATCATATTTCTTTTGATGTAAACAAAGGCGAGATATTTGGCTTTTTAGGGCCAAACGGTGCGGGCAAAACGACAACGATTCGGATGCTCTGCACGCTCAGCAGCCCCACAGAAGGCTCAGCGACGGTTGCAGGCTTTGACGTGGTGAAGCAGGGGGATAAGGTCCGCGAACACATCGGACTCGTGTCGGAAAAAATGATCATGTACGATCGACTCACTGCCCGTGAGAACCTACGACTGTTCGGCGAGCTCTTCAGTATACCTCGAGACGCCCTGCGTGAGCGCATCGATGAGCTCCTCCAGCTTGTGCATATGGAAAAATGGGCAGACCACCAGATCGGCACGTTTTCGACGGGGATGAAACAGCGCATTAATGTGATCCGCGCCCTGCTCAACGAACCGGAGATCCTGTTCTTAGACGAGCCGACACTCGGTCTCGATCCGCAATCCACGAGCGAGATCCGCGAGTTTGTGCGCGGCATCAACAATGACGATGGAACAACGATCATTCTGACAACGCACGCGATGAACGAAGCCGACATGCTCTGCGACCGGATAAGCATCGTCGATTACGGAAAGATTGTCGCGCTTGATACGTCGTCAAATTTGAAAAAAATAATCGCTGGCACCAACACGAGCGTCGTTGAGCTCGATGTGCCAAACATTACGCCAACGCTCGTCTCGCACATTCAATCGCTGCCATGTACTGAAGCGGTCACCGTAGAAGACGGGACGCATATCAAAGTTCGCGCATCAGGTGACGAAGCGTGCGGAAATATTATTGACGGGGTCCGCTCAGCCTCAGGGAAGATTCGCTCCGTGCATAACGTTGAGCCAACGCTCGAAGACGTGTTTCTCTATCTAACGGGCCACGAGGTGCGTGAGCAGGTCGCCGACAAGGGAACCACAAAGCAGTCTCCGCACGGGCCTAAAGTGCAATCGAGGATACGGTAGGTGAAGTAGGATGGGGGTGAGAAGTGCCATTCGTCACGCTCTGTGGATTGCGTGGAAAGACTTGTTAGACATCAGCAGAAAC
>CAYHCZ010000252.1:0-1967 GCA_964355295.1 uncultured Methanomicrobia archaeon
GGCACAGGCGAGCGCGCAATGTGAAGACCTTAACAGATCCCAAATGGTCCGCACGAGAGGTTTCGTTGGACTCTGGCTTGGATTCTTCATCGGAACCCTCGCGGGCCTCATGGCGATTGGCATCAGCAGCCCCGCAGGGCAAGAAGTATTCAAGTTAAGCGCAGCGACCGCTGCTGCCTTGGTGGGTGTCTTTGCCATATTCAACGGCATCGGTCGGCCCATTTTCGGGTACCTCGTTGACCGGATATACCCGCGCAACGCGGCGATGCTGAGCTTCGCCATTATCGCAGCAGCCGCGATACTCCTTGGTTTTGGGGCAGCCCCTGGTGCAACAGGCATCTATATCGTCGGGTTCTGTGCCCTGTGGCTCTGTCTCGGAGGCTGGCTTGCGATCGCGCCCGCGTGCACCGCCGCGTTTTGTGGCACTAAGTATTACGGACCGAATTACGGGCTCGTCTTTACTGCGTATGGCGCCGGAGCCATTGTAGGGAACCTTCTCGCCGGGCAGTTGCGAGACCTCGTCGGGAGTTATGTCGCGGTGTTTTATCCAGTCGCTGTACTTGCTATCGTCGGCATTGTGATTTCGTTCTTCCTTATTCGGGCGCCGGGACAGACACGTCGTGAGGAAAAAGGGGCATAAGCACTCCCTTTCTAAAGTAACTGCGGCGCATGCTTCGGGAAGTGCCGTGAGCAGCGATGTCCTACACATTCTTACCTCAGTAGTTTCACTGCTCGGGGTACTAGCAGTGCTTAATGCTCTCACAAGGGCTGCAGACGAACTCGGGATCGACGTCGTAGGATACTGGGGCTCAGTGCGTGTCTCAAGGACGACCAATTTTGGGTTCGATCGACTAAATATGGCAATATTGACAATATCTGTAACACAATCTTAATATCGCGAGGGCCGATAGCTAAGTTATTTGACATTGTAGCGACTGAAAACACTCGCAATCAATTCATCAAACGTTCCGAGTATCGCCTGCGAAGGCGCGGACGAGGACATCAGATACACATACGCCGTTCCGTGATACACGTTCGCTGGGGTCTAAAGCGAGGATAAGAGTCCGAGGGTGGAGCTGCTCAGAAGCTGCGAAAGAGGGCACTCTGTCTGAATACGGGAAATATTCAGTCGATACGGCAACCGTGGCCTGATGGATGCCAAACCTGCGTTACAGCCATCATTGTAGACTGCTGGAACACGACATTCGTACTAGTGATAGACCGGTTGAGCACATGGGTAGCGAAAATCGAGCTTCAGAAAGCAGCGCGCTCACGCTGTTTGGCATGCGCCCGGAAAAGGGCCGCTGGATATTTGTTGCGCTCGGACTCGCCATCAACATGTGTTTGGGGGGCACCTACTCGTGGAGCGTTTTCCGGTTGCCCCTGCAAGAACTATGGTCTATCGATGCGACCGCCAGCTTAATGCCATTTATCTTCTTTTTCGCGTCTTTCGCCGTGCTCATGCCGTTAGCCGGAGCGCCCCTCGACAAATATGGTCCTCGACCGCTGACGATCATTGGAGGGATTGTCGTAGGGGTAGGGTGGATTCTGGCAAGTCAAGCGCCGAATATCACGTTCCTTGCGTTAGCTTACGGTATCATCGGTGGTGCGGGAGTCGGAATCACTTACAACGCCACAATTGGTGCGAGCGCTCGATGGTTTCCTGATAGGAGAGGGCTCGCAGTAGGACTCACGATACTGGGGGTTGGCATATCACCGCTGATTACCGCACCGTTGGGCAACTATCTGATCGTTAATTACGGGGTTTCGGCCAGCTTTGGTATTTTGGGCATTGCGTTCTTGATCGTGATCGTGGTGCTCGGATTGCCCCTGCGATTTCCGCCCCCTGACTGGCGGCCAGAAGGCTGGAGACCGTCGCACGCGAGCGTGCAGGGTGAAGACATTACCCCCGCTCAAATGGTCCGCACGAGAGGGTTCGTTGGACTCTGGCTCGGCTTCTTCATCGG
>CAYHCZ010000253.1:0-1955 GCA_964355295.1 uncultured Methanomicrobia archaeon
GCCTCACGCTCAGCCTCAGCGACTAACTTGGCAAAGCGTTCGACTTCGATGTCGTGTGCCAACATGACGCCCCACATATCTGCGCTGTGGTGATCTTTAAAGCCAGCCTCCTTTGCCAAACGACGAAAGTCTATGATGCTCATTCTGTTCCCTCCGCTTTCTTGATTGCTGCGCGGGCAAGTATCGCCCCGGCAGTCGGCACGATGTCCGTTGGATCGAGCGTTGAGCGTCTAGTGTGCGTGGCAATCTCGCGCAACGCCTCAAGCAGTTCGGGCGCGGCTGCGACAAGACAAATATCTTCGGGTGATAAATCAAGGTAGTCGCCCGCCCAATGGTTGTTTGAAACTGATACTGGGCCTATCGACCTCGCAACCCACCACAATTCATCCCCAACCTTCGCGTCTGGCTTACCATTTTCTCGGGCGTGCTGGACATCACTACGATTCATTCGGCAAACGAATCGATCAACTTCCCACGGTCCCGCTGTGTGCTTGCTCATTCCCCACCTCCAGCGTTTTTAACTGCAACATTGACGGCTTCGATCTTTTTGCGCAGGTCGCTCGGGACAAACTCTTCGCAGTCTTTGAGCAGGTTAGTGAGGAACATAATGATTATCCGTGCGTCTTCGTTCCCTGCCCGTAGGGCTATGAGTTCTTTGTAATGCTCCAACGACATATCGTCGGACATGAGTTCAAGGTGTTTGTAGGTGTTATTCATCTTAGGCATTCCTCAGTGCATACATACAGTCATCGATGATCCACTCGCGGTCAACATCGGGTGTGTACACCCCGACAACGTGTTCAATCTTTGCGCTGCCGTGGTCTAACATGATATCAAGTTCTTTGGCGGCGATGTTGGAAAGAGATAGGGTTTTTGGAACGAACAGGATCGCCCTGTTCTCTTTGGTTTGTGCCATCTTGTGAATCATCCGGGTAGCTAGCGACTCGGCTCGGGTTTCGTTGCTCAACATACTTCGTTCCTCATCCATTGGGCTGCTTCATCGCAGCGTTGCAAGCTATCACCAGTTACTGCTACTGCATAAATTACTTTCATGGTTTCGACACCACCGGGCAGGTGATTCTTGATGTACTTATTACCAAGATTTCTACCCCTGACCTCGTACACTTTGATCTTCTCCTCAGACAATAAAGTCCGGAAGTGACGACCGACCGAGTACTTTGACAGGGGCTTATCTTGGTTAAGAATCTCCCACACTTCCATGATCGACTTGGGGTAGCCCTCCAGTAGTTTCAGTATCTTCCTGCGAAGGACCATACCAAGCCGGATATGTTCGACAGGGCTGTCATCAAAAGCATCAAGTTCATCGTCATCCATTCTTCGCCCCGATCCACGCAAGAAACTGTTCGCGCAGGGTGGGCTTTTTTGACAAGACTTCTTCGTAGGGCGTGATGCTTTGATGCCCATAACCAACCGTTTGAATCGTTTGCTGCTCTGCAACGTAGGCGTTTCTTGCCGGGTCCGAGAATCGGTTGACGTATTTTTGCTGCTCTGCAATTCGGGATTGTTGTTTTCGGATTTCCTCATGAGTAAGTTTCTTTTCCTCATGCAGTTCAATCAGCCGTGCCACTGCCTCGTTCTCTTTGTCCATATAGATGCCATAGGTCTTACCCAGATAAGCGCGGGCGGTGCGGGGCAGGTCCGATTTCTTGTAGGTACGCGGGCGCTTGGCAGCGACGACGGGCTTAGCTGCGGGCTTAGCTGCGGTTTTAGTCGGCTTTTTCATTATCTTTATCCTTGAGTCTATAAACTATTATTGTTGGGCAAAGTTCATATATCTGTTTTAATTCGTCTTCTTCTACAAGAACCGTTAACTCTAATGTCTTTAATGAATACGATTCTCTAGATAGATCATCCTCACTACGGGCTATACCTTTATATCCTAGTCCCTCCAAATAAGTGTAGTCTTTAGCCAAGCGCAGCATATTAATACGTCC
>CAYHCZ010000254.1:0-1953 GCA_964355295.1 uncultured Methanomicrobia archaeon
CGTTGGGGTATCTGCTTCTTGCGGCAAAGGATCAGGTCTCATCTATAATTGCTGGCACGTATGATCCGATTTGGACCATCCTCATCGTCGGAATGTTTATCATGATTTTGGCAACGTGGCTGTCCTACTCCCAATGGGCGACTATGTTGCGGCTTGTGCCAAAAACCCTAGACGCATTGATGCCCTTTTGTTTTGGCGTAACGCAAGCCCTTGCCATATTCAGTATTAGCATGCAGCAGATTGCTTATTTTTATTTTTCAATGAGTTTAAATGCCCTTGTTGGGTTAGCTTCATACATTAATTTTTATCGTGAAGCCAGACTGCATAAAGATCTTATAGAAAATAGAGATTTTTTGGATAGAGCAGGGACCTTTCCTCGGTTAGCTCAACGCACGATAGCTGTACGTGCCGTGATTTTCCTCGCTTTTGGTGTGACGGAAGCACTATTAAATTTGCAGTCGCTGTTTTTCGCTTTAGTCGTCTTAGTGCTAAACGTATGGATGGTTGTTGGTTTTCACCTCAACACGAAAAAGATGTTGAAAGAAAGGTGGTAAATATGAGCATTTATCTCCTATCGGTTAAGGATCTGCAAAATAGCCACGATAGCTAGTTTACGTCCGGCTGCGAAGGTTTGATAATGCTAGTTCTGCAATAATCGCGCGACTGTAGTCCTACGTAAATCTCCGCTCTACTCGTTTCCTGTGCTCTTGATCTTCTCCAGTGCATTTGCTGCAGCGTCGCGCAGATCCGGGTTTTTGCTAGCTAAAACTGCAGCGAGGGGTTCAACTGCCCGCGGGTCTCCAATCCCCCCAAGGGCCCGGGCTGCCCTGATTTGAGTGTCGGGGTCGTCTTGCTTAAGCAGTCCGATGAGGAGATCAACCGCCGGTGGACCGATCTTTTCAAGTGCCTCGGTCGCCCGCCATCTAACCCCCTTGCTTTCATCCTTTAACCCCTCAATGAGCTGTTCAGCTTCGCTTATTGTACAGGTATCTTGACGGTCGCATAGTTCGCCAATTGCCTGGGCTGCCCGCTCCCGAACGACCTTGTTCTCGTCTCGCAGGTCCTGCGAGAGGGGTTCCAACGCCTTCACGTCCAGTAGTTCACCGAGCGATTGAACGGCCGCCGCCCGGACGTGCCAGTCCTCATCGTTCAGCGCAGCAATAAGCGGATCAACTGCTCGCGGATCGCTAATCTCACCCAGCGACTCTGCCGCGTATTCCCGGACGAGGGTATTCTCATCCTGCAGCGCGTCGATCAGCGTCGGGACAGCCCTCCTGTCCAGTGCCTTTCCGAGCTCGATAACTGCGTCTTTTCGGACGTCAGGATTATCGTTAGCACAGCGTTCAATCAACGCGGTGAGTTGTTCCTCGCTTTTTACGCTTTTGGATCTTTTTTTCCTGATTTTTCGCAATGCTTTTGCCGCTGCTCGTCGCATATCTGGATCTTTGTCGTGCAGTATCGTTGTGAGCGGTTCAATCGCCCGCACGTCGTTGATCTTCCCAAGGACACGAATGACCCTCATTCTGATGTCTGGATCAGCTTCGGTGAGTGCTTCGATGAGCGACGGCACCGCTGATTCACCTGTCTTCTCAAGGGCGTCGATCGCCCGCCACCGAACGCCTTTGCTTTCATCCTTGAGGCTCTGAATGAGCTGATCGACTTCGCTGACGGTGCACGTGTCTCCGAGTGCACACATTTTTCCGATGGATTGCGCCGCTTGTTCCCTGACGACTTTGTTTTCGTCGCTGAGGTCGCGAACAACTGACTCTAAAGCTTTGACATCTCTGATCTCGCCGAGGGCTTCAACGGCCTCCTTTCGGACGTACCATTCTTTGTCTTTGAGCGCGTCAATCAGTGGTCCGACCGCTCGCGGATCGCTAATCTCACCCAGCGACTCGGCCGCGTATTCCCGGACGAGGGTATTCTCATCCTGCAGCGCGTCGATCAGCGTCG
>CAYHCZ010000255.1:0-1952 GCA_964355295.1 uncultured Methanomicrobia archaeon
CTGGAGCAGTTGCAGAAACGGTAGTTTGCTATTTGAGCAAATGGAGAATGCGACGACAAAGGGGAAAAAAGTCGAACTAACGGACGAGAGATCGTCGTGGGCGGTTTCGCAAGAATGAACTCCATACTGCAAGTAAAAGCAGTGCGGTAAGCATTACTACGGGAAGCAGGTGGATAACAACGGTGATCGCTACAAGCGAAATTCCGATGATTGACAATACTGCAAGAAGATCTGACATTGTGCCGACGACGTAGCAGGCCCACCGCTGTATATGGTATTCATCTCTTGGTCACCTTTTTTCTTTGAGTCAGTATGTATTGAGAATTCTTACGAGGAATGGTACTGTGCCCCAAAGGCCTATCATACTCGCACGGCGCAACAGTTGTAGTTGTCTCGTTTTGAGTATGTAGGCGGCCAACTCTATCATGGCTCGGAGTATGCTGTCTTACTTCCTCGGTGTATTTGAGGTAAAATTGTGTCAGATAACCAAGATACCAGCACGACGGCGACCGTTACCGCAACTATGGGAGCGAAAAGCGCAGCGGCGAGGATAGCCGTTAGGATCTTGTCTTTTGCAGGGCGTTCGACGCTTGGATACTCAGCTTCGAGGTGAGTACGCTGCTCTGGTGTCATCTTAGTGTCACCACGGCGACGATTTATAACCCAACAACTGCCGCCCAGCATATCGACAGTATGATTGCATCTTTATGTGATACTTCCGCCGCTCGAAGCAAGGCGGGCTCGTGTTCATATCGGTTAAACACTATATACACGATTTGCGAGAAGCGCCCCCCAGTTTAGGGCAGTACATCGTTTTACGGCCTCGCGTGTTTGGATACCCAAATACTGAATAGCTTGGATACGGTCATGTTCGCGCTCGAGCTGGCTCGAGATCAAAGACGTCATAAACCCACTGGGTACGCTTGTTCCAGTCCTGCAACAGCGCCTGTTTGGATATGCTGTACTTAGCGGAGAGCTTATCTAGAATCTCCGTCGTGTTCATTTTTTGCACGTGAAGACAGTACATCTCCCGTCTTCTCGCGTAGAGCTTTGCTTTGTTCTTCATAATTATACTCCTTTGCAGCTCGCGCACGATTTACCTCTGGCAAGAGAGTGTCGTGGACAATCCTGCTAATGATAGGTCGAGTGACATCTCTTTCTCGACGTATATGGATCGGTTTCACTTCTTTACCTTATTCTCGAGAAAGAATAGAGTCTCCTTTCATGCGGCATTGAGATCTCCTGGAAAGCACGCACCGTCTCCCTGCCGATGTAATTGTTGGTTGGCGACCTCTTTCCTGCGTTGGGCGGTTGCTTACGGAAAAAGGTCGAAGAGAACCGTCTTTTGATTCAAACGGCAGTTCCGTTCAACCGAACGGGCATTCGCAATGCCCTCGCATGTGGGACTATTCCGTTTTAGATGGTCGTATAAATCCGTGAAGGAACCACCAATGCGGCTATTCGACCCTTAGAGGGACGAGCAAATAATGGCAGTTCTTGCTTTGTCAGTGCGATGATCAGGAAGCAGCTGCGCGCTCGGAGCCGTCACCTCACGCACAAAGGATGGGGCAACTGATGGAGCAACATACCGAACGGATTCATGAATGCTGCTAAGAAACACGTGAAGAGGGTAAAAAAAATCGCTCGCGCTTCGCTAACTAGTCTAAAAATCAAACAATTTGACAAGCATAGAGGATGTGTACTCTCTATGCGGTGCCTTTTTTTGATACCAAGCGCATATCCATATGGTCTATCGAAGGTCGTGTGAAAGCTCCTGAATAACAAAAAGGGGGGAGAGCGGAGACATTAATACCGACATTTAGCCGTCCTCCCTTGCAAATAGGATCGAACGTGCTTTTCTAAAGCGACATCAATGTCATTCATCTCCGAGTGGTGAGTGCGTAACGGCATATCGACTGACTCCATCTTTGTGCCGCTAACCATTTTTCACC
>CAYHCZ010000256.1:0-1952 GCA_964355295.1 uncultured Methanomicrobia archaeon
ATATGCAAAGAACGCTGGGTCGAGTAGCCCGATCTTGTCAATCACGGGAGTCTTTACGAGCATGCACGATCCCTCTAAAAAATCAACTTCGCTGATTATATCGTATTGGCCGATGTCAACTTCGTTTTTACCGATGGCACGTCCCGTTCCTGTCAGCTTTCTGAATTTTCCTCCGGTGGAGCTTATGACGTCCTTTCTACCGTTGCTGTCGTAGTAGTAGATTTTTGGACCAAAGAACCCTGCTGATTGTCGAGTTTCAGAAGCTTTCACTAGTTCAGTCAAGAACTCTGGATCAACGACAGTGTCATTGTTCAGCAGAACAACAGCGTCAGACCCATCTTTCAGCGCATAACGTATCCCTACGTTATTTCCTTCAGCATATCCATAGTTCTCTTCATTTCCGATGATGGTTAAAGCTGATATCCCAAACCCACCCCCCTCGATCTGCTCGAACCTTGTTTCTGTTCCGTTTTGACCAAGAGCGGTAGTTGAGACGTAACCATCCCGATCGTGACCGAAAGCCAAACGAACACCTGAAGCATCCGCGCAATACGTGCTTATCTTTTCAAGCGAACCGTCAGTTGAGCCGTTGTCAACGATGACAACCTGATAATTAGGATAACTGAGCTCGCGCAGTGATTCGAGGCAGGCAAGGGTATCTCTCCAGTTATTCCAGTTTAGGATTATGATTGAAACCCTAGGAGAATCCCGGCCCACACTTGTGCCTCTGCTTTCGGCTGTTTGATAATCGGCACGCGAATAATAAGCCTCACGTCATAAAAGACTTTTTTCTATCTTTTTACTTAGTTGTTTTTCCGTCTGTGACGAATTCGGCTCTCGCAAGACCGAGCGAAGGTTGATCTTCGCGTCTCTTTACTCTCGGGATTGCTGTGCGGAGTGAATAACCGTCCGTCAGCGTGTGAGCCAGTTGCCGTTGGATTTCTTTCAATCAGCTTACTATTCAGGTGTAGCACACCAACAAAGAAATTTTTCAATTGCTCTTCTTCACGCGAAGCAACATGCAACGCGTTAATAAGGCGCTCATTTTTCGTTTCGCTCACTTAGCCGGGGTAATGTAAAAGACACAACCACTATCGTATATTTTGCTTAGGTTGCCTGTAAATTTGACACTTTGGATTTCAGGGAAACCAAGCAACGCGACAAGATTTGGGTTTGAGTAGAATTCGGTCGATGTAGCTTGGCTCGAAGGTATGAATATTACACCGTTTGGGGGCAGAGTCTTCCGATAATATAACCCCTGAAATTGTTCTATTGAAAGATTGCTGTAAGCCAACAGCACACCTTGAGCAAATAAGTCTGCGTGCACGGAGTCGTTCCGGCCAGCCGAAGATAGCCATCTAGCCCCAGCAAGATCCTGCGCGTGCACAAACATAGGCAGATTAGCATGCTCCAATGAAGGGGCTAAAGGGGAAGATGTTACCGGTTCCTGCGCGAGTCTATAAACGAATCCAGTGTTGAAAAGAAGAAGGATTACCAAAAAAACGGCGGCAGCTGGATATGCTTTGCTTTCCAGGTCGCGCCATCTGCCATCGGTTTTGGATACTAAACGCGGTATACGAAATAGCGTCATCACACCGAGGATTAAAAAGGGCGCCAGGATAATCATGCTAAGTTGCCACAATCTTGATGAGTTCCATACCTGCATAAGCACTGGCACTTCTAAAACAAATATTGCAAGACCAAAACTTGTAACAGCAAAGGCAAGGTACGTGTTGTCAAATGCCAGTCTTTTTCGCTGAAAAAATGCAGCGACAATCCCCAAAAGGGTGAGAAATACTACAACCCCCTGGTCCAAGTGAGCTTGAATCGTTTGAAGGAGTGTCGGAGCCATTTGCAAAGTTCGAGCTGTCTGTGTGGCTGCATATGGGACCAAATCATACTGCGCAATAGTAACGACCGACTGAACCAGATTAGCAATAATCAGTGAGTTC
>CAYHCZ010000257.1:0-1946 GCA_964355295.1 uncultured Methanomicrobia archaeon
GTGCGTAATACGGGCTGGGATCCATCAACGTGTGACCCGAACCGGTCGTGATCGATCCCCGCACGTATTACGCACGTCGTTTCTGGATGTGCCCCCATCCCTATCGCGTACTCGCGCAAGCCCTCATTGATAACAACAACACAGTCCGCTTCTCTAAAAATCCTTTTCACGATCAGCTTTCCGATTGGCTGAAGCATCTTAAATGGGATCATCTCGGAATACGGCTCAAGGATCTCAAAGACAAACGGAATGCCGCGTCTCTTAGATGCCCTCAGTGCCAGGTAGTTGGTCAAAACGTACATGCCAATGATAACGTCGGGCGGCGATTCCCTTAGTTGTGTCGAGATCTCTCGGCTATAGGTGAAAAGCATGGAGACATAAACCAAGAAAGGCAGTCTCAAGATCCCGGGACGAATAACCGTGATGCCGGCGTTGGGCAGTGCTTTAGATACGCCATCAAAGACCTGCCTTCTCGAGAAGAGTTTCCGCTTGTCGTGCGACCGCCACATGATATCGTGGTCAATAACTAATGAGTCGTGCCCTCTCAAGCGTAAGCGTTCTATCATATGATGGTGCTGGTGGGTGTTTCGCGTGATCCAGTCAGTGTCTTGCACCAGTAGTATTTTCATTCCTCAACGCCCCTCGGAAAGACGACTAGTTCCTCCATTACGCCTCGACCAGTCATGCAAGTAAATAGAAACTTGAGCGTGCTGTGTATAAATATTCGCGACAACTGCTTGTACCCAACCACTTAAAACTCAGCGCTTCGCTCTACATCATCCCAGTTATCAACAAACCACTCGTAAACGTGTTTTAGACCGTGATCGAAGGTCGTTTGTGGGCGATAGCCGAGCAGCCTTTTTGCTTTGTCAATCGATGCGACACGCCGCGTATTCTCGTCCCAGTCCCTTCTACTTCTATAAACAACGCCAAGCTTGTTTCCCGTAAGCCGGTTCACCTTGTCGGCTAAATCGACGACTCGCGTTTCGACGTCCGTGCCCAAGTTGATGGCCTCGCCGATCGCCGCTTCTCGTGTTCCCATAAGCAACAGACCCTCTGCTATATCGTCAACGTACGTCCAGCTCCTTGTTTCAGTTCCGTCTCCAGTAATGGGTAGCGCTTTTCCTTTTATGGCCCAGTAAAAGAAATTCGGTATCACGTTTCTATACCGCCCTGGCAGCTCCCCAGGGCCATAGCTGTTGAAGAATCGCGCGTTGACGACGGGGAGGTTATAAAAGTCATGGAAGTAGTTCGTATATAATTCCCCGAGCAGTTTGGTGATTTGATACGGCGTTTGTATCTTTATCGTTACGTCATCTTCCTTAAACGGCACAGCAGAGTCCGATCCGTAAACACAGCTCGAAGAAGCGAACACAAAACGTGAAACGCGTGTACGATGGGCAAATTGGAGGAGCTTTAAGGTCCCCATCCCGTTTACCATTAAATTTGTTTCCGGATTGTCGATTGAATTTTGATTGGCAAAATGCGCAGCTAGGTGGAAGACGACGTCAGGCCGGTTTTTGAAAGCGAGCTTGAGCTTCTCGTCATCCAAGATGTCCCCGCGAATAAAGCGGATTCTTGCGCCGCGAGGGACTTTCCACTCGTTAGATGTACAGAGATTGTCGAGAACTAGAATCTTTGCAGTACCTAACTCGGTTAATCTGCGAACCAAATTTCCGCCGACAGCTCCTGCGCCGCCGGTAACCAGTACCGTTTTGCCTGCGTAATTGTCCAAAACGTCGGTCATTCACACTCCCAACTGGTAGTACCGTCGCATCCACTCGACGACTTTCTTGATTCCCTCTTCTGGCGCTACCATAGGGTTATGCTTGAGATCGCGCACAGCCTTCGAACAATCCATGCGTTTGGCTTTGGTCGTAAATGGCTCTACCTTTCGGTAGGTGACGAGGGAATCATCTTTCCCGACCGCGTGAAGGACGAGGTCG
>CAYHCZ010000258.1:0-1934 GCA_964355295.1 uncultured Methanomicrobia archaeon
AGCTTGTCGTGAGGAACTGCAAAGGTCTTTACACTTTTCGCTTTAAGGATATCAATCGTGTTGAGGGGCGATTGATGCACAACCACGGCGTCGCCTCCTTCATATCCTTCGCGCTCGAGTGAGATGCCCAATCGATTGACTTCTTCTTCTACTGACGTATAGCGTAATCCTAATAACATGATACGCGTCGGATCGGTAAGAACGCGCAACTTCTGTCCAGGCGTTGCTATTTTGACGAGCTCTAGCCCCTCACTGACGTAACCGATAACTGAATGATTAGAATTTGAAGGCGTATCCCGTTTATAGATGAATACGTTCCCGCGGTCGTGTCCAGACGTCCGGACTGTGATCGCGCCTTCACCCCTTGCGTCGAGCATTTCAAAAGGTGATGATCGACCGCGTAAGCGTGTTGAAACGACATAGGTGTTTGTCACTGCATCTAATTGATAGTAGCCGCCCTTGGCAAGGGCTAGAAAGTGTTCTGCGCCCTCTGAAACATCCTGCGAAAGGGTCGCTTTGAAGTAGGTGTACACTTCCATCCCGTGCTCAAGTGGGAGGTCAAGGTCAGATGTAGTGAACTTATCTGTTACGTACTCAAGCCGTTCGATCGGCTCGATTCTTTGAATTTCGTCACCATTCTCAAGCTTCTCGAGTACATTTCTGCCTGCAACGGCCTTACCTAACACAATGTTTGTGCCATATGAGGCCTTATGTCTCTTTTTGATGAATGAAAGGTATGTGTTCGCGTGGTCAAACCCGCCAAGGCTGTATGTGACATCCCAGCGCTCGTACTCTCGCTCAGTCCGAACGACCTTAAGGTCGGTTGACACGGGGCCGGCTGATACTATTTGCGGCTGAGACCAGTGGACGTTGGCGCCCACGAAAAAATTATGTGTGCGCAGCCAAAGGCGTCGGCACGGCTCATTAATCTCAATTCTTATCTCGCCTTTGTCTGTGAAAATGGCATATTCTTTGATGACGTCGAGTTTTTGCGCTTCTCTGCCCTTAATAATGCCTATGATGTGCCCATCATGGTAAGGGGTGTTTGTATGTTCAAACGCATCGCGCAAAGTACGAATGGCTGAATCGAGCACAACCTGTTTTCCGTTAAGAACAATGGACTTTGCGCACATGCCTGCTACTTCCGTTAGGTAGCCGCTCGCTCGTGTTCTGTTAGAAAGTCAAGCACTTGCGCCGTCGGTCCGATGGAGATAATCTTGCCCCCGCGCATGAGGGCTGCCCTGTCGCAGACCTCCTTAACGAAATCGAGATCGTGCGAAACAATCATAAACGTCTCGCCCGTTTCTGCACGTGCCGTCAGAATTGAGTTAGACACGTCTTTCTTGGTGATAGGATCCATCGTTCCTGTCGGCTCGTCGAGTATTACGAGGTTAGGCTCGCGAATCATCACCTGTGCGAGAGCCACCCGATGTCGCTCTCCTTGGCTCAGCTCGTCGGGAACTTTCGCAAGTATGCCCTCACTCTTCGTCTCACTGAATCCCGCTGCCATTAGAGTCACTACCGCTTTGTGTTCCGATAATTCGGCAGGCAGTTCTAACCCGATACTGCTCGTCAGGTTGTCTAAAACGTCGCGGAATGGATAAAGGTCGTATTCTTGATAAAGAATGCCGATATATGGCTTAGCTCTTCCTCGGTTGTCCGGACCGGGTAATGTCATATCCACCCAGTCATCACCTACGCGTACGAGCACTTCCCCGTTCGTTGGTTCGAGCACGCCCGCGATAATCTTCGAAACACTTGTCTTTCCGGCTCCGCTTAATCCAATTAGGCCAAAAATTTCTCCCTCTTGGATATTGAAAGACACGTTGCTCACCGCTCTGATCACTCCGCGATCGAGCGTTACATACTTCTTTTCTAACTCGTCCACTTTGACTATCGTTTCACCAGAGGCGACCTCTCGTTTCTTTATCTCT
>CAYHCZ010000259.1:0-1932 GCA_964355295.1 uncultured Methanomicrobia archaeon
TTAAAAAGTAACATAGTTTAGTTGATTTATTTTCTCTAATATGATAACATAAAAAGGTAGAAATTGGAATCTCGTTTGTGAGGTATAAAATGTTTTGTCAAGTTTGCCAGAAAAGTCCCAAAGTTGGTTACAATCGTCCCCATTCTTTACATCGGACTAAAAGACTAATAAAGCCAAATATTCAAAAAATTCACGGGCAGTTTATTTGCACCGCTTGTTTGAGAACAGAGAGCGCGTAACGCCCTTCGTCTCCACTGAAGCGAACTACGTTGGGGAGCGTGTACTGGTACGTTATCGTGCCGATCGAACTATTGGACACGCGAACAGAGACCGAGAACGCGGTGAAGTCAGCGCCGCGCGTCGTAACGGGTCCACGGAGGTTCTGCGCGGAGGTGGTAACGTTGAGCAGTTCTGCGCCGGGTGGCACGAGGACCGTCGAAAACACGTCGTATCGCCAAAAGCAGGTGTTGTTGTAGGTGACCGTCAGGGTTGAAGCGGCAGAACCGTTCGCAAGCAGTTGCACCCGGTAGTCGATTGAACGATGCACGCCAAAGTCCGACTTGCCCGAGCCGAGGTTCATGTCGACGACAGAGATAAAGTCCGTCGAAGGACGCGCGACAACGCCCGTCAGACTTTCTGTAAGGGCGTCTCCAGGTACATAAAAGAAGAAGTGTCGCTCGGTGTTCATGTTGCGCAGCGCATTGATAAGGTCAAGCTTGACGGGGAAGCTTGCGTCGCGAACGGTCTGAACGAGGCTGCGCACGAGCGACGACATCAGACTCGTCAGATATGCTTTGTGCCCTCCTTCGGCAATACCAGAGTAGTAATGTATCCTATCGGCGACGTTCCTGCTCGTCATGACGCATCCCGATGCGTTGATCGGGCCCGTGATACGTAAAATCGCCGCTAATCCGGTAAAGTCAATCGCGATAATGCCGTCGGCTTTCTTGCCTGTTAAGTTATACAAATCCGACAGCATCACAGGGGCAGACGACCCAAAGTCGTACTGCACGTTGGAGTCGTAGAACCGTATGGTGCTCTCGTTGAAAAATTTGATGAGGCTTTCCGGCCCACTCATGTTGACCACGCTGCCTGTCCACGCGTCGCCTGCATAGTATAAGCTCAGATCCTTGACGTTCCCGTTGTGCAACGTGACTAGTCCAATGTAGCCCATGAGGCCCCCGGTCGGCCTGATCTCAGTATTGTCCTGCAAGATAAGCAAATAGGTCTTTTCATTCACGACACCTGCGAGACTCAGCCCATCAAAGACGGGAAATAAAAGTGCTATAATGAGCACCAACACGGCGCACACAGCCACGTAGCGGATAACACGACCACGATCAACGTGCATTTGAGGAGAATATGCGGGTGTTCCTGTATATAACTGAGGGGCCTTTTGCGGGCACGCGCACAGCCTACGGACCAGCGCTGTTCTGGAGGTTTAAGATTGCACGGCGATCAACAGGACGCTCGCGTCAAGCGGCAGTCAAGTGGATACACCTTCCCGCGCTGTCGAAAAGCCAGGCGTCATTCGTCCACGGCCTCAGAGGAGTCCTAAGTGCCGCTCGTTACGCTAATCGAGCAGCCCGGGTAGCACAATGAGCGCCTACGACCGCTCGTTAAGTGTGCTAGGGAGAGGCGGTGTCTATTTGTTAGTTTTTAAAATAAAAGATTATATAAATTTATTTTTATTATCTGATGCATTTTCGTGATCTCCACGAAAAATGGCGGGTCGTTAACCGATAACTTTTTTCCATTTTTTATGCACTTTTGGTGCACTTTTAGTCAACTAACAGGCATTACACATCTTCCCCGTGGTTAGTTGCGCTAATTCATATACCAATTGTGTGGTCTCGTCACCGTAATGCCGTTCGCGCATGCGAAGGTGTTAGCCATATCGTAAGATTGTACAATAGTGGATTGATCACAACT
>CAYHCZ010000260.1:0-1901 GCA_964355295.1 uncultured Methanomicrobia archaeon
AAGTGAAGCACGCAAAGCAGTATGAGAAGTTGAGAACAGGTCGCTTAACGCTGGTCGAAGGCTATCGAAGAGCTTGGAAACATGAAAATAAACTCGTGCAGTCACACACGAGGCGATAAACGTGATTAGAGATAGGCCGGAGATGATAACGCCGACGGCGTTGCTCACCGCGCTATACGCCGAATACGATGGGTTGCTCGATTCGCTTGAATCTGTGCAATTGCAGTTGAAGTCAAAAGACATCTGCGACGGGATGATGCGCGGCGAGCTGCAGCGTAAGGTCCACGACATCTGTGAAGCGGTCGCTGATGTGCACGAAAAGATCGCTGATTTTGACTTTGACGTAATGTCACGGTGGTGACGGTGAGACGCATGGCACAAGGCGTTTCATCAGCGTCGCACTGCAAAAAGGAGCTTTTTCCCGCCATTCGTGCAGAAGTTGGCTACGTGGCTATCAATTTCGTGCGCATAGCAAAAACAATGCTCGGCGGCTTGCTAGTTGCGTACTGGCTCAAGGCTCACAGCTTTCCGTTTGTGAGTCATGCGTGTAGAGGGGCACATTTAATCTGATCAGTTTATCGCGCAAAGCGACGCGTATCGTGTCAGGGGAGCGTGCTGCTCGAACGCCGCAAGTCCTGACAATTGGGAGAAGTCTTCGGCCTTTTTCCGTTCCCTTTTTTAGCAAGTCAACGTCAATGGAGGTTATCCACTAGCAGTGTTGCACATCTTTATCCAAGAAAAGGGCGCATTAATATCTTTCTTTTCACTAAAAAACCTTAAGTAACGCTATCGAGAGAGAACCAGAAGCTGTTAATAGCCTTAAACAAAATCCTTGCGAGTATCGGTAAAACTCCAAAAATAGACCGTGAGAGTGCGGATCTGGCCGGAGTAATGCGCGTGTGTCCCGAAAACTCGAAAAAATGTGCGTAAAGGTCAGCGTACGCGCCTTGAGCTTTAAAGCTTCTCAGGACGCCAAAACTGCCACCAGTATTTTCTATATCTTACTTTAGCGGGCTCGAAAAACTCTTGTAGGTTTGCTCTGATTTCCGGTTCGGAAAACGGCTGAACCATACTCGACGCGCCTTCGTCTAGTGGCTCTAATTTTAACGTTAATCCGTCAATTTTTGCGGTTAAGGCATCGAGTTTCGCGCTTAATCGTAAACGTAATCAGCGGTCGCTATCTCGCTTGTATGCATCTCACTTATACGGTCATATAATTTTATGACCGCTATGCGCTGTTCGTAAATTTCATTCGTTATCCCCGTAACGTCGATCTCACGCGTCTGCGCTACGATCGCCTGACTGGTTCGGTAAGTGTCAATCTCGCTTGCGGGTATGTAGTATTGCCCGCGTGTGCCCTCATCTTTTTCCCACTTAATCTTATTATCATTAATCTTTCGTCGGATCGTGGCGGGATGCACGCCTAGCGCCTTTGCGGCTTCCTTAATCGTTAGTTTTTCGCTTGTCACGTACGGGCCTTATGTAGTTTATGAAATTTCATAAATGCTATTGCTTGGAGTTAGTCAGCCTAATGTCTATATACGCATAACAGGCTTCATTATATTATGCTCAATGCATCTGCATATACATGACGTTTTGAAACCAAATATCGGAAGAATAATTATTGTATAAACACTTAGATATCCCATTCCCTTTTTTAACTCGAATCGCCAGTTTAAAGTTGTTGTTGCGGCGGCTTGGTAATATCGCTTTAAACTGCGCATTGTGCTGATCCTCGGTACTCCAAAAAGGTAAAGGTGAGGCGCTACGTTACTCAATCGGACTTGAGTTTATAACAGACGTACGTGCACGGCTTATGCTTTTTGTTGCGTTTGAGCAGGGAACGCATGACCGTGTCGTCTCGTTATAAGGTAAGGTGAACAGCTTGGCGTCCTCAGGCA
>CAYHCZ010000261.1:0-1892 GCA_964355295.1 uncultured Methanomicrobia archaeon
AACCGCCTGAAACAGGCGGAAAGATCGCAACTTCATCGCCGTCGGACAGACTCGTCGCGAGCGCGTCCATCTCTCGTATGTTTTTACCATTGATGAGGATTGTAATGTAAGGGCGGACGTCACCGTCTTCGCAGAGTAGCGGCTGCAACGCAGGGTGCTTTGATCGAAGTGTCGTTAGCACCTCACGAATGGTGCTCGCCTCTAAAACGAGTCGCGGATTGCCTACGATTTCGCGTAGATTTGCGAATAAACGGACGCTCACAAGCCCCATTACTAACCTGGTCCCCTATCTTCACTATAAATACTTTCTGTCGTTCTGTCAAGACCATACATATATATGACTCGCACTATATAAAATAGTAAAAACACTTGATCTTTGCTTACTGCTTAATATTGCCTTATTTAAAGGATCTGAGAATGCGACAAATATTTCGCCTAGCGTCCTTTCACTATAAAGGGTTTAACGTACATTTTCACAAGTTCTCGTTGAGTGAACAGTTGTTTTGTACGCATTGTAAACCGTGCAGGAGTATGTATATAGGGACGGGTACGCAACCACGGCGAGGGTCTTGACAGTATCTGCATTGGATTTGGTTGTTTATGTTGATCGCGAGATATGTTCCGAAGAATTGCGTGGCGTGCAAGTCGTGTGAGCTTGCCTGTGCGCTGCGGTATAGCGCGTCAGGGGACATCAACGGTTCAATAAGCGAGTATCCGCGCCCTCTCTCGAGGCTAAGAATCCGGATTAAGGACGGTACATTGCATCTGACGAGGTGTCTTCACTGTACGCGACCGAAGTGTATTGAAGTCTGTGAAGAGAGAGCGATCAAAAAAAGTGATGATGGTGTGGTAACGATTGATGACGAACACTGCACAGGGTGCGGTGAATGTGTTGACGCCTGCCCTTTTGGAGCGATACAAATGCGCGGTGAAAACGAAGCGATAAAGTGTGATCTCTGCGGTGGTGCAGCGGAGCTATCGTGCGTGCTGGCGTGCAAGTGTGGTGCATTGATATATGGACAAGAGACGTAACAAAGCGAATCCAAAATCGATGACGGTGGATCCTGCGGCACTCGCGATGATGCCGCTTGCCGAGAAAAGCAACATAAAGACGATGTGGGATAGAGCTGACTCAATGCAGCCACAGTGCGGTTTTGGCGAGTCAGGCCTTTGCTGTCGAATCTGTTTGCAGGGACCTTGTCGGATCAATCCTTTTGGAAAAGAGCCACAAAGAGGTATCTGCGGGGCCAAAGATTACACTATTGTAGCGCGAAACTTGATCCGAATGATGGCAGGTGGCTGTGCCGCTCACTCTGATCACGGAAGGCACCTTGCACATGCCCTTAAAGGCGTTGGCGAAGGTAAGGCACCCGACTATCACATCAAAGACGAGGCGAAATTACGTGTTCTTGCCGCAAAGCTCGGTTTGGAGAACGAAAAGAGCGTAAATGAGCTTGCAGTGGCCGTCGCAAATTCAGCTTTAGAGGACTTTTCAAGGAATGAGGACGAGGCCTGTAGCTGGCTCAAAATTATGCTCCCCGCAAAGAGGCTGGAACTCTTGGAGCGAAATGACGTCGTTGCGACCAACATTGACAAGGGAATTACCGAGGTCATGCACAGGACCCATATGGGATGTGACGCAGATCCCGTGCCATTGATTTTCGGGGGAATCAAATGCTCGCTCGGTGATGTGACTGGAGAGAACATCAGCTCTAATATTTCTGACGTCTTATTCGGCGTTCCGCAAATGGTAGTGTCCCAAGCCAATCTCGGTGCGCTGAAAGAGGACCACATCAACCTCTGTGTACACGGACATAATCCCATTCTTGGCGAAGTGATTTGCGACGCTGCAGATGAGCTAAAAGACAATGCAATTGCCGCAGGAGCTAAGG
>CAYHCZ010000262.1:0-1886 GCA_964355295.1 uncultured Methanomicrobia archaeon
GCTTTGCAGACCTCAATGCATTTCGGGCGCTTGCAGTGAACGCACCGTATGAGATGCAAGTTGCCATCCCCACATTCAATAATGAGCCTGGAGAGGGGGCGCGGATGCTCGCAGATCGCTGCGTTAATATCGCGTGACGCGCTATGCCGTAGTGCACAGGCAAGCTCGCACGACTTGCACGCCATACAATTCTTGGAAACAAACGTAACGAGTGAATCTATACACGCATCACAGCCTTCGCTGTAATGAAATTGTAGTTCGTCACACTCAAAGCAGCCTATATCGTGTCACCTTATTTAAGAAAGAAAGATGGTTTGACCGCTCTCTAATATATTCCGCATTTTTTTCAGTGTTTAACTTCACCAAATACTGCGCGAATGGTTGAAAAGTTCTCTGGAATTATATGAATTTCTCTATTCTTTGTGAGGACAATCGTCAATCCATAAACAGCCACACCTTTAAGATTTTTGAACGCTTGGCAAGCAGAATCCTTGCAGGTCCAATTAATGGCCTAGCGTCGGACTGGTCACTTTTCTAGCTTCTCTGATCGATTACACCTTTTCTGCTGTCGGAAGGTAGTTCCTGCTCTCTGACACTCAGCGGCGTTGCTTTGTACCAGAAGCTGTTGAAGAGTTCTTTCTCAATAAAAATAAACTCAGAGATGTCTGTTTTAAATGCTGACTTGTAAATCACGTTATCCACGTCGCCCGTGTCGTAAATATAGCTCGTTCCAAGCAGCTTGTCATCATCTGATATAAAAATCCCCGCTCCAGTCTCCGATTCAAGATGCCGAATTTCAAAGTATTTGGTAAGCAGACGCGCCTCTTCAATGTTGACGTTCTCAATAGGGGCGAGCAAACGATAGGTAATCTTCGGCATCTCTCTATCTTTGATTAAATTATAGAGTCGTTTCACCCCCATTCGAGTTTGTATTACGTTAAATTCGTTTTTTGATCTGTCGAGCATTTCGTAGAAAGCTTTGTAGACGTTCTCTCTCTTTTTGATTACTTGTATCGTCTGCACAATTCGACCTTCCGTAAGCTCTTGCTCTCGGTACCGCAGCTCGATCCCAGAGTGCCACATGTCTTCCATCATCGAGTGCTGAGTCTCGACAAAGCTCAGCGTGTTCGTATAAACCGAATTATAGAGCTCTGCGCCTTTATCACTGAACGAGTACAACAACACTTGCATTGCCTGTTGGTCAATGATAACGCCTGTGCTATGCACAATTTGAGGAATATGACGAACGTCTGCGTACTGGGCGATGTCCTGTGCAACTTGCAGATTATCCTTGTTAATTTCAGCCATAACAATAACGCTTATGCCGCGCTGAGGCGCATCTTTTGGGATAAGCGGTGCTAAAATCGGCAAGGCTTCACTTCTAATCCACAGGAATATCTCGTTTTGGGCGGTATTTATCAGCGATGTGAAGTCTTGTACAATCTCTTGGTAATCGGTAATAACGCGCGTAACCTCGATAGGCTTACCCGTCTCAATCTCTTGGATCCTAAAACGAGCTTCTACTCCTCGTTCCCATAGTGTTTGAAAAACGGAACTCTGAATTTCAATGAATCCGCTGTTGTTTGACCACAGTGACGGGGTGAGCACAACTCTCTCTAACTCGTCCAGATCCTTCTTAACGCCGGTGTAGATGGCCTCTTTGCAGTCTGAAATAACGATTGCGATATCGCTCAACATTGATGCGTGCCGCACGTTAAAGCATGTTGAAAGTTGCTTAACAACGTCGATGTTTCTTTGTGTGATCGGAAGCAGGATCCTGAGATCCTCGATCTTGCATCTTCCTTCACTGTCAACAAAATAGTCGTTTAGCACTTTGTCCCACCGAGGGAGCCAAAACTCGGTAGAGATAATCCAAAGTCTTTTCT
>CAYHCZ010000263.1:0-1862 GCA_964355295.1 uncultured Methanomicrobia archaeon
ATGAAGGATCCTATGCTGTCGTGGGGCTTCCTTGCCAAATTCACGGCATGAGAAAGGCTGAAACCATTCACAAGAAGCTAAACGAAAGAGTGGCGCTTCATATCGGCATCTTCTGTAACCATACGCCGAGTTTTTGGGCTACTCGGCTGCTACTTAAGCGTTTGGACGTTGAGCCCCGAAAGGTCGCAAAAATCGACTACAGGGGCTACGGGTGGCCAGGGGCGATGACAGTGCAGCTTAAAGACGGGAGCACAAAGATGCTACCGCTGCAAGATTATTGGACATTTCTTGGCTCTGACTTTTTTACCTCAAAAAGATGCCTTATGTGCTGCGATCACACGTGTGAGCTAGCTGACGTATCCTTTGGCGATGCGTGGAATTTAGGCCTCCCTGACGGTGTTGGAAGTTCGATCGTCGTTGCCAGAACCAAAAATGGCCAGGACTTGTTGCAAGAGGCTCATGCTAAAGGTGTTATAACCCTTGAACCGACAACGGTTGATCAGGTCAAGCAATCCCAGTTGCAAACGCTTTACATTAAAAAGAAAGTATTGAAGGCTCGAATGAAGCTCTATTGGACTAAAGCAGAGATTAACGCCGACCTAATCGACCCTGACGCCTCCGACTATCTTCTCGCTTTAGCACCTAGCTTCGTAAATGCACTGTCTCAGAATGGTCTCGCCCGCACGCTCGTGAACCGCGTACCACAACGCCTGCTCCTCTTATACTTGCTACCCGTCAACCAGTTGTTTCATAAAAAACTCCAAGAATTTCAGGTGAGCTCTTGAACTCCTCTGGAAAAAACGAAGCAATCCGAGTCGTAATCGTAAATTATTCTAGATTCAATAGGGGGACTGACGCCCTTCTGATAACCAGAATGGCCGCACTGAAGCGATTCATTAGCAACGTTTCTTTCACCGTCTTTACGGACAAGCTCGACTCTGACGCTCAGAAAATATTTCCCGGCGTGAGGTTCTACGAGGTTATCGGAAAAGTTGCGCTTGATCGGGCGGGCATATGGGCGGGCTTGCGAACCGTGCCCCCCGTTATCAAATGCGCTCTTTGGCGGGTCTTCCGCTATTTCCATCTCGATGTCCAAACGCTGGTGAATGACCCGAGACTAAACGCATATTTGCGTGCTGACGTTGTAATCACAGTTGGTGGCGACATCCTGACCGAAGACTATGGAACTCTCGGCTTTTGGTCGTGTTTTTTGAATCTGCTTTTCGGGCTACTGCTTGCCAAGCCGGTCGTTGTATACGCTGAGTCGATAGGTCCATTTGAACGTAGTTACAATAGAATCATTGCGAGATTCTTGTTGAACAGGGCGAAACTGATAACCCTACGCGACAACACCTCGGAGCGAATCTTTCGTGAGTTGCAGGTCAGCAACCCTTCTGTGTATGTGACTGCCGACTCGGCTTTCTTGCTTGAGTCGGCTCCGCTTGATCGGCTAAGGGAAATCCTCAACGAAGAGGGACTACCAACAGATCAGAGACCGATTATTGGAATAATCCCGAGCTACTTGATTTCCCGATACGGATCGGATCGCGCTTTGACCCCTCAAAAAAGTTACGACCGATACGTCAGGTTACTCGGCCAGATTGCGGATTACTTAGTAGATACCCTGAACGCGATTGTCCTCTTAGTGCCTCACGTTCTAATACCAGAATGGGCTTCGCCTATCGATGACAGAACCGCTGCAAATGACATCTACAACCTGTCCCAACGGCGCGCCCATGTCTTCCGGATCAAGGGCGAATATTCAGCCGAAGAAACTAAAGCAATAATAGGGATCTGCGATATTTGTATAAGCTCTCGAATGCACGGAGCAATCGCTGCGACTTCTCTCGGTATCCCGACCA
>CAYHCZ010000264.1:0-1855 GCA_964355295.1 uncultured Methanomicrobia archaeon
TTATGACGTCGCCTTCACACGGCGGAGATCGGGCGTTCGAATCGCCCCGGGCCCACTATTATACAGCTTCTTTTTCGGATTTAGAAGGAGATAAGGTCTTTAATCAGTGTCTTAATTGTTATAGAAAGTTGTCTACTCCTTGCGAAAAGTTGTCTACTCCATACAAAGCGTCAGTGAATGGGTTGGGAAATCTTGAACTTGATTTTGATATCGATGAGCTATGCAGCTACACAAAAGCACGTTTAGTGGGCCTAGCCCCAAAATCTATAGATTGGATTAAGCGAGCCGCAAAGATTCTCTGGGAGACTACATTCGGATCAGTCAACAAACAATCTATGGATCGTTTAAGGAATTACGTACTAGCAAAATATCAGAGTATGTGGTCAAAGAGTAAGACGATTGCTTTTGCCAAAGCATTCCTTAAGTTCCTATCAAAAACTCGGCTCGATACTCGATATCAAGCATTCACTGTTTTTCTCGAACTGTCTAGAATAGTAAAAGAGCGAAAGAACGTCACGAATCGAATCATTATGAAAGAGGATATCGAGAACGTTGTAAGCCACATCAGCAACTCAGAGAAGAATAAAGCAATCAGCAGTAACAGGGCTAAGCATTACACGGCTTTTATTCTATTCGGCGCATTTACGGGTCAGCGAAGCGTATCTACAATCTCCAAGCTTACAGTAGGACAATTTAGAGACGCAATGGAAGCTTATAAGCCGTGTATTGAAGTACAATCTTCTCAAGACAAGATCAAGATGCAACACTACGTTCCTTTGCATCCACAGGTGATCCAAGCGATTCAACCACTATTAGACGATAGCGATGATGATGGACCTCTCTTTCGATACAACTCGCTTGCGCCGTGGGTGAAACGCCAACAGATTCCGCTGTCTCGAACGATGGGAAATTTTGTATTGGGCGATCTGAGGAAGTTCACCGAACAATACGGTGATATCAGTCAATGGGATCGGTCAAATCGGGCGTACATTATGACGCATGGCGTCAGCGGAGTTGATTGGAACCACTATAAGCATCCGTTACCTGAACATGACGTGTATCTGCGATATTGGAAAGTAATAATGTTTTACGTTTAAATCCACACTTGTTTCATTGATTCACTTTAGACCAAAGCCTGGCTAATATTACCTGTCAATCTCCATGCTCTTGCTGAAAGGAGGTCGCGGAGGTCTGCTGCTGTCTCGACCTGAACATCGGTTAGACGTTTGTCCAACCCTTTTTTTGTCCAACTCTGCGAACGTCGCTTTCTCTTGTACTCCTTGTCGTACTCGCGACGTTGTGTGTCGTCTTTATAGGGCATTTTAGTTAATCAACTCCTGTTTTTTTTATGCGAAGTGTGCGGCGGCCCCAACGTGGGGATAGGCCGACACCCCTAGGAATATAAAGGGTTATTTAAATCACGTATATAAACTTTATCTATCGATATTGGCAAAATAAGCTTTAATAAAATTTATAAAAAAAATAAGCCTTAAAATAGCGTTAATTTGCTGAGAGGTGATTGCCCGATACACTAACTTAAGGTTACCCTTATGAGTCTTCTAACGGCAGATCTAGTTTATGAAGCAAAAACTGCTGTTATCATAAAAGAAAGCCGAAAATTCTAACAATTTTCACTAGTCATAATAAATTTCGCAGACGCACAAAAAAACACGCGAGTTAAATGCATGCGCCCAACGTGCAGATCGTTCTCTATACCCAATGGGACTAGAGCTACTTGCGAGAAACGTGCCGCTACACGATGTACTCTACGCGACCTATGTGTGCGCGAAGGAGAAAGCTTGGCACAGCATACATAGTTCTGAGACATGGCCTATTACAAAGCCGGCTTGGACCT
>CAYHCZ010000265.1:0-1845 GCA_964355295.1 uncultured Methanomicrobia archaeon
CAGGCATGCCGTCTTCAGGCATGGCGTATTTCGGCACCGGCTGGTCGAAATAGCGACGACCGTACGTCGTGGTATGGTCTGTCTCCGACTTCCTCTTCGAGCTCAAATCCACTTTCTTTGATAACATAAAAATCTCCTTTATGCAATATGGCGGTTTAATCTAAAGAACTCTCTCTGTTTCGATCGAGCACTTTTGACTGCCATATTCACTTTCAGACTTAACTCAAGCCGACAGACTTAGAGGGGCAGTCTTACGTTTGTCGAAGTGGGTACTCGTGACTTCAAGAAAAAGAATGTTTTACGACCCACTCGCCTGTGCGACAGCTGGCGCTTGTTCTTCCCGCTCTTTGAGAATGTCTTTGTACGTTCGCCACATCGCAAGGGCAAAGCCCATGATTGCCGGCCCGACTGCAAACCCGACTATCCCAAACGATGCAAGGGCAAAAGTGAACGCGATAAGCGTCAGCACCCGTGGAATTTTCGCGGTCCGTTCCATCCACCGCGGCTGAATGATATACCGAACGATCACTTCGAAAATGATAATACTAACGATTAGCACGAGGAGGCCTGTAATTGTCTGCCCTTGAATCATAAGCCAAAGAGCGAGCGGGATGTAAATAATGGCGCGTCCGACGGACGGAATGAGACCGACAAACAGGATGAAGATCGCAAATGTGACGAAGTACGGGACGCCAAGTAATCCGTAAATAACAGCAGCGAGTATGCCGCAAATGACGGCTACAACGGCGTATATGACGAAGAAATTGTAGTAGATCGGGTTGAGATGGTCGAGGAACCGATTGACAATCGACTGCTGTTTCTTGGGTACAGTGCTCTTGAAATCGTTGACGACGTCCCCGCCATACGTAAGCAGGCCGATCAAGAGTACAAAAACGAGGATGAGTTGGAACAGTATAGTGGGCATACTCGTAAGAATGGTTCGTGCGATGCCGCCTGCGACCTGAGTGAAACCTGTGGCAATGACGCCTCCTCCGGCCGCGAGCGTTCCGATAAGCGTCACTATAGGTCCTGCTTTAGCAAGCTCCGGGTTGGCGAGTTTGGCTGTGTTGAAGAGCCCTTCGCTAATCGTTGTGTTCCCGCTCGCCGCCGCTCCTGCCGCCATCTCTGCAATTTGCTGCACGACGATAACGGTGAGGTTAACGAGAGCCATTGATAGGAGAACGGCGACTACGATCACTACTATGAGCGCCGCGATGCCGCGACGGTGGATATACTTAGTAAGCCAGTTCGTTGGCCACCAAAGGACGTACCCCGCCCAGAGGGCTAACAACAAGGCAAACCGCCAGGGCCAGACCATATACAAAAGCAGCAGCACAACCGCTAAAGTGATGAGAAGAAAGACAACGTTAGCGCGATTTTTTTCGAAATATGAAAGATCGACCATGGCTTGATATCCATCAGTTAGGTCTGCACAAACTCAACATTTATAAGACTGCTGTATATATTAGTTTTTTGTTTTAATTCAACTTTTGTAGCGAGTTTAGAGGTCATGCGACGCTCTCGGCTTAAAATATCCAGTATTTGGCCAATAGAGACGAATTTCGTCGTTTGATCGGGTTCGCTATCGGGAACTTTGTGATTGTCGTTGTTTAAATCATCTTGCACGATTCTCTCGAGATGAGAGGTTGGAAACGCGCAGTGACGGGCGTCTCTCGTATTTTCGTCGTCGTGCATCACGTCATCCAAGAGGCCGCCAAAATCAGAATCCTCATATACGAAAAATAAGCTCTTTTATGCGATCGTGCGACGATGCGATCTGAGAACCAAAAAGGATAGAAGAAGTGATCGACATTGGCAGCTTCCTTGCAGAACGGCGCTATTCCA
>CAYHCZ010000266.1:0-1836 GCA_964355295.1 uncultured Methanomicrobia archaeon
TAGCCGCTGATTTTTAGGAGCGCACTGGCGAGGTTCGCAGGGTGAGCCGTTATAATGGCAGAGCCCCGGTCTGCTGCATACTCGCGGTACCGCGAGAGTGCCCGTGTGATCAAGAAGCTGATGATCCATATCGCGGCGAGTGCAATAAAGAAGATGACTATATTGTTGTCCCTACGGTCGCCACCTCCGCCAACAAAGAACCAGTAACGCATCAGGAAGCCCGCAATCGTCGTAACGAAGCTCGCGACTGTCATAACCAACATGTCCCTGTTCTTTACGTGTGACAGCTCATGCGCCAGCACCGCCTCTATTTCAGGCTCTTCGAGTCGTTGGAGAAGGGAAGTCGTCACCGCTACTACCGCGTGCTTTTGATTTCGACCTGTCGCAAAAGCGTTAGGAACAGCGCTGTTTGCTATAGCCACCTTCGGCTTTGGCAGGTCTGCCATCGCACACAGGCGTTCAATCGCACTGTGGAGCTCAGGAGCTTCATCCTCGCTAACGACTCGGGCGCCGCTCGTAGCGAGTACTAACCGGTCGGAGAAATAATACTGTGCTCCAAGAAATAGCACCAAAAAGAGGGCGATTAATGCGATGTTACGCACGTAGAGTAAGATGATACCGATGAACGCGACGTAAACGAGCCCAAGCAAAACCATCGTTAACAGCATACGTGCTGAAAGGCCGAAATCGCTGCCCCACTTGCCCCTCATATTAAGTAATCACCTGATTCCCCGTACTTACTCACATATTGACGCTCAAGCTCATAAAGATACCGTCAATCGGTTTAGCCGTATTACGGGCTGCAATCGCACGTCAAGGGGTGTCGAGCCGCGCAAGGCACAAGGGTATATAAGTAAGTAGGCATTTTAGCTACGAAAGTAGCAAGATGCCCGCAGATTACGAAAACGAAATGCCTGTCGCTGCCATCGATTGGGATGAGTTCCATCCGACGAGTCCGTATGACGTCTACGTGCCGCGTGGACCGCCAAAGAAGAAGTGGTCAATCGTCCTGGGCATTTTGCTGTATTTGGTCGGTCAGTTCAGTGTATCGCTGTTCGTGCCGCCGATCCTCATCGCTTTGGGTATAATCAATTCCAGCGATGATCTCGGCGTTACTACTGGAACTATTACTGCAGGGACCTTCTGGTTGCTGAACATCGCAAACATCATTTCTATTGCACTCATCGTTGCAGTCGTCCTCGGTTTTTACAAAGAGGGATTCGCGTCACTTGGATTTACCACGAAAAAACTGCCAAAAGCGCTCCTTTATGGCGTAGTAGGATTCGTTGTTGCCTTCATCCTAGCGGGTATCGTCGGCTACCCCATCCAACAACAGTTCGGCGTCGACCCAACTCAGGAGGCTTTGTCAGAATCTGCCGCCGTTCCGGGGTTTTTGCCGCTGGTCTTCTTATCGGGGGTTATCATCGCCCCCATAGCAGAAGAGGTCGTGTTTCGGGGGTACCTTTACAAAGCTTTCAGGGATCGCTTTAAACCCTCATACGCGATCGTTCTGAGCGCTGCGCTCTTTTCGGTCATCCACTTAGAGCTGCTCGCCGCTGCTCCGTTATTCGTTATAGGTGTCGTTCTCGCGTATGTGTACGAAAAGACAGGCAATCTAATGGCTCCGATTACCCTACACGTGCTCAACAACGCAGTTGCGTTCATGTTTGTGCGTTAGGCACCCCTCTTACCGTACAAGTTTCGCAATGAAATCACCGACGTGAGCCCCTACTGATTCTGCAACTGGCGCGCACTTTACCCTCATCAAATAGGCGACTGGCTTAAAGGGATACTCAGAGAGCATTTCATAATTAGCCATCCCTTTTGCGATAATAA
>CAYHCZ010000267.1:0-1809 GCA_964355295.1 uncultured Methanomicrobia archaeon
AATGATTGAGGGCCGGAATCTCGCGTGTTTTCAATTCGCTTTTCTGCTGTTCGATGAGGATCCTCAAAGCTTCATCCGCATCCTGCTTAATTTGAAACATCTTCTTCTTGCGATAATTCTGACCAAGGAAGACGTAAAGGACAAACCCGATAACCGGCAGGAAAAAGAGCACCATTAGCCATGCCCATATGACTGCGGGGTTTTTTCTCTCGACGAAGACGACTGTAATAGCAAAAAGAAGGTTGGAAACGAGAATGCCGATATACAGTAGATCTATAATTGTCATCTTTCTCTTGCGCGGATTTGTGAAACGTTGGCTTTTCTAGGTGCTCAGTAGCGAAGATTAGAAAAGGAGACGGGCCAAGGAATTACTCACTTAACCATTTCGTCATTACGTTCAACTCGTCTTTTAAATTCGTTGGGGGGGCTTATAGTTTTTATCTGTTTCACCGCATCCGACCTAGCGATGACGAGGCATAAGCTAGCACTTTTCGTGAGAATTCGTGTTAACGACAATCACGCATGAAGCTTTTTGAGCAGCCAAGCCATGTTCTTACCTAGGGTGGCCATTGTGTCCAGGCCCTCCTCATCATCTTGCACTTCACCAATGGCGTGACCAGTGCCGATGTTCCAGTAGCTTGAGCCGGGAACGATCATCTGACTAATGAGAAAGAAATGGTTGATAGAGTCAAAAGTATGAATAGCGCCAGCCCGTCGCACCGCTACGACAGCAGCACCGACTTTGCGCTGAAATATATCGTCATTTGCCCGAGCGACGAAGCCTGCTCGCTCAATGAGCGCTTTTAGTCCGGACGTGAGGTCAGCAAAGTAAGTCGGCGAACCCAGAATGATCCCATCCGCTTCGAGCATCTTAGCGATGTATTCGTTAAAAGAATCGCTAGTCACAGCGCAGCGCTGATCTTGGTTCTCCTTGCACTTGGAACACGCGATACAGCCTTGGATTTGTGTTCCTGCAAGTTGAATAAGCTCGGTCTCGATCCCTTCTTGTTCGAGTTCGCTTAGCACCTGCTTAATAAGAATTGCTGTGTTGCCATCCTTGCGTGCACTGCCGTTAAAAGCTATAACCTTAATAGAAATTCCTCCTCTTTCCTGAGGCCTTGTAAACGACCCCTTATGACCAGCACTGAAAGACGCCTTATAACTGTTGCGTTAATAATCTGTAGCCGTTCGAAGCAAAGCTTATTGAAGCTATGTGCCGTTTACGTTAAAAAAACAGCGCTGAAGGCCCCAGCATCTTGTCGGCCTGTTTGCGACGCGTCGCGTCAAAAAAAGATTTAAGCGCTTCACGCCATTCATCCGTCTAGTAAAGCTGTAGTCGCTCTGTGTACGACTGTCTTATAAGTCCAAAACTATCTCTTACGCTTAAAAGGTATTAACTCGAAATCGTGCTGTCGGTAGACTATACCTCTTGTTTTGCCGTGTGTTTATTTTTTTCGATGCAAAATGGACATAAGGTGTAGCCATTGAAAGGGTTCATTCGTACCGGCTTGCCACAGCAGGTACATATTAACATCTCTGCCTCGGTCATTAACTTAGCCCCCCTCTTCTTATGGGATTCTATATTCTGTGAGTGTCCGAATCAAGTGACTCTTTTACATTTAAACTTTTCGAATTTCTTTATCGCGTTAAAGAAGGTTAATAAAGGCATAGTCCAACTGCAGCAGTCAATCTTCGCGAAATCCGATATTTATACAACGAGTTGGGTACATAGTAGTGCAGTTAACAAAGAGAGAGTGGCAGGTTTGCTCAAGAGTGCAGCTAAGATTCCTCGCGCCACGTGTCAGCTCT
>CAYHCZ010000268.1:0-1798 GCA_964355295.1 uncultured Methanomicrobia archaeon
TGATGGAAATGGATGAACTGATAACGCGAGCTGAACGGGTCGGCATTCATACTACCAACAAGGGTAGCAAGATCTTCGTCGCCCTCATGCACGAGTGCTACAAGAATGAGGTCGAGGCGTTGCTCGGACCGACCATATTCGAAGAGATACGGCGGCGCACTGGAGCCGTGAACACGGCTTCAGCGAGAGTATAAAAGTCATTTCCGACTAACTTAAAGCTCGCTCGCAAGCGCTAGTTACGAGGATATGGATGACTAAGAAGAAGAGACGTTAGACACACACGTCTTTCGTCCACGTTGTTTAGCGGCTGTAACTATAGCACTATTTTTCGCCCTTTCTCCGGTATAATAAGACTGTTATGCATGTGCTCGAAAACATCGGGGTGTGCAGCAACGCTGGTCTTTTGGTGTTCTTTCAATGTATGTCCCAGCGTGTGAACTCGAGAATGGCATTAAGCGCGTAAAAAGCGTTCTCTCGATGTATTAGATGAGCTGAGTCACGTCAAACCGTAACAGTGTCTCGTTCACTCCCATTACCAGTGGTCGCTCGAGTTGACTGAAGAGATGGCGGGACTAGACCTCGCCTAAGAAGAAGACGTTGCAACATATCGCCTTGCTTTGCGGAGGGGGTCTAGCCTATACCAGTTGATATTTCAGCTGTTTATTTTTTTTGCTTCTTTCAGTGCTATCTATACCCACACTTTGGTTCGGCCGGATTCGGACCGGCGACCTCCGCCATGTTAAGACGATATTGACTCTACGATTTACATTGCAGTCGTTCATATCCTAATCTTATTTGCAAAATCGTACTGTTACATGAGTTAGTTCAACCGCGCTGCCGTCGAAAAGGTTGAGGGCCACATTAATGACGCAATCAGCAAAGGGGCGCGAATCCTTGTTGGAGGTCACAGATTAGTTGATGGGGCGTATGCTTCTGGCTCGTTTTATGCGCCCACAGTGTTAGCAAATGTTATCTCAGACATGCGCATTGCACAAGAAGAGACCTTTGGACCTGTCGCCCCTATCCTTGTTTTAGAGGAGGAGGATGAAGTCCTTGAGTGTGCAAACGGTAGTCCTTACGGACTGGCAGCTTACCTTTATACCCACGATATGAAAAAGGCAATACGAATTGCAGAGAGACTCGAATATGGACTGGTCGGAATAAATGATACGCGGATTGCAGCCACGAAGCGACCTTCGGAGGTTTTAAGCAAAGTGGTATCGGTCGGGAAGGGGGCCGAGAAGGATTGGCATCTTTTCTTGAAACGAAGCAGATAGTCTTTGGCATCTAACTTCGCTCTACAGCTGCTTCAATGACGATCAATCACTGAGGTCAACATACCATTTCGTGAGCTGGTTCAACGAACCTTCCATGCCACGGTAATCCGCGAGAAGCTCGCGGCCTAACGCGGTCAGCTTGGCCCCCCCCTCCCTCTTTACCACCTCGCGTCCTGTCAACAAGCTGACGCTCCAGTCGTTTTTCAACGATGGTTATGCGTTCTAACGCATAGCGATATGACATTCCCAGCTCACGTGCTGCGGCGCTTATGGAGCCGAGTTGCTCAATTTCGGCAAGAAGCCTCATCGTGCCAAGGCCGAAAACGTGTTCTCCATCTTCACCGACAAACCAAAGCTTGAATCGCGGTCTAATTCTCACGCTCGTAAGGTATAATAGCGCATGTGCACACTTAACCGTAACGATGAAACTTAACACACTAACTCCGTTTGACGTGGCGTTGGATAGGTTCCTCAACGCCATCGTGCCTATCGAAGACACCGAGGTGTCGCCTATCCGAGAG
>CAYHCZ010000269.1:0-1783 GCA_964355295.1 uncultured Methanomicrobia archaeon
TCAGAGGCACGGTGAGTCGATCCTCGCTGTGAACGAATTCAGCACACGCGTGTCCCTTCGGACAGAGTTTGCCCTCGCTTACAGGATGTCGCTTCCAGGTTTCAACACCTGTAATCTTTCCGTCTTGAACAACAAGGTTTAAACCGCAACCACAGCCACAGTAGGGGCACGTAGTTGGTACATAGTTGAAATTCATATTCTCTCCCATCTCCTAGTCTTTTTCAATTATGATATTCACTTTAGGAGATCTAACGCACAGTATGTTGTATTAAAGCCTCTTAAATTGAATGTTACTCTAAGATCATAACGATTGTATTTGGGAAAAAAAGGCGTGCGGGCTTGCCCGTCAGGTAGCCAGATCTCAAAAAGACAACTGGCTGATCGTATTTAGTCCCCTACTACTTTGGCGGAGATGATCTCTTGTTCTTCAGTTCCGCCAAGGAACGAGCACGAGTAATCCCTGCCACAGAAGCACTTGCTAATAGCCTATCCGACGACCTGAAGTCGCGATCTTTCCTCCTGTTTCAGGCGGTTAAACCGGACGACGATCAGTCACTGAGGTCAATGTACCATTTCGTGAGTTGGTTCAATGAACCTTCCATGCCACGGTAATCCGCGAGAAGCTCATAGCCGTACGATGTCAGCTTGGCCCCTCCGCCTTCTTTACCACCACGCGTCCTATCAACAAGCTGACGGCCTAGTCGTTTTTCAACGATGGTTATGCGTTCTAGAGCGTAGCGGTATGACATATCCAACTTGCGCGCCGCAGCGCTTATGGAGCCAAGTTGCTCAATTTCAGCAAAAAGTCGCATCGTACCAAGTCCAAAAACGTATTCGTCATCTTCACCGACAAACCAAAGCTTGAATCGCGGTCTAATTTTCATGCTCGTAAGATATAATAGCACACGTGCACACTTAACCGTAACGATAATATCAAAAACACATAACGATGAAATTCAAAATAAGAACTCCGTTTGACGTGGCGTTGGATAAGTTCCTCAACGCCATCGTGCCTATCGAAGACACCGAGGTGTCGCCTATCCGAGAGGCCAGAGGGAGGGTGCTTGCCAGCCAGATCATAGCACCACGAGACGAGCCTAACTATCGGCGGGCAGCGATGGACGGTTACGCGGTCGTTGCCGACGATACGTTAGGGGCAAGTGAGCGTTCGCCGGTTGCCCTTAAAATTGGTGATGACGTGAGACGTGGCGTGGTCTCGCGGGTTCATACCGGTTCCAAAGTGCCGGACCACGCAGACGCCGTGGTGATGGTGGAGGACGTTGAACGTTTCGATAACGTCGCTGAGATTAGGGCGCAGGTGCATCCGTTCGAAAACGTTGGCCTGAAAGGCGAGGACGTGCGTCGCGGTGAGCTCATCTTTTCCCCCGGCCATCGCCTGCGGCCAGCGGACATCGGCCTGCTTGCTTCCTTGGAAGTTGACGACGTGACCGTCTATAGGCAACCAGACGTCGCGATCATACCGACCGGAGAGGAGCTCGTTGGGGGTAAACCCGCAGAAGGGGAGGTAGTCGAGACAAACGGCCTTATGAACGCGCTCCTCGTTGAACAGTGGGGGGGGCGCTACCGCTACCGAGCTATCGTTCCCGATGTGCGGGAGCAGATTGAAGCCGCGTTGTTACGAGATACTGATGCCGACCTCATACTGACCACAGGAGGAACATCCGTGGGGATTCGGGACCTTGTTCCAGAGGCGGTGCAGAAGCTTGGGAGGCTTTTGGTACACGGGATTGCAATGAGTCCTGCAAAACCCACGGCGCTCGGT
>CAYHCZ010000270.1:0-1779 GCA_964355295.1 uncultured Methanomicrobia archaeon
AGTTGATTTCTGCATCAAGTCGTTTAGAGTACAGCAGTGGTTTTTGTTGAGAGATGGTTCTTGGTTATGGAGTGTTGAGTAATGTCTACGAAAGTTCTCCTAATTTACACCCGCAGAGAAAGTCAGATCGTTCTTTTGGGTGAAAACATGACGTTGAAAAGAATAGATTAGAATGTAGATCAAGATGAAGTGGAGTAAAGAAGACGATCGGCTTCTCAGAATGTGCTATCCTGCATTGGGGTCTGATATCCCCGAGCTTTCTGCCAAGTATTCAAAGAAAGCCATTATCGCCCATGCCGCAAGTATTGGTGTGCGCTGTGCGGTTGATAGGTCTAAGCAGATCAATTTGGGGAATAAGCACGCTCTAGGTTACAAAGATAGTCCGGATCGAATTCGGCAAAAAAGCGAGCGTATGAAAGGACGAGTTGTTAGTAGCGAGACTCGCGCAAAACTGAGCACCAAACTCAAGGGGAGGGTCATGGACGATCAGTGGCGGCGCAGGCTGAGCGATGGTCATAAGGGACAAGTTCCGAGCGATCACAACAGACGGCGTAGTTCGGAAGCGAACAAGGGGAAGGAGTTCTCGCTAGAGCATCGAAAAAGGATAAGCGTAGCACTAACTGGGCATAAGGTTAATAAAAATACTAAGATGAAAATCAGTGCATCCTATCGACCTCACAGTAAGAGCACTAATACGGATATCGAGCGCATGATTGCTGGTCTGCTTTCTGCCCTAGGTATTAGATTTGTTCATAGCTATAAAATCAACAGTGTTGGGTGGGTAGATTTCTTCATTCCAGATATTAACGGTGTTATCGAGTGCGATGGTGACTACTGGCACTCACTTCCCGGCGCAAAAGACAGGGATAACAGAAAAACAGAGGCAATGATTGGGTTAGGTCATTCAGTATTACGTCTGCCAGGAAGCAAGATAAAGAACGATTGGGATGCAACGGTCAGTATCGTGCGTGAATTTTTATTGGAGAGTGGCATATGACGACGCGCGTACTTTTAATTTACCCTAATCCATCGACTAGTTCTCCTCAAAAGAGTCCGCCTCTGTCTATATTGCATGTTGGAGAAGCGTTAAAACAGGCTAAGTCTAGGGGAAAAAGTGACGAAACTTATGACGTTAGGTATTTTGACGAACGCTATGATACAAAGCCGGACATGTCGTGGCCCGATGTTGTTGGAGTATCAAGCCTAACTGGGATACAGTTGCGTGGCGCAATACACTGGCTGAAGGAAGCTAAACGTCACGGTAAGCGAACTATCCTGGGAGGCATTCACGTCACGATGCAACCAGAGCAATGCCTGAACGAGGATTATGTAGATGCTATCGTTCGCTCCGAGGGAGAATGGGCGATCATTGAGGCTATTCATGGGGGTTACAAAGTTGACATTCAAGGACATCTGATGGGCACGCAAGATCACGTATCGCCTGTGTCGCCTGACACGCTCATCCATTTCAAGAGATCGGCTGTTCACGGCGATACGATGCTGTTCACTTCACGCGGATGTTATCTACGTTGCAATTTTTGCTACGTACAGAAATTCTTTGAGCGCGGCGAGCGTGGCGCACTTGCATGGCAGAGTGTTGATTTAGATCGCTGGAAGGCAGATATCATTTATTTGCGCGACAATGCTGGCGTATGGAAGTTATCTCATGGCGATGATTGGCTTGGGGTATACAAGAGGGCAAGAGTAGTTATTGAGTTTTTGTACAACAACGGTATTGAATACTGGCCTTCTATACGTGCTCATCAAATCAACGATGAT
>CAYHCZ010000271.1:0-1775 GCA_964355295.1 uncultured Methanomicrobia archaeon
TCCTCGCAGAGCGCAAAGATCTCCGGCTTTGGGCGGTTCTTAACCTCCTTCCAGTATCTCTTTGCCATGGCGGTCACGGTGGCGGTCTTTATGCCGTAACACCGGATCCCTTCCTTGAAGAATCGCTTTGAGCTCTTTTGAATTTCAGGATCGGCCAGTGCTGCCAGCTCCTGCCGTATCTGCGCAATGATCGGGTCCATTAAAAAATGGTATGAGGGAAAGAGAGATAAGGGATGTGGCGGAAGGGAGGTGAACGTGAATGGCTGAAGATGATGGATTCCCTATCTTCACCGGGCTGGCACGCTCAGATAGTGTTCGTGACTATACCAGCTTCCCAAACAATACGACAATGTCGTTGAACTCGACCCTCCCATTCCCGTTTATCGAAGGCCGCTAGATACAACGTCCCTCGTGATTGCCCCTCACAGGACACCATCCAACCGTTCTGGAATATTCCTACAAGATAAACTCGTTCAGTTTGGTGCAAGCCGAAATAAGTATGGCATTCCAAACCGACGAGTACGTGACATGGGGAACGGCCACTGTGACGGCTAAAAGTCGAGAGAGCCACTCTTATGGCTGTTCCGCGCCGCCTTTCTATTAGATTAGCCCCCCACGAATTGACAGGTAGAAAGCCAGAAGTCCACATATTAGCATGAGGGCTATGACAACCGCTATCATCTTCGTCTGAAGTGAATTCATTTAGCCGCCTCGCAGCCGAAAATAATGCCGTGAGCGTAACAAGTGCACGTTACAACAACATTTATTTGTTTAGAGCGCCTTTATACATGTTTTAGAAAAACAGCGGTCACTACTACTGCCGCTGCCAACGTGAAAAGAGGTGGCTCAATTATGCGTTTTTCACCTGATAAACCATTCGAGAACCGTGAACACATAGTATGGGAAATTGGGTTTGGTACTAAGTTTGGGACGTCTGCTATAATTGTCAGCTTAGTATTCGTTGTTTTAGGAATCATTGGAGATCTCCTAGACATGAAACTCGGTTTGGGATCGACATCGTGGCTGCTTGTCGCCGTTGTCTTGGCCGTGGCATCCTTGGTTCCTCACATGCATGGGATCCTGGCGAAGCAATTGCTTGGCATGGAAGTAATCAAAAAAGTAAGTTGAAAGACTAAAGCCAACGGACGCGCGGCATATCAACTCCGCGAGAGATTCGCTCACCATAAAACAAGATATACGTAAGGGCCATGATGAGGTCATCTTTAGAACTGCCCCCAGCTCCGAACGTGAGGGCCCCGGCGTTAGTGATCTTTAACTCAAATCGTCTCGCCTCATCTCGAATTGCTTTAGAAAACTTGGAATCGGCGGGTAAGTGGATTCGGTTCGCGCTGCTTATCACTGGCAGGAGTGTTGCCAGTTCTAACTTGGACACATAACCATAACCGTGTTCCACTCTCGATTGCGTACCGGCGGTTATCTGAATAGGTGATGGCGGGATGTTTGCAGCATTCAGATATTAATCGCGAGCTGGCATGCTCAGATAGTGTTCTTGATTGAACGTGAGAAAAAAAAGAATTGGAGTCGTCAACCCACGCTCCCACTTGCGGTGCTCAGAAGCATCCGTTGTCAAAATAGGGCGAGATTCAGTTGGACTGAAAAGTTAGGCGCTCCGAATACTTCTTGGTTGCCGCCATCAACGAAGGCCGTTTTCTTGTCGGAATCGACGCGTTGGATGATCTTGAATCCATCAGTCGTTAGCGGGAATGGTCGCGACCTCTCGCAGAGCGTCGATCGGGCCTGGTTACGCGATCAAT
>CAYHCZ010000272.1:0-1764 GCA_964355295.1 uncultured Methanomicrobia archaeon
GCTTTCGCGTCATATTTCCGGTTCATTACACCCTTCATTTGGGCCGGCTTAACGCTAAATTCATTAAAAGATTTTGTGCCATCTAAGTGAACGAGCGTTAATTCGGCGTTGTCCCCCTCTCTTTGAACTGCAAACGGTATACCGCCTCAACGCGCTCGAGCGTTTCAACATCGTCAGGGCCTTTATCTCCTCGTATTCGCACGATACGCGGAAATCGTAGTGCATACCCTGACGCGTAATTCGAACTCTTCTGAATCTCGTTAAATTTCACCTCGAGCACAATCCGCGGTTCAAGGTCCACGCTTCGCCCGTGCTCGCTGATGATGAGCGGTTTAATCTCTTCAGTGAGCTCTCTCAGTTGTTCATCTGAGGCACCGCTCGAGACACGACCAACAGGCACCCATTGTTCCTTATCCTCATCTCGCGCCGCAAGCTCATACGACGTGATCCAGCCCGCTTTCCTCCCGTGGCCGTACTCAGCGGCGATCACGATGAGGTCAAGGCTCTCGAGGGTCTCCTTGAGCTTCACCATTTTCCGCCCGCGAATGCCTGGGCTGTAATCAGCGCCGAGATCCTTCGCCATTAATCCTTCGTGCCCTTCATTGATGGATTGTGCGAGAAACGTAGCAACGGTCTCCGCATCGTTGAGAGTCTTATATTCTGAGGGTTTACAGCGCCCATCAAGGGGGACTACGATTTTTTCAAGCAGCGCACGTCGCTCGACAAAGGGAAGGTCAACGAGGCTGTCCCCGTTTAAGTAGAGGATGTCAAAGGGGCGAAGCTGCATCGGGATCTGGTGGCTTAGCTCTTTGACCTTGTATTTGCGTCGGATTCGGTTGAGGACATTTTGAAACGGAATCACCGTGCCAGTGCGGCTATCGACGGCGATCGTCTCGCAGTCGAGAATAACCGAGTCAGCGTGAACGCTTTCTTTAACCGCCTCACGGATGTCCGGAAGTGCCTCAGTGAGGTCTTCCATCTTGCGCGAGAAGAGCTTAATTTTTGGCCCGAGCTTATGAACCTGAAGCCGTGCCCCGTCATATTTCGTTTCAAACGCTGCCTGCCCCCCCATTACGTCTAACGCTTCGCTCGCATCGACGACGTTCTGTGCGAGCATGGGCCTGACCGGTCGCATTGGCTCGAGACCCAGCGCTCGCAATCCCGCGAGCCCTTCCGTCTTCGCAATTTTAGCTACCAGACCGATGTCGTTAGTAAGCATCCACGCGCGACGCACCGCGTCTGGGGGCACCCCAAAGCTCAACGCAACGGCATCTTCAGTCACGCCTTCTTTTGAACCGATAAGGAGGTTGCGCATCGCAAGACTGACCACGTAATACGCTTCCCGTGGCGTGGTCCTGCTTAAGAGGTTTACGAGCATCCGCTGTTTCTTCTGCCCCGACCCCTTTCCTGTCGTCGCGGCCATTTCCTCGAACTGATGATATAACCCAATAACGGTGAGGCCCGCTTCAAACGCCGCAAGGCTCATTGCGACCTTCTTTTCGAGCAGTTGTTCCGCAGTAATTCCAAGAGACCCCGTGTCGCGATAGCTCTCTACGACTTCTTCATTGCGTTTACCGCTAAGGTTCGCAATGACTTTAACCAGCGTTTTTCCGGCTACGCCGATGTCGCGCGTATCCCACGCAGGAAATATCCGACCGGTCAGAAAGGTGCACACGATCTCGATAACGTCCTCAGACGCTCGCGTCAAAAAATCAGCAATAATGTCCGTCTTTTTGAGTCTCGACGGATAGGCGCTTAGCTCAT
>CAYHCZ010000273.1:0-1759 GCA_964355295.1 uncultured Methanomicrobia archaeon
CGCTCTTGAAGCCTTGAGATATCTTAAGCCCCGATCGCTCGCCTCAGCGAGGCGGAGGTCACACTTCGGCGCATCTATCCGAACGCATACACCGCAATAATGGCAAGCGTGATGCCAATGATGACAGCGCTCCAAAACCAAGGACTGTCATAGGCCCTGCGCGGCGTGGTAGTAATCTCTTTTGGTGCTTCTTCCTCCTGGAAGTTCAATACGATGAAGAAGCCGCCATAAATAATGATGTAAATAATGATGTCTCGAGAGAGGACATCAGCAGGGATGTTGAGGACGTTTTTGAGCACGATAGTTAATCCAATCAAGCACGCAGCGCTAACGACAGCAACTTTAGCCTTATCTGTTGGCCTCATCGCTTGCTAAATAGTCGGTGGGCTACTTAACGCTTTCTTTGAGATGTCCAAAGCCGTCTTATAGCGGGAAGTGACCGCAGAAGCGCAGGAGCTAATATGATTTCCATGGTAACCTCAAGGACATTAGAACATTGAGATAAAACTGAGACACCGGGTCGAAGCAATTACTGAATTACTCAGGCTTGTCCTTCGAAACGTGTTTCATGACGTCTGCAGCTGTTCCTCTGCCAACGTCAGATCCAGACTCCAAAGCTTAACGAGTTGGTAGAACAGTGTTTCGTCGTTTTCTATGCTCTCAGTTAAGAATATAACCAGCTCTTTCGGTTTCCCTTTCCAGTTCCTGATTTCGTCTCTCACGTTCATAGCATTCACCAATTCAAAAAAATCATACTCCGTTATAGCTTGTAAAAAAGTGCCGATCTCACGAAAGTTAAAAGTAGCCACCCTTCGGGCTTCGAGAAGCAGAGCCACAATTGATGCAAGCTGGTCAATTTGTTATCCATACACTTGTTAGCGACAAATTAGTTAGAGCTAAAAAACTTACGTTAAAGAGTACATACATAATTGAGCAAAATTACGTTATTAGGTATTATTATGAGATATACCCTTCAGCTTCGTCTTTTGTGACCTCTACGTGCGAGTCCATCGTTTCGCACGTTAGGCATATCTCGGGAGGGGTTTCACCAACGTGTATGTCGTTGCAAGCCTTACAACGGAAGAACCGTTTCATGTTTCTTAAAAAGAAATATACAATTAGCTTTTTTTAAGAAACATCGACGACAATCTCGTTGCATAAACCCACGCATTTAAATAAGGAGCAGTATTTCGACTCGATATAACATGGCTGATATTCTTCCCGATGATCTGGAACTCGTTGCGCCGTGCGGCATGAACTGCTCGGTGTGTAGTAGATACCTTGCGCGCAAATATGATGTAAACCGCAAAGGGCTAAGTATGCCGTATTGCGCGGGATGTCGCCCCCGAGATAAGAAATGCGCGTTTCAGAAACGCTGCGATCTCCTTCGGAATAATAAAGTTCGGTTTTGTTTCGAATGTAGCAGTTTCCCGTGCGGCAACTTGGAGCCACTTGACGCACGGTATCAAAAGCATTACCACACGAGTTTCATTGAAAATCTCACCTTAATCAAGCAGCATTCGCTTGCCGCTTTTATGGAGCGTGAGAATGCGAAGTGGCTGTGTGTGCAGTGCGGAGCAGCGCTGTGCTGCCATAACGGCATTTGTTACAATTGCAGCGTTGATCGCTTACAAACGAGGAAGAAGTTGTACAGGTGGGATGACGAACAATGAAGTTAACTCCTATTTACGCATCAACAACCTCCGTCTATATCAGACGGGGGTCGCGCGTTGTGAAAGAACGGGTGTACCTTTGTCGT
>CAYHCZ010000274.1:0-1747 GCA_964355295.1 uncultured Methanomicrobia archaeon
CCTGCTGGGCAGTTTTCCGTCTTTATGTCAATAGAGCCTTCAAAGATCTTCTTAACGTCAATGGTGTTTTCGACGGGGCACGTCTTTGCGCACCACGTGCAGAACATGCACTCGTCTTTGTTGATCGTGACTAAGCCCTGAAGCTTGGCCTCATTGATCGTTCGATCGATCTTTATTGAGTCCGTCGGACAGATCTCTTCACATATATTACATCCATCGCACTTAGTGGAGTCAAACTTTACTTCTCCGGCCGCTTCGATGTTGATGGGGGTCGCCTCTTTATGCTCCACCGTCAACGCATCACAGATCTCACCGCAAAGACCACAGTAGGTGCACTTGTTTTCACTTCCCGGGTCCTCGTCGAGTTGCATTTCAGCGGTGTACGTGATCGCTTGCTGCCGCTCAGTAACCTCTGGCACTTCTCGCTCTATCGCGTTGTCCCGGGGACACATCTCTTCGCAAACCTTGCATCTCGTACATGTGTCGGGGTTTATTTCAGCTACCTTCAGATAGTGTGGGAACCCTTGCTGGTCAATGAGATCGGTCTTCGACTCACCGTTCTCGGTGAGTTTTAGCGCAGTGAATGGACACAATTCCACGCATACGCCGCAATATGAGCACTTCTTCTGGTCGAAGACCATCTCGGGGACTTCCATCTCCTTAAATCCCACAGCACCTAGGGGGCCCTTCTCTATGGCCTCTTCTGGGCATACCTCTGCACAAATGCCGCAGCCAGTGCATCGCTCCATGTCAAGAGCGAGGTTGAGGATCTGTACCAGTGTCTTCTGTTCTATAATGGATTTTCGTCCTTCCTCTCTTTTAGAATATATCGGAAACAAAGCCAAAGCTCATTCCCTCCTTTATCCCTGTGTTAGCACGATGCAATCTCTCGGACAGGCCTGAAGGCAAACGCCGCACGCTTCGCAGACATCCTCGTCTACTGCTAGGGATTTGCCGCCCTGCACCTTGTACGTCTTCTTGTTCGTCGCGGGATTCTCAACGACGAGTTCAAGCGCGTTGACTGGACACGCCACGACGCAATTGTTGCAGCCAGTGCAGCTCTTTTCTATATGTAATGCAAATGTCACTTATTTCACCAGCCTCGCGTCAACTAAAAAGTCAACTAATTCGCATTTAGGTTCGAAATGTGTAATATAAAAGGCTTATTATTTAGTTCGATTATCAAAGCCATTTTTGCTTTTCAAACCTACCCATCACTTCGTTTAGCGCACCGACAAACGGCGTTCGCCGTTCCTCGAACACTAGCATTCAAATATTATTCAGTCTGATTATATATTATTTACTTTAATAAATCAAATTCACTCGTACGTTTACAATAATCAAAACAAGCGAGTTGACTCGTTTTTTTAGGCAAAATCTGTGCGCATTATTTTTAAAAAATATACAAATAAATATATATCATTTGGAGATGATAAAGCTGCTGGCAACGCCCCCACCCTAGCAGCAAGTTCTCGTAGTCTGATGATTCAAGCTTCGCATCCGCCCACCCCAAGCCAAAAATCGGTACGATTGAGCCTTTCCAGCGCTAGAATCCAAGAATATCTCGCCGTTCAACGGAGGTATAACACACTTATATATTAGTAATTTCAAATAAATTATTAGTTAGAATTGATAGCAGTTTTGACACTTTTATGTAGAATATTTTTGAATTGAGCGTCTTTAGAATATCTATTCAAAATATTTTATATAGAGGGAGCCAAAATACAAGTGGGTCAAGAGTGTGAGG
>CAYHCZ010000275.1:0-1735 GCA_964355295.1 uncultured Methanomicrobia archaeon
AGCGTAAATACCAGCACATCTTAAAGCAGCTAGAGAAATACAAGAAGAAAGAGTCTAGTCTCTAAGCGATGCTTTAGAGCTCGCTTACGCAGTGATCAAAAAACGATGAGGTCGTTATTGCGTTTAACGTGGCTCTTAAAATATAAAAAATAAGCCCTCTAAAGGGCTTGTTGCTTCAAGATTACTTAATCGGGACCTTTACGCCTTCACAACTTTCTACTAACGGTGCTGTTACCCTCAGAAGTCCATTCGAGAACGTAGCTGTTGCCTTTTTAGGGTCTATGGCGTGTGCAAGCATCCAGCACCCGAAGTATTGGATGTCATCTCTCGGAGCGCTCAGACAAAAGCTGTTCTCAGCAGCTTCAAAATCGATGTCCTTTTTGTGTACCCCTGGCAGTTCAATTTCGATAGTGTAGTTATCCTTGTCGTGCCCAAGAGCTATTGTTGGTACGACTGGAATTCGATCGATCTCTTCCATTTATAATCACCTCAAAAAAGTTCAATTCACTTGCTTAAATAAGTTTTCCGGGCTTTAGAGAGTTTCTGCGATGGCACAAACTAAAATCTATCATACAAATGCATGCGTAATTCTAATCCACGACAAAAGGTGATGCATCCAATACGTGAAGTGCAACTGGAAAAGAATCAAAGCCTTGCATATATAAACCAAGCACGTAAAAAAATGCACTATATTAGCTCATAATAACATTTTTTCGCTGAGATTCGATAAAAAACCGCTTAAATATTGCGAAAGCTATAAACAGAAACAAAGGCAATGTATGTTTTACCCTCTATGGGTGATGTGGAGAAGAAAACACCAATTGTTAATAACTGAGCGAATTAACGTTTGCTCAAATGTTTTTAAGGCAAAGACACTTTGGCTTTCAAACATACCATTAGCAGGAGTTTTTTGCCCCACATACCCCATAGAGCTTTATCGAATTTTTTCAGTCTCAATTTAGCCACCAGTTAGGTTGGAGTAATCTTGGCATTTTATGACACGCAATCATGGCAGGTTGCGGTTAGACACAATCAAGTATGCAAAGTACGACGTGCCGCGCGGCAAGTTGCATTACCGTGTGCTTACGCACGTCCAAACCCTGTTAACAAATCAGACAGGTCGTAAGACTCGCGCTGGCTCGAGATCCAAGACATCATAAACCCACTGGGTGCGCTTTTGCCAGTCCTGCCACAGCGCCTGTTTGGGTACCTTGTACTTTTCTGAGAGCTTATCAAGAATCTCCGTCATGTTCAATTTCTGAGCATAAAGACGGTACATCTCCCGTCTTCTCGCATAGAGCAGCGCTTTGTTAGTCATAATTACACCTCTTCCAGCTTGCGAAATGAATGTCCGCCTTACTATCAATGACGGACGAGCAGTGCGAAAGTGATCGGTCCTCACCTACGCCATGTATCAGCATCCGCTTTTTTCTTGACGCAGGTCTAAGTGCGGAGCATATCGAGCGCCCTTATAGCGCCTAAGCCGGTTGACCGTCGGTGCTTTACGCGGCACCGACATGCTGTATACGCAATCCTTATTACGGTGCTATCGATGATGCATGCTAGGTTCTCGACCTTCATGCAATGGGACCCGAAATAGGTGTGGTGGAGAGCTGGAGAGGTTGAGATGTACGAAGACGATGATACGGAAGTGCGCACGATATTGGAGAGAATAAGGAGTTACTATGGCTTTGTTCCCCGAATCTATCAAGAGCTCCAGCGAAACCCTGAGGCA
>CAYHCZ010000276.1:0-1734 GCA_964355295.1 uncultured Methanomicrobia archaeon
TGGGTTACAGGTAATTGATCATTGGACGGTTGACGTATGAGGCTAGCGACCCCCCGTAAAGATGGTAAGGTCGATTGCGTTCGCCATCACAACACATCCCGCCGCTGTCGGGTGCACGCCGTCAGACATTACGAGTGAGGAATTTGCACATCCCGGATTCGATGGGCTTTCGAGGGCTTTATAAAAGTCGATGAGGGGATACCCCTTCGCATGAGCGAACTCGGTTATCCACGCGTTCAAACTACCCCGTTCGGTGAGGTGGTAGCTGGTGGGCGTCACGGTGCACAGGACGGGTACGGCGCCGGAGGATTCGACGCGTGTGCTGATCGCCTTGATGTGCTCCTGTATGGTTGTAAGCGGTACTGCACCATTCGCTAGGTCATTGGTGCCGCCCATTATAACGACAAAATGCGGATTTAAAGCAATGGCTGAGCCTATATGGTTGAGCATATCAGCCGTTTTGTACCCGCCAACGCCCTGATTGATGACCTCCCAGTTCCCGCCGAGTCGTGCTTTTAGATGATAAGGCCAGTTGTTTGGGCTAGTAAAGCCTTGCGTGATTGAATCCCCGACGCATACGATTCGGTGGGAGTTCAGCGCGTGCGATGATGAGACTATGGAGGATGTAGTGGCGTTGTCGCCTGTGGGGGCGTGGAGCGCGCCTCCAACAACTACTGCAAGTATGAGAAAGAACGTGAGTAATGCCCAAACTTTTAAGGGCTTTTTACCTGTGAGTGGCGATAACAACGTGTTAAGTTTACTGTGAGTTTGACCAACTCGAATAGGTATGCTCGAAGTCCCACAGCTCAAACAGCACTTTGCGTTTCTCGGAAGAGTTGCGCCGCAGAACTTACATGACTGTACTCTACTCGACTTTTTGTCCTTCATCTCTACTGATTCATGGTTTCTTTCGTGCAAAAAGCTAACTTACATTGATTGTCACGCCGTCGTTCGTTGATGACCTATAGGGGCTGTCACTGGCGACGGTGGCGCAGTAGGTTCGTTGGCAGTAGCACTGAGGGTCTGCGTAGAGGTAATCTGACCAGCAGCGTTGGTGGTCTTGGTGATGCCAATCTAGCAGACTGTTAGCACAAATGAAGAAGAGGACTTAAGAAGACCCTAGGTGGTCGCACGCTGTAATCTGTAGATGTTACCGTCAGAAGCACAGATATAGAGCTCATCTTTGTGGTCGACGCCGAAGGAAGTGATATGGAGGCCGGTGACAGTAAGCTCGCTATTTGCTGGGGCTCTGGTGTCGTTGTACCGCAGCGCCCAAATCGTGCCTGACCCGTAATCTCCGTAGACGTAGACGCCCACGAGGTCAGGGAACGCAGCACCTCGATAAACGAAACCGCCAATAACGGAATCCCCAAGGGGGTGGTTATATTCCCAGAGTGGGGGCCTGAGCCCGGTTTGATTACATCCTGACGGAGGAGAATAGCAGACACTTCCCTCCATAATATTCCAGCCGTAATTTCCGCCGCTCTTAACGATGTCAACCTCTTCTATCCTATTTTGGCCGACATCTCCTACCCATAACTGACCTGTCGTGGGATCGAAGCTAAATCGCCACGGATTACGCAAGCCATAAGCGTAAATCTCCTCACGAAACCCCTGGTTATTGTCAATAAAAGGATTGTCGCGTGGGATGCTATAGTTTAAGCTGCCGGACGCAGCATTAACGTCGATGCGCAAGATCTTGCCAAGCAGCGTCGAACGATTTTGTGCGTTACC
>CAYHCZ010000277.1:0-1731 GCA_964355295.1 uncultured Methanomicrobia archaeon
TTGAGGTGGATACGTCTTTAGATGTGCTTGTGTGGCTGCGAAGCTTGTGGATTAGTACGATGTTGTACGTGGATTTGGCAAGATACGTGGCGTGATGCGGATCACAGATAAGAGCGCACAAAGGTCATACTAGTAACAACGAAGCACTCAAGAGTCACGAAAAAGAGTGGAGCAGTACCTTACCAACGATGAGCCCGCCAGATACACGTTACGGCTCGTGTGATCTTTAATAACGCTTGTTCATTGTGTCCGCTTAGTGAGCGATTAGGTGAGGTTCCTGACTACATCTCGTATTGACACGGAGTTGGCAAAGAAGTCCCCCCAAACATCCTCCTTTGGATAGTTCCGTATAGTGTACGATTGCGGGCCGATGTTTGGCAGCTCGTCCCAAGGAAACGGACTCGCAATAGGAAGCCCCGGTTCTGACCGTGCGGCATAGGGTGCTACAGAAGTTTGCATCGCTGATATCCTGTTGACGTCAATGAAGATTCGTCCCTTTCTTTTTTCCGTGCTAAGCTCCGTTGTCACCGAGGCGTCCTGCTTGGCGAGGGTCTGAGCGATCTTAAGGGCAAAATCTCGGACACCTCTGTTGTCAAGTTCGCGTTTGACGGGCACCGCAATGTGATAGCCTTTGCCTCCCGTCGTCATGATATACGGTTTAAACTCCAAAGCTTCAAGAAAACCCTTCAACTTGACCGCAGCTGACTTTAATGACGGCACATCGGGGCTAGACGGATCTAAGTCAAATATCATCTTATCAGGAATCTCAGGCATATCAGTCCGTGTGACCATGATGTGAGGCACAACAACCTGATTGCTGATGTAAACGATCGCTGCTTCGTCCTTAACGATGACATAGCAGGTAACGCCGCTTTCGTGTTCAAGACACTTGCTTTCGATCCACTTAGGAAAATAATCGGGGATGTTCTTTTGGAAGAACTTTTCTCCGCGCACCCCATCGGGAAATCTGAACATCGAGAGGAACCTATCCTTAATATGGGGCAGTATTAACGGCGCGACGTCGTGATAGTATTCCACAAGCTCTGCTTTTCGTATCCCCTTATCGAGCTCTTTTTCGGGGTGCGTAATCTTGATGTGATGCCCGCGAACATCTATTTCGGAGCTAAGAAGAGGCTTCTCCTTTTTTTTAACGATTATCCACTCGTCGTTGTCAAGTCGTGTGAACGCATAGGACCCGTTGAGCTTGTCGCCCTTCAGATAGATGATGAAGTGCCCCTTTTCTAACGTCTCGCTAAGCGGCTGAACCTTCCCGCCCTTAATAGTAATGTTGACAAATTTTCCCCTGTCCCAGATCTCGACGGTCCCCGCACCGTACTCGCCTTTGGGTATCTCGCCCGTAAACGTGGCATAGGCGACAGGATGGTCCTCGGTCCTGACCGCAAGCCGCTTATCCCGCGGATCGTCTGATAGCCCTTTGGGAACCGCCCAACTCTTAAGGACGCCGTCATGCTCAAGACGAAAGTCAAAGTGGATCCGCCTCGCGTTATGCTTCTGCACGACGTAGATCGCTTGTTCGCTTTCCAACTGCTCAGGCCCTGGTTCAGCGGTCTTTGTGAAGTCCCTTTTTTTCCTGTACTCCTCAAGCACCTTTTGTCACCTGTTCTATCATGCACTCTCTTGGAGACTTATCGTCCCGCATCCGCAAGAACACCGGGGCCCTTAACCGACCGTCCTTCGTATATTCAAGGTACTTGACCTCACACACTTTAT
>CAYHCZ010000278.1:0-1729 GCA_964355295.1 uncultured Methanomicrobia archaeon
TCGCGACGTCGGCGATCGGTCATATTTCAACAAAATCAAATCGCACCAATTGTCTCATCGATGCGTGAAGTACGCCCTGAATAATTTCTTGTTAGACAAATAAACAGCTAGAACTGCACATTTGCATATACGTCCTGCAGGTCGTGATCGTTGAACCTCAGTTAGACTGCCGTCGTATTGATGTTTGAATGTCCCAGCACCTGCTGCAGCCTGCGTATGTCAACTCCATGCCGCACGCTGTTTATAGTAAAACTGTGCCTGAAGGTGTGCGGGTGGACGTCCTTGTCCAAGGCACAGGCGTGGTTCTTTTCAGTCTGACCACGTTTGACAGGGCCTCCTGTAGGATAGAACTGTACTGTTCACTGTGACAAGCTTCCGTAACAACAACTTTTATTCTATTTGGTGCCTTTTTTCGTGTTCAACGAACGGCAGGGGGGACCTCCGTCGCTCCAAAAGGAGATGAAAGAAATGGCGAAGTTTTTAGTTATGTGGCACATCAATCCGATGGCGCCCTTGCCGACTGACCCGAATGAATCTATACAGTTTAATGAGATGATGTTTGCGCAGATGGACAGGTTGTTACAGTCAGGACAAGCACAAGAGTTCGGCTTCTTCTCAAACGGAACGTCAGGGTATGCAATTACTGGTGGGGAAGCCCACGATGAGATGGGGAGGGCGTTCGGGTTCTACCCTTGGCTCATAAGCGAGGTACATGCAATCGTGCCCTATGAGACGGGGAAGGAAGTGATGAGGGCCGTGTTAAAAGCTGAAGCAGAACAAATGCAAGCGATGAAGCGGTAATTCTGCGTGAATAGTGGGGGAGCGTTCGCGCTTCCTTTCCTTCTTTTTCCCTTGACCAGTACGAAGCAGGCCCGAACAGTTCTTGTTAGAAGATTAAACCACAGATCGCTCTCTAATCAACTTCTGCTTTGTCAACGACCTCTGGTGGGATTGGCTCCTGCTTCTTGAGCTGCTTCCTCTGCCTGACAAAAATCCCTAGGACGATCACCACGATACCACCAAAGATAGTAATGAGGTTCACGATGTCCAGCTGCCATCCATTCGAGAATTCATTAGCGATACCGAACGCGAGAATTAAGAGACCTGCCACAACTAAGGCAATCCTCAGAGCAAGGTCTTGATCCATGTCTGCCTACACCCCCTTTTGTCATTCTCTGTGCCTTAGCGCTGTGATGACGCTGAATTTGATAAGTGTTGCTGCCGGATAATCAATCGATGCGGCAGGTTTATCGGGTTTTGCGCTAGAAATAAGCGCTTGGTTGAGTAGCAAAATGGTCTCACTTGGACAGGCTTCAACGAGCGAATGCACGAGCAAGTCGTTGCATCTCCTGGCCGCGCCTTCACATCCGATTTCTTATTCGATTTCTTATCCCAGTCTCGAGCAGCTTTCAAAATCCTCGTACTCCATAAAAACCTTGATGAGGTCGGGATGCAGTACGGATGGCAGTTCCACGTGGATGGCATACATCGAATAGCCGCAGCGGTAAAATATTGGCTGATCTAGTACAAGAATTCGTCTCTGTTTAATCCGTCCAGCACGCTGTTTATGGCAAAGCGTTCCCGAATGTGTACGGGGGCAAGTCCTGGCTGATCAGTGACCCATAACGCTTGACAATCTTCCTTTCTGATAGTCTATGCACTTCGAAACGAGTCGGATCCTGTATTAGGTTCCGGTTGCTGCTTCGAATTCCCTGTTAGAGCAGAGCAT
>CAYHCZ010000279.1:0-1725 GCA_964355295.1 uncultured Methanomicrobia archaeon
GATTATTCTGACAGTCTTCATGGCGATTTTGCACCCGCACGGAGCTGCGACATTTGCTATATTCTTACTCGGTGTGTGGTTATTCCAACGTTTTAAGACGCCTTTTAGAGGGTCAGAGCAAACCCTCAAGAAGTTGAAGATCAGCCGAAGCTTGGTGGCGGCTGCTGTTCTATTCTTCCTTGCTTGGATCTTACAATTTGTTTGGGGGGGCACGGGGATTTTGAGCCGGAGGCTCGTGTTAGACAGTAATGAGACGTATCTATCCACCCTGGGAAGCAGACTGGGAACGGCGCAGCAATCTGGTTACAGCCTATACGAGCAATTTTTGACGTCTTATGGCGGAACCGCAATATATATAGCGCTCTCATTAGTCGCCTTTGTTCTTGTGTGGAAGCGACTGTCGCGAGGAGAAGATCTGGTAAAACTGAAGGGATTGTTTGGTGGGTTTTTGCTGATAATTGCATTCTACGTGCCCTTGCTATTCGTCGCGATAGTCAGCCCGCTTCGGGTCATTCCGTTTTTAGTAATGCTCAGCGCTGTTTTTATCGGCTTTTTGTTGTTCGAGTTGAAAGCGGGACTAGCGTTTAGAGAGAATGGCAAAGCTATCGCTGTCGTTGTCACATGCGTGTTGATCGTCGCAGTGTCCGTAAATGGCATGTTGACTGTCTATCCGTCACCGTTTACCCTTACAGCAACGCTTCAGACGACGAATGCGCAAGTCTCCGGCAATCAGTGGTTCCTTATACACAAAATCCCGAAAATCAGTTGGGAAGGATTCCTCGACACGCCTTGGCAGTTTCTGTACCTGCTGCCGACTCTAGAAGATGGGACGAGTGTACGACCTGACATCATTAAGTACCCAGACTTACAAAGTTATACCTACGAAAAGGTTCCGTGGCACCTCGGCTACGATAACCACACCCGAATGGGAGAGACGGTCACGACGGATCATTACGTTGTGTTTTCCGAACTCGACAAGCGACTGTATATAGACGTCTATCCAGATATTGCTTCACAAAGAATTCAGGCTCAAGACTTCAGTCGGATGAACAATGATACGACCCTGAACAAATTGTTTTCAAATGGAGGGTTTGACATATGGTTTCTAAATGCAACGCATTAGCTCTGATTCTCCACGCAAGGAAAGACTACTGAGTGGCCAATTCACATTGTTCTATCACTCTATCTCACATTTCTTAGTCTCATATGCGCTTAATTTGGAAGTACCGGCTTAACCGAGCAGTAATGTGTTGCAGTGCCTGAAAAATAAGGCTCAAGGTGTTCACAAGATCTAACTTAGATCGAAAGTGCAAAAACAGGACGTGCTTTTAGCCAGCGAGATGCGCCGCCATAGGGCTTTACTCAAACAGCATTTACGCGACGCAGTCCTTCGGGTGAATTAAACGACAAGAAGCTGTCTTTCGCTAAAAAGGAGCACAGCACAGATGCGCGATTTGAACGCAGGTCAGAGCTGCGTACTAAAACTATCGGTTGCATCAAAAAAAAGTCGTAATCAACTACTGGCACCCCTTCGAGGGGCCACGAAGCATTGATGATCGATCAAATCGATGTTTGAGTCTACTGTTTCTGCTTTCCCAGTCAGGCTTACGATGAATAAATAGCGCTAGAGACGATCGATGCAGATTCTATAGAAACAAAGTGGCAGATTTATCTGATATATCTCAAACGGAATATTTTAATAGCTGCAACGGGAACGAAATCGAC
>CAYHCZ010000280.1:0-1699 GCA_964355295.1 uncultured Methanomicrobia archaeon
CTGAGGCCGTAGGCCTGAGCTACGTGTCCACCCCTCTATGAGGACCTCGCCCCCTCGTGCGTCGACCGACACCATGACAGACGCACTGCCGAACTCTGCGCTCAGGTTGTGGACGATTGTCGGATCTCGGACGGCAGCGGTGCCTAGAATCACGCGGTCGACTCCCAACTTAAGCAGGTCGGCAACGTCTTCACGGGAGCGAACGCCGCCACCGACCTGGATAAACACGTCGAGTTTTGCTAGCTTGTACACAAGCTTCAGATTTCGGGCTTTTCCAAATGCGCCGTCGAGGTCGATTACGTGTAAATTGGTGGCCCCATTGCTAATCCAACGTTCTGCGACGGATATGGGATCTTCAAGTGAAACCAGGACGTTTTCAGGAGCCCCTCCGACTAGCTGGACACATCGGCCATCTTTAATATCAATAGCGGGAAAGACGTCGAACGACACTGCAAACAACCCTTGTGTTAAGTGGTAACTCGGTCTGTTTCGTAAGCGTATTAATCGTTTGGCTTGTTAGTATCTTTCCTCTGCGTTATCTCCATAAGCTATGCAAGCATCGTCTTGTTCACCTGTGAATTGAGATATAAAGGGAACTTATGTAGGCCCCCCAAATGTATGCAACTAACCTCTAAGACTCAGAGGACGGAAACGGCGTCTAAGACCACGACGCGTTCTTATGAAAAAAGCTTGAAGTCAGTTTAGGCGGCCATATGTGCTACAAGCTCTTCTAACAGCTCGATGGTAGCCTCCTTGTCGAGCGGCTTGTTGTCATTTCCACACTTAGGCGAGTAGACGCACGCCGGGCATCCGACGTCGCACAAGCAGCTTCCGACAAGCTCCTGTGTCATTGTAACAATGTCGACCATTAGCTCAACTGCTTTTTCGGCAAGGCCAATCCCCCCCTCGAAACCGTCGTAGATGAATATCGTAGGTTGGCCAGTATCCGGGTGATGCATTGTAGAAACGCCTCCGATGTCGCGCCGATCGCACATCACATGCAGCGGCATCACCGCAATAAGGGCGTGCTCCGCTCCGTGTATTCCACCGGTGATGTCGAGCTGTTTGGCTACGACGCGCGCGACGGCAGCTTCAGGTACGGTTAACCACAGTGCCGTTGTCGTAAAGCGGAGGGGCGGCAGGTCAAGACTTTCCGCACCGACCACTTGATCATAGCGAAGCGTTTTGTATCCGACGTACTGCTCGACGACTTCGACAGCACCGAATGACACGGTCAACGCACCTTTTTGCCGCGCTTCGACCTCTTCTATTATGTGTAGATCAACGGTTTTAATCGGTTCTGTGTAGAAGTCGACGTCCTTTTTGTTCACGGAAATGATGCCAGCACTCAAATTGAGCTGCTCTACGACGTAGGTCTCACCATCGTGAAGCACGACCGCCCCTTTATGAGCCTCTCGATACGCACGGGTCATGTCAAGCGTTTCGAGCAGTCTCCCTTTATAAAGCATCTTGAATACTTGCGAGGAGAGCCCATTTAGGGGCACTGCCTCGGTTGCTCTACCCGTACCTGAGTAAACCCATCCACTCGCGGTGTTTTTTGCTAAGCCTTGGCGCTCGAGCTCTTCTAACGATGCTAAGAGAAGCTTTGGAAAGTAACCCTCATCGTGAGGGAGCCTTACCGGTAGCTCCGCCGCAGCACACATAGCGTGTCCTACGGTAATATATTCGTTCGAAAGAT
>CAYHCZ010000281.1:0-1691 GCA_964355295.1 uncultured Methanomicrobia archaeon
TGACCCATGTTGATCCCGCTTGGGGGGAATAATATATAGTGGGGGTCGGCTGTGCAGCAGCCGGTGTGATTATCAACCCTGCGACAAGCGACGAGGCCGCCAACAAAAGAAGTACTCTAAAGACTTTTCTTTTCGCATATTTCAACTAAACACCTCGGTCTGGCAGTTCAGTGTACCTTAACACCACGACGAACAGCTATTTAAAAGTTCTTGTCGATTATTTTTATAAAAAAGCTAGATAATTATTTTTTTAGCTTATTTTTTAATTTAAAGCCCTTAAAGAGAAACTTACTCTTTTCAAGATGATATGGGGATACCTCAAGAGGTTTAACGGACGCGAACAGCTTCAGCTTGTTTTGGCAAATAAGCACGAGAGTGTCGAAGAAGCGCTTCAAATGCTTTCTAAAAAATAGAAAGAGCATTGCGATCGTTGCATGTGAATGGACTTAGAAAAAGCCATCCAGATATATCTTCCATAGACATATCTTCCATAGAATACTTTTTAAAATGATATTCTTCCCTTAACATACGAAATGTTGCGTTCGGTCAAGCATATATATTCGACTATAGATTAGACGACGTTTTTCGTGAACTATTTCATCATTTTGTGCAATGATCCTAACCGCTCTGGCGTTCCTTTTTTTGACTTCTGCAGAGTCGGTTGAATGAGGTCAAAATATTACGAGTTGTGCTTAGTTAATTACGATCGACCCAGGGCCAAGCCAAAAACACGACCTTGACGCGTCTCGTTCGTGTGAATCTTATCTCAATGTGCTAACCTCCGGTAGGGTCGCCATAGAACTTATGATAGCGCCCTCGCGTCATCAGTCAACTTGCGCTGGAGTCAACTTCATTGTTCGTCGTCCCACCTGTACAACTTCTTCCTCGTTTGTAAGCGATCACCGCTGCAATTGTAACAGATCCCATTATGGCAGCACAGCACTGCTCCACACTGCACACACCGCCACTTCGCATGCTCACGCTCCATAAAAGCGGCAAGCGAATGTTGCTGGATAAAGGTGAGATTTTCGATGAAACTCGTGTGGTGATGCTTTTGATACCGTGCGTCAATTCGCTCTAAGTTGCCGCACGGGAAACTGCTACATTCATAACAAAAACGAACTTTATTATTCCGAAGGAGATCGCAGCGTTTCTGAAACGCACATTTCTTATCTTGGGGGCGACATCCCGCGCAATACGGTATACTTCGCCCTTTCCGGTTTACATCATATTTGCGCGCAAGGTATCTACTGCACACCGAACAATTCATGCCACACGGAGCGATTAGTTCCGTATCATCAGAAAGTGTATCGAGCACGCTGCATCTCGTGGAAATACTGCGTGCTTATTCATATAGATGAGTTTTATCTTCTAAACTGCAGTAACTGCACTTCAACGCGCACATACTGAATGAACGGTAGATGGATACGCCGTCGGTATAATGAGATGATCCCCTGACGAGCGGATTTTCTAAGGAGCCACCCATACCAGTGCGGATGGCACAACCTGAGGACGAAAATTATCAGGTTGCTGCCTATAACCATGGATTTGAATACGAGCACGAATTCCAGTTGTTTGAATACTATACTTTTGGACTTTAGGAGGAGAAAATGTCTGCAAAATTGGAGATCATCATAGCGGATATTACCACTTTGTCAGTGGATGCCATCGTCAATGCCGCCAATAACAGT
>CAYHCZ010000282.1:0-1686 GCA_964355295.1 uncultured Methanomicrobia archaeon
TAGCCTGTGCGTCACGCCCGCGGACCACCTCTATAATTTTCTCATTAGCAGGATACCCCCCCACTTATGTTAATGGCGCCACGTGCCTCAACGGCCTCCACCAAATCCTCATATCGCAGCGCCCACGCGTGCAACCCCTCACCTTTAACGTACTTAGTAATTATCAAGCTATTCTCGTAGCGCGAAAACGCAAGCGCGGCTTGTGAATCCCATACGTCGATATAAACTGCTATCTTGTCACGCGTCAGGGTTTCAGGTATCGAAGAGAACTGAAACTTGCCGTCGATCATCGAAACTCAATTGTAGTTTTAGATTTTAAGGTTATAGGCAACTCTATTTGCTATGCGCGCGGTTCAAAATTGCTGCAAAAAGGACAAATTTTTAATCGATATAGGTTTGCCGCTGCTGGAAATGATGTTTCTTACCTGTTGCTAACCCTTCAAAGACATCTAAACCGCTTGCAGAGGTGACAACTTATCTACACCCACATTGGTATGATTGCATCTTGCCCCCCCGATCGTTTGGCCGGTGCTTTGGGATCATGGCTGTCAGCCAATCGCTCAGCGTAGGCATTAGCAGGCGTAGATTGGATTGCGTTTTCGTCAATTGCACCAATGAAATGGAAAATTGACCCAAATGCCGCTACATTAAGCGTGTGTCCTGTCTCATGGGCCGTCACATCCGCTCCCGGCGTAACATAAGCTTAATTGCCAAGGTTGAAACCTCCATGAAATTTAGGAAGATACGTCCAGCCCCCTTCCGTAACAATTGTGCCTGTTCCCCAATCAATAGAAAGGCTCTGTATCTTTACGGCCTCTACCTGGTTAAGAGTAAAAATCGTAGGCATGACGTTTAGGAAAAAAAAACTAAACCAACACAAGACGCGAGCCAAGACATAGGCATAAGACAACTCGACCAACCGAGAATGCCCTTATATGTATCATCATTGGCGACTGCATTAAAAGCAGCCAGAAAGCAGCCAGAAAGTTGATTGCTCCAAGTGCTACGCCGACGACTGGGCTAACTATGGCTGTAACGAGCATGACGTTCAACCCAGCATTGACGCCAATCATAGAACCACGCATGAACTCGCCGAAATTTGTGCCGGCCAATATACTTCCTATTACGTAAGAAACTGAACTCAATCCAATGACCAAAACTGCTCCTATGAGTATACCGAGCAACCCACCAGTAATTACCGCTTGTGCAGCGACCGCAGCAGCAGCAATGACTCCTACAATGGCACTAAATAAGCTTTAGAATGACAAACTGGTCAGATACATTTGTTTAAAGGATCGTTTGCCACAAAGGCATATAGGTGTAGTGCCTTCGGATTGCGCATCTACATAGTTGAATGATAAGGCGCTAATAGATCTGGAATGTCGGTCGACCGATTTCAGGCGCGTAAAACGGCGTCTCTTGTAGAACATGACCGACTCAGCGTTAAAAAGATGCATTGCGAACGTGCAATATCGATCTCGCCATAACTGGTGGCCACATATCCGAAGGGATTGCAAACAACAACGGCGATCTTTTTACCCGCGCTGTCAGTAAAGAAAGCGGTGCTTCATAAGTACCCCTATGCACATAGCTACCTAACTTTTGGCGACCACTGCTTCTATAATCAAGGAACATAAGGATGATGACTATGAGCGGAAAAATAAAACCACCTATTCTATAAGGAGA
>CAYHCZ010000283.1:0-1674 GCA_964355295.1 uncultured Methanomicrobia archaeon
ATCGCGTCACGTTGTTATTGTTTGAATTATACATATAAATGCCATCACTTAGAGAAGCTTTACCACCGCCACCTTTTTCATTCGATGCGCTGTTGTTCAACAGTTTGTTTCCGGACGATCCGTCCAAATAGATGCCAAAACCGTTACCATTGAGATTGTTGTTGCTTACTAAATTTGATGTCGCGGCAGCTAGGTAAACTCCAAAAACGTTACCATAAACGATACAATTAGTAAGTATGCAGTTCGAAGTATGCCCAAACGATGCTCCCGTGTTACCCCCCGTAATGGTGAAACCTTGTATACTGACGTCGGAACTGCCGAGTAGAAAGACGTCTTTGTTCGTATCTGAAGCTTTAACTACTGTCGCTTGGGCTCCGCTCGTGGAAACTACCTTAAGAGGCTTGTCTACTGCGACGTTTTCAACATAAGTCCCGGGACTCACAAGTATTGTGTCTCCAGCGTTTGCAGCTTTTACCGCTGCTGAAATCGTACTGTACTGCCCCCGCCCCCCTACTTTCAGTTCAGCACCACTAACGCAAGGGATTGACGTTGAGACGCACGTTGTTAAAATGATGAATACGATGACTAACTGAACGAGTTGTTTAGCTTTCATAATCTTAGAACAAGAATAGATGTTCAGCAATCTCAACCTGTCTAACTACGCGCAGCACCACTAGACCTTTTTTTGTTGCTGAGTGATATAAAAATATCTAAATGCTGCAACTTTCTGAAAGTGCAACAGGCTACCAAACCATTTACTATGATAGAACTAAGGAAACAACAGACCGTTCTGTCTTTTCGAATTAGAACAAGGTCTGCTATGTGATTAGCTTATAGTAATCTTTGACGTGAGTTGCGAAGCTTGATAAGTACTATCACCTGCAAATTTCAGTGTGACGTCATATGTGCCTGTATTCAAGCCGCTTGTGTCGAGGTACGCTGTCCGAAAACAGCCACTGGAACCCCCCGAAGATATTGTGCCAATTGTCGCAGTGACCGCTCCGTGGCCACAAATCGTGATCCCTGACGCAGTTACGTCGATTCCCAAACTGGTTCCCTTTGCCACATTTGATGGATCACTGGTGAATTGAATCGAGGTGGCTAGCATCACGGAAGGCGTAGGCGTCGCCGCAGTTGGCGATGTGCTAGGAGACGGCGTAACGGTAGGGATACGGGTAGGGGTAGGGGTAGTCGTTTTAGAGGTAGTAGTCGTTGTAGCGGTGACTGTCGGTGTAGTAGTTGACGACGTTGAAGTTTTTGGACTTGCTTCTTGACTAGAGCCCTGATTAGCTTCATTTGACGTGGTGCAGCCAGCTATCAAGACGGAAACGATCAAAATCGCTACCGTTAGCAAACAGAGATACCTTTTGCTCATACTTTTTCCGCCAGATAATTAAACTAAACGTGTCACGTATATAAAAATAACGATACTCTCGTTGGCGGCCTCAACTAATAGTTTACACCAAGTCCCTTCATCCGTATAGCGCCTGCGAACGTTACACTAATTTACCTATCTAGCTCTCAATTTAGTTATCACCGCATCAGCAGTGTTACAGCCGCTCAGAGTTGGTCCTAAGAAGATACGCATAGACAATCTAGCGACGGAATGTGTAGTGAACGGTAGAAATATCCGCTAACGTACATTCACCGTTATGACGGAACTGGTTGATGACG
>CAYHCZ010000284.1:0-1670 GCA_964355295.1 uncultured Methanomicrobia archaeon
TGATGACCATCGCCTTTATCTCATCGCCGCATGCGTCTATTTGCTCGGTCAGGGTCAACCCATATTCACTAGGAAGGTCCGTGACGCCCCACGCCTTCTCCATCTTCTCTCGATTTGCAGGGACTTCGCATTTCTGATAGCCAGAATATACGTTCGGATACGCCCCCATGTCACAGGCGCCCTGGACGTTGTTTTGACCTCTAAGCGGATTGACGCCAACACCAGGCCTTCCGATGTTACCGGTTAACATCGCAAGATTCCCGAGCGACATGACATTATGCGTCCCAGTTGTTTGCTCGGTTATGCCGAGGCAGTAGATAATCACCGCATTTTTAGCAGTTGCGTATTTCCGCGCCACTTCTTTTACAACCTCAGTAGGCACTCCTGTTCGAGCTTCTACGTCAGCGTACTTCTCGACGGTCGCCTTTAGGTCCTCAAATCCCTTCGTCCGATTTGCGATGAATTCCTTATCGTGCAAGTCCTCCTTGATAATCCAATACATCATTGAATTAAGCAAGGCAATTTGAGATGAGGGATTGTACCGTACGTAAGTGTCCGCCTGCTTTGCCGTCGTCGAGAACCGTGGATCGCAAACGATTAGGTGCGCCCCCTTTTCTTTGGCCTGAATGACCCTTCGCCCGGCGAGCGGGTGCGCTTCCAACGCGTTAGAGCCGATCATGAAGACAACATCGGCGTTTAAAGCGTCTGCAAATCCGTTTGTTGCCGCGCCCGAACCAAAGGATAACGAAAGCCCGGCAACGGATGGACCGTGACAAATGCGCGCGCAATTATCGACGTAGTTGGTGCCGAATCCGACCCGAGCGAGTTTTTGCATAATGTAACATTCTTCGTTCGGAGTTCTGCACGATACTTGAAACGCGACCGAGTTCCGGCCGTTTGCTTTATGAATTTCCTTTAATCGCGAAGCGACAAGATTGAGCGCTTCGTCCCAAGTGGCCTTTACAAACTCGCCATCTTTTTTGATCAACGGAGTTGTGAGCCTATCCTCATCATGTACGAATTCCCAACATGAGAGGCCTTTTGGACAGAGCTTTCCCTCATTCACGGGAGTTCTCTTCCACGGCTCAACCCCGACGAGCTTGTCGTCCTTAACCACTAGGTTAAGTCCGCAGCCGACCCCACAGTAGGGGCACGTCGTCGGAACGTAGTTTACTTCAGGTACTTTTGCTTCCATGCGTTTTCCTCCATTCATTCTGCTTCAAACCTGAATAGCAGCAACTTAGCCAAGATGGATTGCTGAATGGTTCGCGGCAAACTATAAAATCGTTAGCATCCTATAATCACATGGCAATAAATACTTTGTCTGCTTAAACGTTTATCAATATGACTGGCAAGCTGTACCGCAAAGTCTTAAAAAGATTGTCTGAGTTACAGTAATAGATATTCAAGTGCACAGGCAAGTAGAGAAGCAAGTCGATGTCGGGGCACACAAAGCGGCTTATCGGTTCCCTGAATTCATTAATGCACATAAATTAAGTAATGAGCGAAACCGAATTACTGTTTAAAAAACTAGAGGTGCGTAACAACTATGAACGCAGAAGAAGCAAAGAAGATAATTTCCGACGCAATAGACAGCGAAGTAGAGGCGTACACGTACTACACGGGCGTCTCTCAAAGGGCACATGACCCGGCGCTTAAGAAACTCTTTG
>CAYHCZ010000285.1:0-1669 GCA_964355295.1 uncultured Methanomicrobia archaeon
ATTAGCAATAGATGGAGAAATGAAGTCCATGGGAAGGGTTCCGTCTGTGGAAGAAATAAAAAAATGGATTAAAGCTAAAATGTAAAAAAAGAAAGAAATTCAAATTCTATCAGCAGACCCTCTTTGAATCGTTATAAGACGATTTTCCAAACGTCTATGTGCAAAATTTACGGATTGGGCGAGCCATCTTATTGTTGACGCGCGAAAGTAAGTGATTGTTGAAAACGTTGGCGGCTATCTGTTGAGCGATCTGGTGTTTATACACTAATCGACAAAAAACTCGCAGAAACCGAGTTGCGACGGAGGGTCGGCGAACCATGACTAAAAGAGACGAAAGGCGACACAGATTTGCCATTGTCATGGCAGCGCACCGGGAGCTATGGGCCCGGATCGCGTTTAAGCAAGTGAAGAAAGCGCATAAATCCGATCGTGCCCATGTCGCTCAAATCATACGGGCGACTAACAACTCGACGGGGCTAAAAAAAATCGTCGGCTGTCGGTAAACGTATAGGTATCCACGGAAGACCGTTCTAGAAAAGCAACACTATGGAAACGCACAGAACGACCTATTATACAACTGACGGAAGAGAGCAGTACAGGAGAAGGGCTTTTGAAGCTGATCTCCTTAAGCTTACTATAGCTATCGTTGCCGAGTTGCTCATTTTTTTTATTTGGTTTAATGAGCCCGCAAGAGAGCGCTATGAAATCCTTGCTCACATCGCGCTGTCTGTTTGCATCGTCCTCCCGATTATTAATTATCATTACCTAATCATAGTGCCATTCATAGCATTCTTACCGGACGTGGCACGAGCGATCGGCATCGAGATCTCACACTCCCTCGTTATTCTACCGCTCGTCTTCGCAGTTGCCTTCGTGCCTTTTATACGTCGACCAAAGACTGCACTTATCGTAGCTTATGCAGCTTGCGCTATATGGGCCACTCACCTCATTAGTGATACACGCAAGTATGCGATTATTGAAAATTTTAGTGGATATCCGTGGAGCGATATGGTACTTTACGCCCTCCTTTTAACCGTAGTAGGTTTTTTGCTTGTGCAGGTCTTGCGTTTCGACGATGACCGTTCCAAGGGCGACGGCTATGGAACCAGAGACACCAGTTTAAACAATTGGACTCCGCCCAGCAGTGAGTCTCCGACAGCTGTTCATCGCCTGGAAGATGATGTGTCAAGCGCTATCTCAAGACCGCAGCGATCTAGAAGGATAGAAGTGACTGCACGTGAAGGGACGTCTGAAAAATCCGGCGTCATGAACGCGCGGGATCCTTTTAGTGCGACTGATTATAAGCTGCAATTCGATTCTGATGGGTTTGTTGTCGGGGATGTGACCTCAAAAAAAGCGTTGAGGGACAAAATGAGAGGCAAGAAAGGCGTCTAGACGCACTTTGTCGCACATTCGCTTTTAATGCGCTACAAAAAACGGAAGCCGTAACAGCCCCCGGATATAGATATAGCTTGTTTAGTATGCTATGAGCAGCGCGCTAGTTAAGGCACTGCGCTAAGGGGTGCTACGGGTGCCGAATCTGGAATATCCTTTACGCTTATGAACAATACTAGCAGTCCAGCGCTGCGGTTTATGGCGCTCCAGCGAGATTAACTCTCTCATTTCGCGTCGAAGCACAACGTCTCTATCCGTTTTCATTTCTATCCTG
>CAYHCZ010000286.1:0-1661 GCA_964355295.1 uncultured Methanomicrobia archaeon
TTGGGCGAGATGGGACCTCTCCGTGTAAGGCTGCGTTGATTGAGATTGCTTCAGAGATACCGATGTATATCGGCAAAAAGCGTTGTCCATCGTCTGTTAACAGCACGACTGGCGTATGGCCGGTAGTAGTGCTGACCATATATATGCCTTTGATTTCGACGGTGGTTACTTCATCTGCCATCATTTACCTCACTACTTTAGCGGTATATTAAGCTGACTGCGGTTAAAACGGCATTAGTCGCTACGCTAACGAAAAAACGATAACGACGCTGGTTGTCGATATACGCCTGTTCGAAGATAAGGCGTAGTGCGACATAAGTGACATCGACCGCACCGATGCAGATACTGGCTCACGTGCAAAACGGTTCGATGAGCATGTTATTGCAGGAACCTAATATATACAGTTGGAAATATGTTACTGAATTGGACGACGACCCCAAAATATCGATCCGTTTTGTTTATAGCTGGAACCTATGAAACGAATTGTTGTAATAGATTATGGTTTAGGGAATCTGAGAAGCGTAAAACGTGGCCTCGAACGCGCTGGAGCACACGTTGAAGTTACCGCTAATTCCAGTCGGTTTGGCAGAGCAGACGGATTGGTTCTTCCGGGGGTAGGTGCGTTTAAGAGTGGTATGCAGAACGTGCAAGACAAAAAGAGGGCGTTGATGCATTCTATTGACGAAGGTACGCCCTTGCTGGGGATCTGCTTGGGTATGCAGATGTTGCTGACGCTGAGCGACGAAGGGGAGCAGAACAACGAACCAGTCGAGGGACTAAACTTCCTGTCAGGTCACGTCAAGCGGTTCAACTTCGGAATCACGGCTGAAAAGCTAAAGGTACCTCATATGGGATGGAATCGCTTGTCGGTCGTGAACGAAAACGCATTAGTTAAAGGTGTCGATGGCGGGTACGCATATTTTGTTCATTCATATTATGTAGAACCAGGCAGTCATACAGTTGCGACTTCTACATACGGCACTTCATTTGCCGCCGCTATCGCAGGCGGAAGCGTTTTCGGCACGCAATTCCATCCAGAGAAGTCTTCTGCGGTCGGTTCACGAATTCTGAAGAACTTTGTGGAGTTGTGTTAATGGATCTCGAAGGCTATGCGAAAACCGCGCTGAGGCGCGGATCAGCAAAAAAAGATATCGAGCTCACGCTTGCTGAGCGAATTTTGGAAGCACGCGACATTACTAAGGAATCAGCGCTTCGCCTCTCACAAGCGGTCGTTGAGGAAGCGGAACGGACCCTTTGCGAACGGGAACTTTCCGGCGTCACCATGGGCGACTTCGGCGTCGGTTCGCGAGGATCTGGGGACTTCTTTGTACATGAAAAAATAGCGAGCATCATCGGTAAAACAAGCGCTATTGTCGGATCCGATCAGCTTGATGATTCAGGGGTGGTGAAAGCACATGGAGACTTGATCGTCGTTACCGTGGACGGCATGCATTCACGCTTGAGCGATTTTCCGTTTCTTGCTGGATTCCACGTAACACGCGCATCGCTCCGGGACATCTACGTCATGGGCGCACAACCAGTTGCGTTATTCTCAGACATCCACGTGGCTGATGACGGCGATATTTCAAAGGTCTTTGACTATACAGCTGGAATCGGCGCGGTAGCGGAAGTCATGAACGTACCGCTCATCACTGGCAGCA
>CAYHCZ010000287.1:0-1652 GCA_964355295.1 uncultured Methanomicrobia archaeon
GGCCGCAGAAAAGACGAGCCGACACCAGTTATTAGGTTTGACCTAGGACATACCACGATGGGAATCCCGCTTTCAATCTGGTGTTTAGAAGCATATGTCATGTGAATAAGGCAGTCTGGATTGAGCGATATCGCAGAATCAATATCAGAGGCGTCTTTTTCACCTGCGTGAATAGCAACAAACTTGCCACGTGTTCGTGCCCTGTTGAACATCGCACTAATGGCTGAACTGCCGCAATCACGACTTCCGCTTACCCCTAAGCCGTGCGCAACATCGAGAATGGTATCAATTTCCTCTTCTACTATATAATCTCGTCCATCGTTGGGCCTACCAAGAATTACGACCCTCACTTGTTTCACCAAGTCTATTGCGGTTCTAAGCGCATTTATGCCAGATATTCCGCCCTCCCTGAAGTCTGCAAGCAAGGTAGTTCCCGTAACGAGAGCGTCTAAAAGTGACTGATGCATCGCCTCAACTAACACCCCCCCTGCTACCTCACGGAGAGCGCGATGTTTCAGACTGTGAGGGGGTTTTACAAGAGTGTCTAAGTCTCTGTATGGGACATCTTTGATTATGGAGTCGCCGAGGTGTGTATGTGCGTTAATCAACGCAGGCATAACGATGCCACTTGCCTCACAATTGCTGGGGTTGATGTTTGATCGCTCTTCTATTTCGACGATTCTTCCTCCCTCAACGTGGACATACCCTGCTATTAAATCAAAATCATCTCCACAGAGAATATGTCCACCGACAACGCAATCCCTCATCACAACGTATAAGTCGTAGCAGACTGTATTTTAAATCATGGCGAAGGGGCAACGTCAAGCAGGCGCACCTATGTCGAGCGCAGGCTTGGTGAGGTACTATGAATCAGAAGACAAGAACGCCATACACATTCCTCCTCGGTCGGTGATTGCAGCGTGCATTGTCTCTGCTGCAATATTACTAGCACTAAATTTCATTTACTAGCACTAAATTATTTTTTTTACTAGCTAGCAAGCATCGCGTTTGAGCTTGTGTTAAGATCATACGCACAGCCCGTAAAGAAAGACATCTGACCTATCCACGGCAATATCAAACGTGACGATTCATGCTACCGAATAGTCAGAATTTCTTCTGATAGACTTGCTCAATATTTGACGAATCAAGTTCAACAAGCGTTCGAACGCGAGCTGATAGACCTCAAGCCGAGACTCTTTCCCGCAGAAGTTACAGGATGGCAACATAGTTCTTTCCCACCCCAGAGACCACAGAGACGGGATAATTTATTGACATGGCCAAGCGCCAAATTGACCGTCTCACTTACCAAGATATATAAAAACAGATTAAATGGCATCTGAATCGATGAAACTAAAAAACTGGCTGAAAGCTTTGCCTTAAATTGTAAAGCGGTCTTTTTTAACGCATATTCCTAACCGGCGAGGGGCAGTACAAACTTAATACTAGAAGCACAATTTCAAACGAAGGTTCATGGTAAACGTAGCACGAAATCTCGTTCGAATCTTGTTTTTAGTTATCGTGCTGCTGTTAACAGTCACATACGGGATGGCAAATGTGCAGAAACAGGGCGACCTCTGGCTCGATCCAGTAGTAACCAAAGGGGAATTAGAATCCACAACGTGGATAAAAACGAACACCGAATCGACTGATCA
>CAYHCZ010000288.1:0-1652 GCA_964355295.1 uncultured Methanomicrobia archaeon
CGACGTCATAGAACACAAGGGAGCGGCGGTTGTAGCACATCGAAGACGCAAATAGAGGGTGTAAAGACGGGCCCTCAAAACGGCGGCAGCGACATAAAGCAAAGCGTGTTCCTATAATCTATTCCGTATCTCCTAGCTAATCATTTCTTTTTTCAATTATCTTAGAATGAATTGCTTCTTTTTAGACTTGCTAAAATAGGCCATTTTGCTATATGGATAGGAATAATTAAGTCAATAAAAGCTGCTTCCATAAGTCGTGAAAACATTTCCCAACTCAATACCAACTGAATATAATGGGATACGATTTCGCAGTAGACTTGAGGCGAGATGGGCTGTTTTTTATGATTCTTTACAGATCCATTACATGTACGAAGAAGAGGGTTTTGCACTAAAGAACGCGTGGTACCTACCTGATTTTTACCTTCCTTCCCAAGATTGTTACATCGAAGTCAAAGGTCCAGATCCCACAGATGAAGAACTAAGAAAAGCAGATATGCTTAGCAAGAGTTCGGAGAAGGATGTTTTTTTATTTTATCGTGACATCCCGGCTGTAACTTTGGGGGAGGAGGACAGTCCTTATGGTCTTGGCGCCGTAGCATTTACCGAAAGAACGCGGACCCAACGGATGGAAGATAAATGTATTTCTTTTGATGATCTTGAGGCTTATTGGCATGGTACACTGGGATATCTGTCCTTTGATTATGGATACTATTGGACCCAGTGTCCTAATCCAAATTGCAGCAAGTTAGGATTTGGCGTAACAAAAAATTGGTTAGCTGACTTTTTGCCCTGTAATTGTTTCACCAAGTTGTTCGCAAAAGTGCACAACTTGGTTGGCTTCGCACTTAGCGTGGATGAAGAACGATTGTTATGGTGTTGGCTTGCATTTCAATATAACACACCCGTTTTACGTCAAGCATACAATAATGCACGTTCTGTCAGATTCGACGCCACAGATCAAGAACATATTAAGCCGCTAAGTGACTATCCCCTAAGCGAAGATCAAATTGAGTTCGCTAGGTTGCAATATAATGAATATCGTGCTGATTCAGAATCGGCAGAATCTGCACATAACGAACTCGCGCGATTCATGCTAAAAACGCCTGATTTATTCGATGTTCGAGAAGTAGGCAGAATACTAAGGTTGTATCGTATCCGTTTTCCACGCATCGACTAGGATTGATGAATTCGAAAATTTTCATAAAAGGATTTTTGCGGTGTATTTATGCGTTTTATAGGAACGTCTAAAATTGGTCGACTTTCAGCTCAAAAAGGCAAGATTTACCCTCAAATTCGGCTACCTTCACAACTTGCTTATACCATCGGAGAGATTACGGATGTTTTTGAAACTGAACGAAATGGCAAACGAGCTTTTCTGTTTATCACTGAGCAAAGCGTGCTAGAAAATGACAGAGTTTTACAACCAGACGAGCTAGTTGTAAAACCGTGTGCTGATGTAGCACAGTCGTCGGCACAAGTTGTTAGTGGGGATTTGCGTAACTCACCTCCTCTATTCAAGACACCTGAAAGCTCAAAAACCACCGCAGAAAGCTTTAATATCAATACACAGCTAGTAAGCTGTGCTGCGTCAAGCGGCCATTACGCTTGTGCATGCCCGGGTAGTGTAGCGGCCTATCATGGAGCCCTGTCGA
>CAYHCZ010000289.1:0-1645 GCA_964355295.1 uncultured Methanomicrobia archaeon
AAACGATTTTATCAGCAAGGAGCGTCGTACAGATGGCGATTGGGAAAATAATAGCGAGCATAAGTTTAAACGAACTTCTATAGGCGTATTCAAGAGCATTTTGTGACCTCAAATGCAGTCGAGACATAATCGGGAAGACGGCGATGAAGAACAGACTTGGCACAAAATTAAGCGTGTAAACAAGCCGATAAGCGGCGTTGTATACGCCAACCGCTGCCTCGTCTTTCATGAAGAACAATATGGTAGAGTCTATGTAGAGGTACACGGTAACAAAGAGTGCCGATAGGCCAAATGGAAGCGCTTCTTTGAGCAGGTCACGCCAGAGATCGCTGTTAATCTGAGGTCGCGGAACGGCGAATTTGTAACCGCAGGTAATGAGACTGTAAACGAAAACAGCAATAGCAACGATTGCGTAGACTGACGCAAATCCAACAACCCCAAAACCCTGATGTATTCCGACAAATAATCCAGCAACCATAAAAACGCCATTCAGTACGAGACCAATTGCCTGATATTCCATCTTCTCAAATGCCTGGAACACCGCGTAAAACAGAGAAGTGAAAGCAGTAAAGACGACGTAAAAAGCGAAAAGATAAACGACTGTCAATGTCTGCTGCGCATAACCGAGCAGATTTATCGTTCCTGCTATCATCCCGACAGTTATAATAGCTGTTGCGATTTTGATTGCCGCAACATTGTTGAGGTACGTGGGTGTTAGTGACCTATCTCTAGCGATCTCACGCGTCGTCAGGGTATTTAGCCCAAAATCGACAAAGACGCTGAAAATACCGGTAAAAGCTAAGCCGAAGCTGAGCGTCCCAAATCCAGTAGCACCAAGATATCGAGCTACATATACTGTGAAGACCAAGCCTAGTGTTAGATTCCATACATTAGCTGCCAAGAGCGCAACTGTGTTTTTTGCTAGAGTAGTTGCAGTACTCATCCTGTTCTCCGTGAATCAGGGGATTGGATTTGTCACGTGTACCTTCCGCGACGTTAATGCTGTCGAGACCTCATGATACTAGAATGTGAAATAATCATTGTCTTTGTATGATGTTTTCGATTTTTTTAGTGACTTTGTCTGAGCTGTAAAACAAAGCGATCGAACCTTCCTCTTTTCACGTTCTTTGGACGTCTTCGCACGGCAGAACTGGGCGCCGCAGACGACGTAGCAGGCGTCCCACAATAATAAAGCCTGGGGACGGAAGCTTCGGAGGAGATCGAAAACGTAAAGCACGAGTAGCCGTAATAGTAGCGTGCAAGGTGACGCGGTGGGATTTTTCAAGGAGAACCTGTTTCGTTCAGACGAAGCGCGGTCGCCGGAGACGGCTACAAAGCTGCTTGCTACTTCTGGTCTGGTCTTGCTCGCTCTGGCTCTTTTGACACTCCTCATCAGACCTGAGCATTATGAAGTAGATATTTTTGCGGCTGCATTCTTGTTCTGGGTCTTCATTATTGCCGCGGCCTGCGCTTTCATCGCCTCGATCGTTTGGCAAGCACACTGCAAGAACTACCGCAACTTCACCGTCTCCTTTGTCGGGCTTGTTCTGATTCATCTTTGTGCTTTAACTGCTATGTAGCGTGGTGCGATTAAGCTTTTTCCATCTACGCGGTGTCTCGCCACCTTCACGCCCACAAGCGCTTC
>CAYHCZ010000290.1:0-1640 GCA_964355295.1 uncultured Methanomicrobia archaeon
GGCGAACGTTTCCCCCAGATACTCGGACAAAAATCGACTTTTCCGGTCAATCCGGCCTCACGTGCAAATCGTAGTAATTCCGGATACTCCAATACGTCTTCAGTTGCATAGGGCCAGTCGGCCTGCATGTGTCTGCGCGTCAATGAACGCCATAACGACAGACAAGCCGGTTCATAAAAAAATATACACCGCCCACCTTTTTTCAGCACACGCGCCACCTCTTTCAACGTCTTGCGGTGTTCTTGAAAATGGTGAGCGGCGGCAAAACAAAAAACAACATCAACGGACTCATCGGGCTCTTTCGTCTGATAACTACGGCAGGCATACGTTGCATCCACCTTCACGTTGAAAACCCTCTCCCATATGCCAATAGACGCAACAGCATCGGGACTGATGTCGGTCACGGTGATGTGCGCCGTCGGAAACATTTTTTTAATTAAACACGATGCCCACCCCTGCCCTGCGCCAAGTTCAACGACCCTGCCTGCGTTTTCAAAAATACATTTATAGTGGTTAACACACACTCGTACAGGATCGTAATCTCGGAGAATTTGTTGACCAGATTCACAACCGTCTCTCTGCCCACGCCTTCAAGCGGAGAGTTCTTCCAGAAATCCAGATCGGCCTCGTATTTTTTCTCTATGTCGTCATTAAATGTATCTTTCTCAACCGTATGAACCGCCCCTTCATCTCGTGTTTGAAGTTCTCTCTAATACACAAAATCCAACGCTCTTTAAGGATAAATAAACTTCAAAAACGGAGCAAACACTCGACTAGCAAATGAGAGCTCATAAATAGAAACGGCTAACGTCCTTATGCGGGCACAATCCCTTCCACTTTAGTTATTTATAGTGAACTTCAGTTTCCGCAAAAAAAGCTAAAACCGCTATGCTCTCAAAATAAGCAATTTTAAAACGCTGCCTTCGTGCTTACTGAATTGTTATCTTTCCAATACCGCCACTTGAGTTTTTCAGGATCCTGATTTGACTCAGCGTTTCCGCAAAATACATAGCACAGCCGAAGGCATTGAGCAAGCAACGATCGTTAGCTCTCCCTTTATGATAATTAGTCGTTTCGTACAATAACTCCGAATCCGTGATGTTCAAATCTCTATTCTGCCAATGCCAGTCTTTAGAAGATCCCTGGCAATCGGACGTGCTGGACACCTTGCTTGCGCTATGAGCGCGCTTAGAACGGCAATAGAGTGAATTCGGTTTCAGTCCAAGCTCAAAGTAACCTACACTGTTGTCAGCGGGTAGGGCATTTAAAAAAACACGTCAAGATTAACGTCTTATAATCCTGACCGTTGAAACCCTATATATAGTGACCTAGCGTCCCTAACGCCTCTCTCGCTCGTACGGCTCCTCATCTTCGTATTCGTAGTCGTAGTCTTCTCTCCTACCCCGTCGTATGAGGAGGGCGGCTGCAACGATGGCAAGCAGAATAATGCCGGCAATCGCGAGGACGATGAGCAGCGCGTTGGATCCAAGTCCGATAGCGGCTTGGGCCTGTGAGGCGATGTCGTCGAGTCCCGCTGCAGATGCGTTTGTGGTGTTGGGTAACGTAGCATCCCCGTTTGATCCTGTGCCCGCATTGCTGTTTGACCCTCCGTCACCGTTCGTTCCGTCACCGTTCGTTCC
>CAYHCZ010000291.1:0-1628 GCA_964355295.1 uncultured Methanomicrobia archaeon
TCTTTTTGGGTAAAGATCTCCGCAGGGTACGACCGGTCTCCAATCGATCCACTCCCCTTCATAACGAGGTAGGCGATTTTCGCCCCGACGTCCGCCGCGAGGCCGTACTCTTTTGCTCGTTTTGCGGCCCTTACGTGAGCTTGGACGGACTCGTAGCTTGCAATCTTTTTGGTAAGCGTTTTGTAAATAATGAGCTTTGCCAGCGGGATCTCGCCGGCTCGAAGTTTTTTGATCGTAGTCGTGACCAGCTCCGCAGCAGCTTGTGGTTCTCTCCTTTCAAGAATGATCTTGATGACGTCAGACTGTAGCTCCTTTGCGAGTGCGCACCAATCACCCCTGCGCACTTCAAGGCCTCTGACCACAATGGTTCCATCTTCGGTAATCCCGGCGTAGCGCTTCTTCTTCTCGGTAAAGAAGATGGCCGTGTAGTGCTCCTGCACGTCGAGCCTAATTGGATAAACGGTCGAAAGTTCCTCGATAAATGTGCGGACGTTATCCATCAGCTCGGTTGTCATTAGGCCTCCTCTTGTCGTTTATGTCGGCGACCGATTGTGAATGGTTTTGTCGCGCGATTACTCAGCACACATCACTCCGTGACCGCTCTTTAGCGCCTCTCTTGACCGCATGCGCAAATCAGGCCTTTTTGAGCTTCACAAATAGGCTATCAGTGTCTCCGTAGATGACCTCGAGGCCGTGCCTCTCAGCACGCTCAACCGCGTCCTGGATGATAGTGCGTCCCCACGCTGTCGTTGCTTCAGCACACTCTTTGCGGTACCACTTCGCCGCGTGCCACCCCGTATAGCCGTAGAACGCGTTTGTGAGGATCTTAATTGCGTTCTGGTGAACGTCAAGTAGAGTGAAATCGCGTGAACCCTTGTCAGTGTGAGTCATTTGTTCTTTAACCACCCTCCTTCGTTCGATAAGATTTGTGAGGATAAGTTTGAAAAATCCATCGGGGTGCCTCCTAAAGCGATAGTGCGTCTCCGGGGCCTCGTAGAATTCCGTGGACGCCTCATCTGGCAACATAACGGTGTCCGGCGAAATATTGTAGCCAATCATGATTGAGGGGTACATAGCTGAAAAATCGAGGCTGAGCACGTCTTCGTGCACGCCGGGTTTTGGAAAGAGGACGAAGCCTCCGGCGTAGCTGCCTGAACCCCCTCCTTTTGCAGGCACAATTTCATCTATCTTGTACGCTTCAGCTATCAAAAGTGACTCGACTTGCCGCCCCCTCCCCATTCGCGATACATCGTCGAGCGGCTGTCGTACCATCCGTGCGAATTCAAACTGCAGAGGGAGCAGCCGCTCGGCGACCCCCCACGTGCTCACTACATCGGCTTTGGAATAATCAAAAAGAACCTCCCTAAGCGTGCTATCATTCCAATACCGAGCCATGTCCCAACCCGGCACTTGCACGCGATCAGATTTGCGCATGACCCCCATGTAATCGGCGACATTGTCCAATGTTTTAACGCTGAGCTCGCTGAGGTCCCGTTTTGCGACCTTGTACAAATCGACGTTGCTACGTCCGAAGATCCTGACTTCTTTCACGCCGCCGCCGGCGCTGAACTTTGCAGGACTCTCGTCCCTTCCGATCGTCAAGCGGAGCTTGAATTTTTCTGCTCTCG
>CAYHCZ010000292.1:0-1610 GCA_964355295.1 uncultured Methanomicrobia archaeon
TGTCGATTGTCTCTGCGTAGAATGGGTCGATCTCGTTAAGGTTTGGAAATCGCCGGACAATGACTCTAAGGTTGTCAGCGAGGATATTTGACGCCGTCAGTATCATGGCTTTCTCTGCGGTTGGCCCAGGCGCTTTTCCTGCTCTCGCTCTGACACTTTTTCTGAATGCTTTGTCCAACAACTCTACTGAAGTCGGAACAGTCGGAATATTGAACATTTTGTATTCCTAAACTCCCTAAGCTAATAAAACTTATATCTCATAATTAATCATACTAATTGAAGATGGAACTAACTTCTGTCCAAAAGGAGATTTTGAGCGCTCTTATAATTTTATATCGACGACATTCTCGCTCAATTAGGGGCGAAGAAATTGCCAAGATGGTTGGCCGTAACCCAGGCACGATACGCAATCAAATGCAGTCGTTGAAAGCTCTTCAGCTTGTAGAGGGGGTTCCTGGGCCTAAAGGTGGGTATAAGGCAACTAGCGCGGCATACCGGGAACTGCAGTTGGACACGATGGCTGAGGAAGCGCACGTCGTTCTCGTTAAAAACGGCGAAGAGATGAGTGACGTATTGATTGAAGAAATAGATTTTACGACAGTTGCGCATCCAGACATATGCAGTGCGGCGATTAAGGTAATCGGCGACGTTCGGGAGTTTAATGACGGCGATGTGCTTAAGCTTGGGCCAACCGCCGTGAATCAGCTAACTGTAAAAGGAACTGTTTGCGGCAGAAATGACGCGGAAAACACTGTCATAATTTTGGTCTCTGAGATGATATCCCCCCCAAAAGCACTAATAAGCGAGTATACCTCGACCCCTCTAGTCACGATCGACATTAATACGCCCCTCCAACAAGTTGCCAAGGTCTTGATTTACAACAACATTCACGGGGCACCCGTGAAGCGGGGCGAGAAAATAGTCGGCGTCGTTACGCTGAAGGATATAGGAAAGGCCGTCGCAACTGGAAACGTTGGTTCAGCAGGTGACATTATGAGCAAAAACGTGTTCACCGTGGAAGAAGATAGGCCTGTTTACGAGGCTATGCGTTTATTTGCGGAATATAGCGTTGGTCGCCTCATCGTGACAGCCAACGGTTCGCCGAAAGGAGTTATTACGCAAAGCGACGTGATGCGTAAGATTGCCACTCTTTAAGGCTTTTGTCGATCAAACATTTCGAGAACCGCTTCTTCGCGTTATTTCAATGAGCGGGTGACTACTGCTTTCAAGTATTCGAATGTCACTCAACGATCTAAGGCCGACGTTCTCAGCAGTTCGCTCCATCCCCAAAGGCACGTCTCGGTTCATTGTAAGAATATAAGCGTCAACTTCCTTAAGGTTAAGACTTTGAGCGGCGACTGCTCGGTGGTGGCCATCGACTAACAAGGTCTTGTTGTGCTTTTTTATTACGATCAAAGGTTCAGCAAGGCCTTTTTCAAGCTCGTATTTCCTTCCTTGCAATTCATCTGCAAATATCTTCGACTGTGTCGGTACCAAATCCTTAATCTTTACTTGGCCAAGGTGCTCGTCAACCTCAACTTTATGGATCGTTCGGAGCGTTCGCATCAGCTTCCAGACCTTAGCTGGCGTCGCGCGCTCGATCTGTGACC
>CAYHCZ010000293.1:0-1610 GCA_964355295.1 uncultured Methanomicrobia archaeon
AGGAGATGGCCATGGAAATGCTCGCCATCGCGTCAGGGACGTTCGTGTTTAGCACCGTAATGACCCCCGTTCAAATATTCGTATTTTGCCTCGTCGTCACGCTCTACGTTCCGTGCCTTGCGACGTTTAGCGTCATCGCACGGGAGCTCAACGTGCGATGGGCGGTCGGTATCTCGATCTTCACCATCGTGCTGGCGCTTGTCGTGGGTGGGGTAGCGTTCCGGGTGCTTACGTTTGCGGGCGTGTAAGATCGACAGCGATCTGTCATCATTCGATAGGATATTCCGCGCGTCGCGTCCGCACGATACGCGCTGTCGTGATGATACATAAAATAAGAGTAGTGAATAGTAAAGGCAACGAGAGTAACTGTCTTTGGTGGTGACGTGGCACTTCCTCGCTGCCTATGCACGCAAAGCGCGCGGAACGATTTTTATCTTTCTTTGTGATATAATTATTTCGCTCATCAAGTAAAAGTGGCCTCGTAACGAGCAGACGAAAAAAGAGGAGAAGACAAATCGTGAAAACGCTAATCATATGCCAGTCATCACCACGGAAACACGAAAAAAATCGCTGACGCGATGGCGCTAGTTCTGAAAGCAGAAGTCGTTAGCCCTCGTGACGTAAAAGGGGAGGAACTCGAGTATTAAGACCTCATCGGGCTCGGCTCAGGGATTGCATTTGGGAGGTATTATCGAGGGCTCAACAACGTGGTCGACAGGCTTCCCGCGCTTCATAAAAACGCGTTTATTTTTTCTACAAGGGGTGCGCGGAAACTCGCGGGCTTCCACCGTGCCTTGCGGCGCCAATTGAACGAGAAGGGATGGACCATCGTCGGCGAGTTCTCGTGTCGCGGGTTTGACACGTACGGGCTGACTAAACTGGTTGGCGGGGTTGCTAAAGGAAGGCCAAACGAACAGGATCTGCGAGACGCTGAGGAATTTGCGAGATCTTTACAGAAAGATGAATGGATCAGTGCGCCGCACAAGCCAGCTCTGGGGCGAAGCGTAGTAATGTATGCAGTCGAAGGAATACACCGCTATACTTATCCGCGTTTTGAAAAATCGCCGCAGGTACAGCAAAGAAATAACTATTAATCCTGCAATCCTCCAAAGACGAACACAAAGGAGGTGAAAATCGTGGATGAAGACAAATGTCAACAGTGCGGCACGCCCACGTCACCAGGTGCTAAGTACTGCGAAAGCTGCGGCGCAAAGCTGATTGCTGAACGTGCATCACAGCCCCCGCCGCAACCCCCACAACCGCCGACACAGAGCGCCGCGCCGTTCGCGCCCGCTCCGACGTTTCAAGCGCCTTATGCCGCGCCCTCGCCATATCAGGGTGTTGCAATTCGCTTTGTCGCAATCCTCATTGATACCATCATTATCGCCATCATTTCAGGAGTCCTGACGCTCCCGCTTCAAACGCCCATGCTCACGGTGACAGTCACCGAGGGAACCCCAAGTTTCGCGTCGACGCCCAATCCCCTCGCATGGCTCTCCGGAGGGGTGTCGCTGCTTATCTTTTTGCTGTACTTCATACTCCTTGAAGGGGCGTACGGCCAGACGGTTGGCAAGATGGCGGTCAAGATCAAGGTCGTGAGAGATAACGGT
>CAYHCZ010000294.1:0-1595 GCA_964355295.1 uncultured Methanomicrobia archaeon
CGCGTAATGCCGATGCGTTCAAACGGCACAGCACTCACATGACGACACCACGTCTCCAACTCCGACAGGCAGGAAACCGTTCCGTTGCCGTTGCCACCGGCCGCCGCAACAAGATTGATTTTTTTGCCTGTCACATTGCTTTTTTCTTTTCGGAACGCTTCACAACGGCGAAAACGATCGCAAAAATATTTCATATGCTCGGAAGGCTGTCCAAAGTAAACCGGCGTAATCAGAAAAATTCCTTCGGCTTCTTTTAGCGTTTCCTGTAGCATCGGCAAACAGTCGTCAATCACACAGCGGTTTTCACGGATACATTCGCCCCAGCCATCTTCACAAGTCAGGCAGCTTTTGATTTTTTCGCGACAAAGATCAATGATCTGACCAGTCCCTCCTGAGTTTTCAATGCCCCGGAGAGCGGCTTTTCCGCACGCTGCGGTTAATCCGTCTGTATTCGGACTAGATGTTATGATGGCATACATTCACAGTGCCTCCAAATTATTAGAAAATATAAGCTACTTTTTCCGTGTTCTGGTGGTGAACAGAAGCATAGACAATCAATGTTTTCATGGTGGTTGCCCTTGATAGGGCTTATTCTTTAATTGCAGGTGCCGTGATGGCAACAACGTGATCGATCATCTTTAGCAAGTTTTCGATGTGTTGCCGTTGTTCGAGCGCACCACGTCGAAGGGTCTGTTCTCCTTGCTCGGTAATCTCATAAACAATCTTTTCACGCCCTCCTGCCGGCTCACCAGCCTCGACATCACCCGCCTCTTTGAGTTCGTGAAGATTTGGATAGACGTTGCCAGCGGTCGCCCGAAAGTGCCCGCGACTACGTTCTTTGATGAGATGTGCCAGTTTGTAACCGCTCATAGGGCCTTCAGTAAGAAGAAAGTACAGGACGAAGAGCGAATACACAGTAAGCTTCTGGTGCTCAAGCAGCCCTTTTTCGGTCATCATCCACCATGCGTCATCTTTATATATAACAATTACTGTTATAAAAATTACTGTTATGTTAATAACTGATCTGTAAATTACTGATCTATAATTAGCTGATATGAAAGTCATCATAGAAGCCTAGCGCAGAGTACTGACGCAACGGGCGGCATGTGTCTTTGACGTGGTCAATGAGAGAGAAGCAATGAACGAAACAAGTACAGTGCAGATTAAGCAAAACGAACTGAGCTTCATTCTGGTGCTCTTGAGTCTTACAGCCATTATGATTATGTTCACCGAATCGATGCTTATTCCTGCCTTACCAACCTTACAGGCGGAGTTTAACACGACTGCCACCTGGGCGTCGTGGATACTGTCTATCTACTTAGTCGTAGGAGCAGTAGCTACGCCTGTTTTTGGCAAGCTCGGGGATACGTATGGAAAAAAGAAGCTCCTCGTCATTTGTATGAGCCTTTATACCTGTGGCGTGATCTTAAACGGATTTGCCTGGAATATCCAGAGCTTGTTAATTTTTAGAGCGTTGCAGGGTTTAGGCATGGGCATTTTTCCGCTTGCCTGGGGGCTTATTAGAGATGAGTTCCCTCCTGAAAAGGTCGCGATGGCGACGGGTATTGTCAGCGCGATGTTCGGCGTTGGAACGG
>CAYHCZ010000295.1:0-1593 GCA_964355295.1 uncultured Methanomicrobia archaeon
GTTACGCTTGAATCGGGATTGGGGTGAAACAAGCTACGCATAGGCCAAAAGCAATGATTCCTAAGACTATACGCTTACTATCGAGCTTCTTCATATCGTTGATCGGCTGCGGATGTCCTCCTGTCGCGAAAAGCAAGGTAAAGAATCCCCAAAACAGGAGCATCTCTCCGTTAAAACCATTGAGCGAGTAGTAAACCCCTATAGCCATAAGCACGAGCGGGACTGCTGCTGATATATACGTCGATTTTTCGCCAGAGATAGCTCGGGCGATATGTCCTCCGTCGAGTTGTCCTACTGGTAGCAGGTTTAGGCTGGTTATGAGCATTCCTACCCAGCCTGCGAACGCCACTGGGTGCGTGCCGGTCGATGTTGTCGGAATAATTTTTTCTATCAACGCAAAGAGAAGAGGGGTTCCTAACGCGATAGTCTGCGCTTGCGAGGGGCCGGTATTGATGGGGGGGAGGAGAAATCCAACTATTGTAACGACAACAGCTGCAGCGAGGCCTACAAGTGGACCGGCGATTCCTACGTCAAAAAGAGACTTTCGATCTGGAATAGCTCCCTTAAGTTTGATCAATGCACCGAGAGTTCCGACAGGTGATATAAGTGGGAGTGGTATAAAGAACGGTAAGCTGGCCTTCATTCCGCGGCGTTTTGCGACATAGTAGTGAGCTAACTCGTGAGAGCCAAGCACGAACATGACGGCTGCGGCAAAGGGCAAGCCTTTATAGATAAGGAAAGGGTCTGAGATTGGGTTGACGCCATAAAAAAGAACCGCACCGGTGAGTGTTATGGCCAAAGTGGTAGCGATTGCCAGAATAACGTTGATATGCTTTTTATCGTCGGCATCGCTATGAGGTATCGCTAAGAGAATAAACTCACCATGTTCGCGCTTTAGCTCCAGATCGTAACCTCTCTCTGCGAAGTCATTCCAGAGGGTCGCGAAAAGCGTCTTGCTGTCAACCAGCGGTTCACCGTAGTATCTAATAATAGGCCCGCTCGTTTGAATCTCGTAAACGTGAAAAACTGTATTGATTCGGTCTAAGCTGATAAGGTCATTCAATTTTCTACCTCTATAAAGCCGTCAATGCAATTTACGAGGACGTGCGATCTAGGTTTGATAGCGGCGATAGGGTCTTCATCAAGTTTATCGATGAGCGGGATGTTTGAGATAATCGCCCCAACTGCAACAATCGTTTCGCTCGAAGCGTTAATGATCGCGGCTGGTGCTTTCCCGTTTCTTTTAAGTTGATACATCACGTACGATCCGACTGTGGATCCCTTGCCTTGTGGAAAAGCGAGAACAGTTCCCACGATTGAAATACCGAACAACTCGTGCTTTGAATCCTTTATGACTCCTCGTTCGGGATCTACACCACCCAAGAATGAGAGTGGTTGACTCGTCACCACTGCCTCTCCTTCGCCGATTCCTTTCGATATTATCCTGCCTTTGATATGTTTAAGCATAGAAGCGCTACTATCGTTTTGATTTCATCACGAGTTACACGCGGTATTGATACAGTCCGCAGTCGTCCCGATCACAGTAGGCGAATTACACAGGCTTGGTCCGTATTCAAGTGCTTTTCCGGAATT
>CAYHCZ010000296.1:0-1589 GCA_964355295.1 uncultured Methanomicrobia archaeon
TCGACGGCAAGAGGCATTCCGTTGGCATCGAGGGCGCCAAGGCGCACGTTATTGGCGTTCGCCAGACTTACCCCGATCTGCATCTTTCGATCGAACGCCAGATTGCTGAAGATGAATGGGTGGTCACGTGCATAACTGCACGAGGCACTCATATGGGGTCATGGCTGGGGATTAAACCAACAGGCAAACCGGTAGCCTTCACCGGTGTTAACGTCGACCGGGTTGTTGACGGACGAATTGTTCAACATGGTGGAGCGGCAAACATGCTGGGGCCGCTGCTGGAAATCGGTGCAGTCAAAGTAGTCGGTCCAGAAGAATAGGGATACGCTGATCACTCACTGCAAGACACAGCAATCACGGTTCTTATCTGACATCTCTCCAATACTGCATGTAGACGTCACGCACATGCTCCAGCAACGGAGGTGTGTAGTGCTTCCAGCAATGCGACGCACGCCGTATGTCACAATATGCGCTCGAGTCGTCTGACCTATGACGTCGTCTATATCAGGAGGAGGTCAAAAAGAATCATTCCAAACATATAGGATTACCGGCCTTTCTCAGTGCGACGTCACGCTAAAAAAAATGTCGTTAAAAACGTTGATAGTTATTTGTTATCGCCTTTTTATCATCTAACCATGACTTTTTGTTGTAAACGCTCACTTAAATATGACAATTCTGTAACCATAAAAGTGATAAACTCGTGAAAATTAGCTGACGAGTGTACTTCGGAATCTTTCTCATCGCGCTCTCTGCAATTCTTTATGTTATTCATTATTCCCTTTTTCACGATCTGCATCATATTGGAATCTACGGTGTCGGCGATCTCGCCTTTCTGCCAATCGAGGTGCTCTTGGTCGTACTCATCGTCGACTGGGCGATTAGCGCACAAGAAAAAGAGAAGTCAGCTCTCAAAAGTTAATATGGTCATCGGTGTCTACTTCAGTGAGGTTGGAACTCCACTGCTGAAGCAATTGTCTCAGTTTGACCCGCACGTCGGGAAGATTCGCGACGAGCTTACGGTGAAAAATACGTGGAAAGTCCGCGATGTTGAGGAAGCGAGCGCACGCGTCACGCAGTACGATTGCAAGCTCATCTATGGGAAGCAGGACCCCACAGCGCCTGAGTTCCTAAGAAACCTGCGCAGTTTCTTTGCGTCGAAGCGGACATTCTTACTTCGGCTCCTCGAAAACCCAAACCTATTAGAGCAAGAATCATTCACCGAACAGCTCTTGAGCGTGTTCCACGTTGGCGACGAGCTTCAGTATCGTGTAGATTTGGCGAATCTTCCTGATGGCGACTGTCGACACCTCGCAATCGATACATCCCGAGCATACCGAGCCATCACTGCTGAATAATTGAAGTACATCGCGTACTTACTGAAGCGGTATCCGTACCTTTTCTATAGCATTGCGAACGAACCCATTTGGTCCATCCGCTTCACCGATTGTTGATGACGCCAGTTACTTTACTGAAAAATTATTTGACTTTTTAAGTGCGCTGCAGGACAAGCGAAAAGGGGGTTTTTGGGTATCATAGACCTGACAATTCTAAAAGGTACAAAATGAGGACCAGCACGGCCGTTAGTGGAA
>CAYHCZ010000297.1:0-1586 GCA_964355295.1 uncultured Methanomicrobia archaeon
ATAAGCCGCCATCGAGAGCCAATTCGTCTCGAAATGGCAATTCGAGACCCGATTTTTGCACAGACTGGTCGTTTAAGCGCTACTTCGACAGCTGCATCGCGAGCGCTGGTAACGATTCCGACGGTTGTTGCCGTTCCTACACTCAACATGAGTGGCTCACTTGTGTGTATCGAATCGACGTTAAGCTCGTCAGAGCTTCCAACAACGCGCTCGAGGAGCTTAACTTCCATCGTAAACGATTTCCACACAGGGGGCAAGGTCCCAGGTGTTCCGGCAATCTGACCGACGAGAGAATCACTCTTCACCAACGCAGGGTCTAATTTTGTTCCTACACCGAGCAGGCCCCCTGGCGTCGCGACTTTCAATCTCTCCTTTTCGGATACGATGCTCGACACCGTTGATGTGATAGGCATCCACTCGTTCTTGCCACCAACTTCGACGCTCCGTCCGGGGCGTATTTCGATCTCATCTTTCAGCTTGAGTTCCCCTTGGTTCAATGTGCCGCCGATCACACCGCCGAGGAGCTTTGTGATGTCCATCCCAGGTTTATTAACGTCGAATGAGCGTGCGATGAACATCTGCGCAGGTTTAGTCGAATCGTGAACAGCGCACGGAATCTCCTTTTCGATAAGGTCAATTAGCAGATCTATATTAACCGCTTGTTGAGCTGAGATAGGCACAATCGGGGCGTTCTCAGCCACGGTCCCTTTAACAAATTCCTTTATCTGTTCATAGTTAATGAGCAAATCGTCATGCGAGACCAGATCAATCTTATTTTGAACGACAATTACCTTTTTAATTCCAATTATATCGAGCGCCATAAGGTGCTCTTTAGTCTGTGGCTGCGGGCACGGCTCATTTGCTGCAATAACAAGTATCGCGCCGTCCATAATCGCAGCCCCTGACAACATCGTAGCCATGAGGGTTTCGTGTCCCGGTGCATCCACAAATGAAACAGTGCGTAGCGGTTCTCCTGTAGCGCCGCATTTGCCGCACACTGATGCGACTGTATAAGCATCTGGTTCTGGACACTGCGGGCATTTCTTGAAGGTGACGTTAGCATATCCGAGTCTGATCGAAATGCCGCGCTTCACTTCTTCACTGTGTTGGTCTGTCCATATACCTGAAAGGGCGGACACCAAGGTCGTCTTACCGTGGTCGACGTGTCCTACCATCCCTATATTTACGCAAGCTTCCAAGTTTGCTACCTCCGCGCTACAAGCGGCTGACTTCTTGTTGACGCCCTTAATCTACTTATAGGCTGTATGTTCGTCATAAGCTCCTTCGTTAGATGTTTTCGTATGCGCTCATTTTGAGCTCAAATCGTTTGCTGAAGTTGTTGACGGCCTCTTCAAGGTCACCTTGTGTTAGATTCGTCCTATCTTCAAACAACGCCGTCAGCACTGCCTCTCTCAATATCAACCTGAGATCTGAGCCGGTGCATTGATCGGTCATATCTGCAAGTTTCTGAGTGTCAAACGTGCCCGTAACACGAGCTAGTATCTTTTCAAATATTTCTTTTCTCATAAATGCGTCGGGAAGCGGAAAATCAACAATCTTGTCAAATCGCCTCCACGCAGCGGAAT
>CAYHCZ010000298.1:0-1584 GCA_964355295.1 uncultured Methanomicrobia archaeon
TGGCACAGCATACATAGTTCTGAGACATGGCCTATTACAAAGCCGGCTTGGACCTATTTGTATTATGTCGAAGTACAGAAGAACGTGATATCCCGCCCTGATGAAACACCGGAGTGCTATCCTCAGATTGAGTTATCGTATAGCCGCCTTGAAGACTCTAAAGCAAAATAGACCTTTTTTCTTCTTCGATGGTCGGGATGCTCGAGCGGTACCTGAATATATTCGCATCCATGTGGCAGATCAACAGACTTAGATGCTTAACAAGTCGATGTAAGTGTTGAAGTGAGATAAAACGAAAACTCCAACGCAAAAGAACTGGAAAACCGAGGAACTTCCATCAAAGCGCACGACGATTGCCCTCAATCGACGTTTCATCTTTAAATCTCTTTTAGTGCGGTATCGATTGCTACTCATGTTGAACTGGATGTGTTCCAAGCCCATCTGCTATACCCTTAAAAAACGCTTTTAGAGTCTCTGCCCCTCTCTGATAAACTGCGGCTATAATAATGGACAAAGGCACATTAATTAGCAAGAAGCTGAAAAGGAATGTCACATACTGCAGCTTGGTTCTTTTTTGCATCAGCCAAAACCTGTTTCTCGTATTGTAGTAAAATCGTGTTTGAGGGATGCTGGACTTACTGCGCCTATGCCAAACCTTGGCTAGGGGAACGTAAACTGTTTTATAACCCACATCCGCCCCCCTCAAGCACCAGTCCACGTCTTCCATATAAGCAAAATATGTAGGGTCGAGCATGCCAATTCTTTTAATGATGCTTTTTTTCACCAATACACACGAACCCTCCACGAAATCGACGGTTGCTCGCTCATCGTACTGTCCTGTATCAAGCTCCCCTGCGCCTCTATGACGTGCTCTTCCCAGCCACGGATTAAATAAACCACCGGCAGAATGAAGAATCGCAGACTTTTGCCGAGAGTCGAGACGCATTTTTTTCCATCGAAAGGTTTTCCATACGTCGTATTCTGTGGCCTCGCCTTCGTAGAGACGGTATATCTTTGGTCCAACGAAGCCTATAGTGCTATCGCTTTCAGCTTCTCGCACTAAACAATCGAGGAGGTGTTTGTCTGCTAATGTATCGTTGTTAAGTAGCAATACATAATCCGCTCCAACATTCACCGCAAATGTTATCCCGGCGTTATTTCCTGCTCCAAATCCCATATTGGTGCTGTTTTGTACAATTTCAATATGAGGGTACCTCTGCTTGAAAAACGCTGCCGAGCCATCTGTGGAAGCGTTGTCTACAACGACTATAGCAAAATTCGGGTAGGTGATCAGCGAAAGTGAATCTAAGCATTCAGCCGTATCCTCTTTCCCGTTCCAATTCAAAATGACGATAATAACGTGCGGATGAGCTTTCATGAAGGGAGTACCTGCTTTTTAAAACATCGCTGTGATAAAAGATTAAATCATTATCCATTATGACGCCTCACTCATAGCCGGTCATGACTCGACGAAGCTCCCGTGCGAAGTTAGCGCCGGCCTCGAGTGCGATGCTCTGTAGAAAACGCCCCTATATTGCGGTCTAACGCAGCAGAAGACAACAGTATATTACTGTTCCTACTGAA
>CAYHCZ010000299.1:0-1583 GCA_964355295.1 uncultured Methanomicrobia archaeon
AAGCTTGCTTCTTTGTATGGCCCTTCGAGACACGTCACAGAAAAAATGGACTTGATGCAACTGTCGTTAGGGTTAACAAATGCGTTGTAGTTCCTAAATACGTTGCGAGTAGCTGAGAGCCTCGCAAATTGCATGTCGTCAAGGCTTGTCTGACCTTCTATATGGGGTCCCGCAGTTGTTAATATATCAAAGTCGATATCGTTCCCTCTTACAACATCGCGAAAAAGATGGCCCCCTCCATATTTGGTGTCGGTCCGGCTCACCGCAGTCCCGCAAACCATCAAATCAAGCAACCCAAGACGTTCGTTGGGACACGGACCAACGGTAGCTGGCACATCATTGAGCCACGCCATTTGGGCTGTCTCGAAGACATTTGGATCCGTGGCGCGAAAAGACAAGGTGGCGTAGGTTCCGCTCATGATGCCCTTCGTGCCACTGGTAACTACGTCTACTTCTCTGACGTCTTCGTGAGCCCGTACCATATTGCAAAACTCGAAGGCAGTGCAAACGGTGACTTCCCCGGCTCTTATCTTGGCGTTAATCTCGTCTATGCTTCTTATGGGCACGTTTGATTTTGGCATATAATTTTATAGCACGGACTTACGGCGTTGCGAGCTCCTCTTGCATCTTGCTAGTGTGTTTGATCTTGTCATCAAACTGCATAAGACGCTTGTGTAAGCCCACGAAATGTGGGATGTAAACGCGGTAAATCTTGAGTCGTGCGGGGTCAATCCCACGCTGTGCAACTTTTTTGCTCAAATCGTTGAGCCTCGTTTCGACAGTTTCGAAGTTTTCGCCGCAACTCTCGGCTTCGAACCCTTGTCCGATAAAAACGCCATCAGCGCCCAATTGGAACGCCAGCTCTATGTGTTGAGGCGCTAGTCGTAACACTGACGGCACACTTATGATCCGAATAGAAGGGGGGTAGCGGAGTCGTGCTGCGCCAATATTGTCAGCTGCTGCATACCCAATTTTTGTGTCTAGAAACGCTATGTTCCTTATCTCTTTTTTGCCCTTGCCTGCAAGGACGCCTCGTATGGACGCCTCCAGTTGGGCTTCCGTACATCCGTGTAAATCAAGCGCGTCAATAGGGCAAATGTGAACACACGCACCGCCACCGGTGCATAGCATCGGATCGACCGTTGCTCTGCGATCCACCATCTTTATGGCGTTATTCTTGCACTGTCGCACACACATACCACAACCATTGCAGCTCTCCTTAACGAAGGCCGAAAGCGGTTCTATAGATACGTAGTCCTGGCCAACAAGCGACAGCGCTTCGAGAGCAGCCGCATCTGCTTGTAAAACGCTATAAGTGATATCTTTGGGGCCTTGCGCGGTGCCGCAGACGTAGATTCCTTTGGTGTTTGTACTAGCGCCTTCAAGTTTTGGGTGTTTTTCCTTCACGAATAAGTCATCACTCAGTTCGATGCCGAGTGTCTGCCCAACTTGGACCGTTCCTTGAGAAGGCTTAATGCCCGTCGAAAGAACCACCAAGTCCGCTTCAAGTTCGAGGCATTGTCCACGCAACGTATCTTCAGCGCTTACGTACAATTTGCCCCCTTTATACTTCACGTCACTCG
>CAYHCZ010000300.1:0-1582 GCA_964355295.1 uncultured Methanomicrobia archaeon
AAGCGATTGTTGATTCAGCCCCGAGATTTTGATTTACGCCTTCTTGGAGCGATAAACCGTCGAAACAACCTCCTGTGGCCTCGTCATAGATTGGAGCGTGCAGCAGGTTGTTGCCCATGAACCAGCTGAAGCATGTGTGCGCGTTCCGATAATACTTCACGTTACCGGTGACTTTGTAAGCGTCTATGAAAGCTTCGACAATTGCTCCGACGTCTATAGCCTGCTCATCGCCGATGGCTCGCTTTTTTCCACGGACATACCAGCCGTTGTTTCCTATGACGTTTATCTCACCTTTAGATGTTAGAACCTCATCCCACAGAAAACGTAACGTTTTTTCACCACACGAAAGCAGTTGCGGATCTCTGATGGCATCGTAAGCGAGAATCATCGCGTGTGGTAATCGAGCGTTTGAGTAAGACATGACATCTTCAAACCACTCCCAGTTGGAAGCCCGTGCATCCTTATAGTTATTAAGGAGTTCAGATGACAGCGCTTTGATTTTTTCTTGTGCGTCGTAAGTTGAGGCCCTTGAAAGATAGAACCCTAAAAGCGAGTAAGCCATCCCTCGCAGCGACAAGTCGATAGTCGCGTGTTTTGCTGCCTGATCAAATATTACACGAGCGACGCCACGGACGCTCGCTGGAAGGCGCAATATGCAGCAGACGTAACCGCAGGCCCAGAGCGTCCTTCCCAATACGTCGTCGTTGTCACCTTCCGAATCGAGAAAATTACGTCGGAAGCTCATGAAATTGTGCATCGAGCCATCTTTGTTTTGCGCGTAAAAGACGTAGGCTAAGTAAGTCGTTAACAAGTCAAAAATAGACTCATCCTTGAACACGTTGTAGTGTTTTGCAGTTACGAGCAACGCCCTAACGTTGTCGTCAGTGCAGTACCCTTCAAATCTGTTTGGAATTGAGTACTTAGCGTGCTGAAAAATGCCTGTACAATCGGTGAGCGTCTTGAGATGTCTCAGCGTTACAGGGGGGAGCAGGCCATCACCTTAATGACGTTGGTCCCTATTCGTCATATACATAGCTGTTGTCCGACAAAAGAATAATTGCGCGCGGTCATGGGTTAGTTTGTCATCATCGTCCAAAATCGATTAGAACCCTCGCGAGCTTCACGAACTTTGTCACCCTAAAACTTGCTACTCGACATCTTGCAACGACTGGTTCGTCAGTTATAAATGCATGTTCGCGTTAGTAATGTCAGTCATCCAGTCTTGTAACTGGCCCAATTGGTCTAGACATGCAGTGCTCAAAATTATTATTTAAGTCCCTGTTGTTTGCTGCTGTTGCTCTTATCGTTTTGGCCACTTTAGTGGTTCCAGCGAGCGCAGCAGAGCTGACTGTAGGTACCAATGGGCAGTACAAAACCATTCAGCAAGCAGTAAATGCGGCGGCATCAGGCGATACAGTACGCATTGCTCCCGGCACGTACACTGAGAACGTCGTCGTGAACAAGCCGCTAACGATCACAGCTGCGAGTGCGCGACCCACCGTGCGGGCCGCCGATGCGAGTAAAGATGTCTTCCTGTTAACGAGCCCCAGCGTGCGTATTAGCGGCTTGACGATTACAGGTG
>CAYHCZ010000301.1:0-1529 GCA_964355295.1 uncultured Methanomicrobia archaeon
ACTACCTTCGTAAGGCGGCAATTAGCGTAATAATTGTATTCGGAATATTTGTTGCCCTATTTTTCGGGTCCCTTCTTCTATTAGGGTTCCTTCGAAGGTGATTGAACGTTTCGCCTTACTTGTTAATCTGCTAAATGTACGTCCTTCCAATACTGCACATACACATCGTTGACGACCATGCTATCCAATGATGGCTGTGTCGTGTCGTTAACTGTATTCATTTTAACTCCTTTTTAGGAAATTTGTTAATCGGCAAACCGTTGCCCTCCTTCGAAAGAGCGGACGTCTCTCATCTGGTCACGGCCTTCAGAAGCTACGCCATATTTCTGCCGGCATTCTTAGCCCTCGCGATGCCTTCATCGTCCCTGTCGACGTCACCGATATCCCTCCCGACACCAATCGCCGTCGGACCTGGAAGAAAGTGCAAAGTTCTAAGAGTTGATGTGGGCAGGGATTGACAGCTTGATGAAGGCAGGTGTAATACTAGATTACGGCGGCTTCACAAATGGACGATCAGGATACTTAATTGGCACGGGAGAGGCCAAAGATGCACTTCAGCTGGCGAACACAAACTTCCCCTTTATGCTAATGAAACCACACGAAATAGTGTCCTACGAAGCATTGAAGGAAGCCTTTAGAGGAGCTCGGAAAGCCCGAGCAGAAGCATCAGAAGCAATGAAGCGGTGATTCTTGGTGAATTAATAGGGGAGCTTTCGCGCTTCCTTTATTCTTGACGCGTGCTATCCATCACCCGAACGACGCGGGTCATCTTTTTTTGCTTTGACCGCAGTTAGGGTTCCGATTAAATTCCTTCTTTGCTCTTGAAACTCTTTTTCTGTAACGACATCCTCATCACGCAGCGCCTCTAGTTTTCTGATTTCATCGAGTACGTATTCCGTTTGTAGCGCTGTGGGTTTATTCGCTTCATTGTCACCGTGCGATGGCTCCTCGACAGGAGCACCGCAGTTAATGCAAAACATTCCATGATGCTCCACAGTTGCGTGGCAAAATCTGCAAAGCTTCTTATCTGTCATAATCCTCTTTTTTGACCATTCTTTGCCTTATTCGTTCGGGTGGATCTGAGTTCCTACTCGTGCAGCGGGGTAAACCGCTTCCCGCGAATTTCGTTTAAACTATCATTGACCTAAGCGTTTCGACCATATACTTACGGTCAATCGACCATGACGGCTGAATAGTAAAATCGGTCCCGAGCGTTCTACACTCGAAGTGCAACGCCGCCCATCTGTTTTTTGGATTCTTTTTCGTTAAAATGCGCCGTTTCGATCTGATTTAAAAAAAGAAGTGACTTGATCTCGTCAATTGCAGATTCAGTTACTCTCAGCCGTTTTAGCTGATAGCAGCGCTAACAAAGAGTTTAGTAACTATTTTACAAGAAATGTAGCGATTCCGAGTCTTCCCCAAGGCGCAAAAGTATACGGTACTCTAGCTGTTAAGCGTATTTGATAATGATTTGATAAACTTATTTCCGCTCCTTCAAAACAAGCCTCAGCGTCCCTCGTATTTCCGCT
>CAYHCZ010000302.1:0-1517 GCA_964355295.1 uncultured Methanomicrobia archaeon
TTTTTCCCTTCTTTTTTCTTTTTTTAAACGCGGCTCGTAGGCATAGTCGTATTTCTCCCGACTCCCTTGTAAACGTCGTTTCCGCGTTCGTTAGTAGACTTCGTAAACACACGTTCCATTATGAAATTGGTCGATTCAACTTCTTTAGTAAGAACGCTGCTATGGATTTACTGGGCGCAAAGTGGTATCATTGGCGTAACATGCCTAGTCATTGGATTAGTTACCCCCTTACTACACTAGCAGAAAGAAAGAGAAACTACACCATAAAAACGCTTCTTGAATAGGTTAAAGAACCTCTTACGTGCTTCCTTCTGACGAATGAGGATAATGAAGAAGGGAGAGGAAATATAATCTAACTGATTTCTGCCATGTCAATGACCTCTGGCGGGATTTTCTTCTGCTTCTTGAGATGCTCAGCAACCAGCTCAGCTATGTAGTCGCTTATAGAGACGCCCCCTCTCATCTTGTTGATTTTCTCGAAATTGCTCTCGGTCAACGTGATCGCCACCACTTTTGTAGGAGGGCCTTGTGACTTCTGTTCGATCGGCGCCGTTTTACGCTTCAATGCCTCGCCACAGGCCACGCAGTACGCAGCGCCAGGAGAGGCGGGAGTACCACACAGATCACATTTTTCTGCTTCTACGTCCACGTTTTTCACCTCCTTTTTACGTCTATTTTGGATACTGTTATGCATCATAATAATAGAAAGTAAAGCTTTATATTTTGACCGTATAAGCAGGCCTACCAATATGGCCTAGACATGGAGGCAGATAGCTAACCTACTTGTGCTCGTTTTTTAGACAATTGGGGGCCGCAATATGGCGTTTGTTTCTTCCTCGCTTCAACAAATAGAACCACTATGCCGAACAATGTATTTTGAACATTGACTACATATCTTTCAAGCTTTTGCAAGCCCTTAGTTTGACCATTAGAGTGGAAGCTAACGATTATGCAAATAAAATATCAAGCGATTGGGATCTGCGGGCTTTCTTGCAGATTGTGTCCTATGTACAATACTCAGGCACCAAGTCGATGTCTGGGGTGCAAGAGCACAAGCAGAATGGCTGTTGGCTGTTCGTTTATCACGTGTGCTGTAAAGAAGAAAGGGGTTGAGTTTTGCTGGGAGTGCACAGAAAATAAAACCTGTGAAAAATGGAAGAAACACAGGGAAGCGGGTAAAAAGAGTGATAGCTTCAAATGTTATCAAACACTTGAGCGTGATATTTCGTTTATACAAAAGAGAGGAATTAGTGAATTTGAACGAATACAGAAGCAACGACAGCATTTGCTCAAAGAGATGCTAGCATACTTCAACGAGGGTCGTTCAAGAAGTTTTTACTGTATTGCTGCAACGGTGTTAGATGTTGAAGAACTGAAAGAAGCATGCACTCGTGCACAAAAAGAATCCTATGGATTTGACGTCAGAGGTAAATCTAAGGTGCTTCATTCGATTTTAGCTGACCTCGCTGAGAAGAAAGGGTATCGTTTAACGCTGAGGAAACAGCAAGGTTGACGGA